>CAIXGW010000013.1 GCA_903919145.1 uncultured Myxococcales bacterium
ATCTGCTGCCACAGCAGCAGCAACCTTTCGCGCGTGCGCCATGCCTTGCAGTTGCTGGGACTGCTCGCGCAGGCGCGGGTCGCCGCTGCGGTCGACACGCATGCGGCGCCGCGCTTGTTCTGCTTCCAACAGGGCGGCCTGGACCATGGGATGAGCCCAGAGCCTGCCGAACAGATGAACCGAACTCGCATGCCGCGCCAAATACGGTGCAATGTCAGCTAGCAGCGCCACGCCAGCGTCGTGGTCACGGGCGTCCATCTCAAAGCCCTTGGGCACTGGCACGCGAAGCACCTGAGCCGCGGCGGACGGAAACGTCAGCGCGCCTTGAATGAAGTGCGCGAAAGCGCTTGCGTGATCCAGCAGTTCCATCCAGGCAAACGCGGCGATGAAGAGGTGCGCTGGGTAGAGCCCTGCCACTCGCTCGGCAGACTGGCAGGCTTGGCGCCATTGGCCGCAGTTGAGGAGTACCGGCGCGCGCAACGTCTCGGCCGAAATGTCCTGACCGTACTCGCCACCCAGGCGATCGCACAGTTCCAGAGCTGTCTCATACTGTTTCAGCATGTTGTGGGCTGCGATCTGGTGCATGATGGCCCGCAGAAAGGGCCGCGTATTGTGGAAGGTCCAGTACTGCGACTTGGCCACCCGCCGTGGAAATTGCCTGCGACCCCTCGCCTCGGCGTCTTGAAAGTGCTGGAGCGCCAATGTGAATTGGCCGCGCTTCATGGCCACCAGGCCCAGGTAGCTGCGGGCATCGGCAAACATTGGGAAGGCCTCCGCCAGCAAGGTCGCCAGCGCTTCCACCTCGTCGTAGTTGCCGAGATCCCAGAGGTCGTCGAGCTGTTCCCATCCCTCCAAGGGCAGCGACCGCGTTTTGCGCGCTTGCCGCCATAGAGAGGGCGAATCCGGCGCAAGATCAGGATCCTCAGGCGCGGGAGCAGCCAGAAGTTCATCTAGCCTTTCAACAATTAGCGTGATGGCCGTCCGGTTGTCGTCGATGAGGCGTTTGGCGGCCGACTCGCTGGACGGCGTCAACTCCCAAGTCACCCGGGCGAGTTCAACCAGCGCGCTGCGCAGTTCCGCGGCGGCCTTGTTGTGATGCTCGGGCGCGACGTCAGGCAGGTCTTGGAGGCGCTCGCCCAAAGCTGCGTCTATCGCCAGCCAATCCAGGCGCAAAGTCGGGTGTTCGTGCTCGAGCAAATCGCGAAAGAGTTTGCTGTGTTCTCCTAGAGCCGACTGGACTTCGGCCTTGGTGTAGAAGGTGAAAAGCGTCTCCTGTTCGACGCTGCCGGTATCGGCATTGCGCTTGCCGTGGACCAAGAGCACCTGATTTCCTTTGGTTCTAACGTAGGCCATGGTGGGATCCTCCTGCAGCTCGGCGGCGAATATCGCATGGCGGCCCCTGTTGTGCAAGGATGTCATGTGCGCACAACATGGACGGAGGCAAACAGCGATACCGCATGGGGTCGAATCTGCACGCGGGCTTGGGAATTTGCTGGGGCGGTGTTGGCTATGTGGTCGGGCTTGGGAACTCAGGCGGTGCGGCGTTGACACACACCAGCGACACGGCGCAGGCTCAGATTGTACGTTGCGGGCCCTTGCCGCACCAAGGGGGGTCATGGCGCGAGGCTACATCGGCAACACAGACCACGACTGGTACAGCTTTCTCGCCAGCCAACCCAACCTCGACGAGGTCAACTTCTGGCAGCCATCCGGCGGTCGCAAGTTCCACGTTCTTGAGCCCGGCGAGCCCTTCTTCTTTCGTCTCAAGAGCCCCTACAACGCCATCGGCGGCTTCGGGTTTTTCTCGCGGCACAGCATCGTCTCGGCGCCGGTGGCCTGGGAAGCGTTCGGTGTCAAAAACGGCGTGCCCGACTGGCCGACGATGCACAGCCGGATCGAGAAATACCGCGCAGGCGAGCGCGTCGCAAGCGGCAACTACCCGATTGGTTGCCTGATGATCGCTCACCCGACGTTCTTTCGCCCAGAGGACTGGGTGCCCGAGCCAGCCGGTTGGGCCCGCAACATCGTCGCTGGGTCTGGGATCGACACCGCGCAGTCTGAGGGGCGGCGCATCTTCGAGGCGTGCCTGGAGCGTCTGTTGCTGCGGCACGACGCTCTTGGTAGACCCGAGTTGGAGGTGGTACGCGACAAGTTCGGCGCGCCCACGCTTGTCCATCCCCGGCTTGGCCAGG
>CAIXGW010000014.1 GCA_903919145.1 uncultured Myxococcales bacterium
CGCCGCCGATCCGCACGCCGCCGATCCGCACGCTGCCGATCCGCACGCTGCCGCCGCCCACGGGGGCCACGCCGAGCACCCCCACCCCGAGCCGTTCACCTTTTTGTCGCTGATTGTCGGCAAGAATGCCCAGCACGACGGTCACGTGGCCGTGCGCGGCTGGTTTGAGCACCAATTTGCCGGCACCGCCCTGGAAAAGACCCTGATCGACAAGCGCCCGCTGACCATCGAAGGTCACATCACCCACGTGTTCTTTGCCGCAGTGGCCATGCTGCTGGTGCTGGGCTTGGCGTTGGCGGCGCGGCGCAAGCTGCAGTCCTCTGCCGATGCCGGCGTGATGCCAGAGCGCTCGATAGGCGCGCTGCTGTTCTTTGAGGTGATCGTCGGCGCCGTGTGGAACATGATGAAAGGGATGATGGGCCCTGAAGAAGCCCGCCGTCAGTTTCCGCTGGTGTGCACCCTGGCCGTCTACATCTTTGTGATGAATGCCCTGGCTCTGCTGCCCCTGGGAGCCCCAGCGACGGACAACCTCAACACCAATATCGTCATGGGCCTGACGGTCTTTGTCGCCACCCACGTCTCCGGCCTGCGGGCTCAGGGAGTGGTCAACTACGCCAAGCACTTTGCCGGGCCGATCCTGGCGCTGGCGCCGCTGATGATCATCATCGAAGTCATTTCCCACGCGGTACGCCCGGTATCGCTGTCACTGCGTCTCATGGGCAACATGTACGGCGACCACAAGGTCATGGAAAACTTTCTGAATTTCCATATCCCCTTGGTGCCGCTGCCGGTGATGTTCCTGGGTCTCATCGTGGTGATCGTGCAGACGGTGGTCTTTACGTTGCTGTCGACGGTCTATCTGTCGATGGCCACGGCCCACCACGATGACCACGGAGAGGGCCATGAGGGCCACGGAAATGGTCACGATGACGGCCACGGTGACGGCCACGCCCATGGACATGCCGCCGGCCATTAGGCCGGACCCCAGTCACCCCTGAACGCGGGCGGAGCGGTTCCGCCTTGCCACCCCTGAGACGGCTGCGGCCGTTCGTTCCCGGAGGATTCCTATGAAGTTCAAGCGCAATCTGGCGGCCGCCCTTTCTTTCGTCGCCACCATGCTGTTCGCCAGCGCCGCTTTCGCCGCCGATGGCGCCGCTGCGGACAACGAGTTCACCGTCAAGGCCGCGATCGCGTTGGCCACCGGTCTGGGCCTGGGCATTGCCGCCGTGGGTGGCGCCCTCGCTCAGGGCAAGGCTGCCGCCGCTGCTCTGGAAGGCATTGGCCGCAACCCCGCCGCCGCCAAAGAGCTGTTCACCCCGATGCTGCTCTCGCTCGCGCTCATTGAGTCGCTGGTGATCTACTCGCTGGTGATCTCGTTCATCCTGTCCGGCAAGCTGTAAGGGCCGCTGAAGACGACAAATCCCGCGATTTGTTGTCGGGGCGTCGCTGCGCATCCGCAAGGGTACGCTTGGCGCTCTCTGCCGGCGCCGTCGCCCGCTGTCGCCCAATTCGTACGCCACTGAGCCGCAGGGGACTTGACGGTCGCCTGCGGTTCAGGCTTTTTTGTGCGTAGCGGTGTGGGGTGGCAAGCGCCCAAATCCCCAGAGGTGGTCAACCAAAGCATGAGCCGATCGCAGTCCAGCGCCACTGGCGCGCAAGTCCTTGTGGTTGCGGATGATCCGGTGGAAGCGGGGATGTTGGCGTTGGACTTGGTCCAGGCCGGGGTCTCCGCACAGGCCGTGAGAGATGCCGATACCGCCACGGACCATCTGCTGACGCTTGGCACTGGCGTAGCGGCGGTGGTGGTCGCTGCCTATCGCGATCTTGCCCAGACCGTCGAGCTCAGCGAGAGGCTAGCCGGCCTGCCGCGTCCGCCGGCCTTTATCGCCGTGGTGCTGCGCAGCCAGCGCGAGGCCGCAGTCAAACACGTCGATGAGGCGGGCTGGACCGGGGTGGCCGTGCGTCCCGTCAATGCAGAAGAACTGGTTGGGCTGGTGCGCCACGTGGCCAACAGCAACGAGCTGCCCCAGGGCGAGGCCAGGGTCGGCGACCTGCAAAAAGAAGGCTTGCTGGAATTGCTGGGCTCGCTTATCGACCGGATTCCACGGCCGGGGATGGGCAAGTCGGCGATTATCCATCTGGAAAGTGGCGGGCGCGTCGGCGTGGTGGCCCTGCTAGAGGGCGAGCTGGTCCACGCCGAGGCCGACGGCGAAACGGGTCGCCACAGCTTGGAGCGGATGGCTTGCTGGCGCAGCGGCGGCTACCGCGTCGAGACCGCCAAGTGGAGCGGGCCGACCAGCCTGACCGGCCCGGCGCTGGCGCTGTTTGCGCTGGCGCAAGAGTATTCGCGCCGCGTTGAAGAGGCGCGCCAAAGCCTGCCCTACACCGACTGCGTCTGCACCGTGCGCTGGGAGCGGGTAAGGCCGCTGCCGGTGGTGGCCGAGGCGCTGTTTCGGCGCATCGCCAGCGGCTCGGTGCTGGCGGACGCCCTGGCCGGCGAAGGCGATGACGAGCTGGAGGCCTTTGCCGCCCTGGAAGCCCGCATCCGCCGCGGCGCCGTGGTGCCGCAGGTAGAGACGGGGCCGCGGGCGGCGGACGTGCTGGGGCCCGTGGGCGGTGTCGACGTCAGCGCCCGCCCCGTGCTCGACACCCGCTCTCCGGCGGCCAGGAGGGCCAGCAGCCACACCTGGCCAGCGGCGCCGATGACGCTGGTCGACGCCCCGCAGATGCCCGACCGCCGCCACAGCCATCCGACCACCCACGTCTACCGCGTCGGCGCCGACGAGGCCCTCAGGCGGCTAGAGGGGGCAGACCTGGGCCCCGCCCTGGCGGCCGACAGCCCGCCGCCCGTCCGCGACAACGCCACCAAGCAGCTTGGGACCGCACCGGTGCAGCTGCCCGACCGCACCGCTTTGCGCGGGCCCACCCCTTTGCAGGTGGGCGGGGTGGCGCGACGCGCGCCCTCTTCGCTGCTGGCCGTGGCGGCGCGCTCTGACGGCGGCTCTGGCGCCGGCCGCGGCAGCCCCGTCAGCGGCTGGTTTGGCGTGCAGTCTGCGGGAGACCAGCGCTTTCCAGAAACAGAAGCCACCTACAACCCGCGCCACAGCGCCAGCGGCCGGGTCCTGACGGCGGGGCAAGGCAGCGCCGACGATCGCCTGACGGCGGTTCGGCCGGTGCCGATGGCTGGCTCGGCGGATCAGCGCGTGGCGGCGCGGCCCTATGCTTGGATTCCGGCTGCCCAGCTTGAAGAAGAAGCGGTGGAGCCGCCTCCGCCCAAGCCCATGGCGATCCTGCAGCCCAAGAACTGGCCGTGGGTGATGCTGGCGGTCGCGGCTCTGGCGGTGGGCATCTGGCTGACGGTGCCCGGCCCCAAGCAGGATCCCCAGGTCGCAGCCAACGCCCGCGCGTACCTTGACGCCGTGGCCCTGGTCGATGGCGGGCACCTGGAAGAGGCCTTGGTCCAGCTGCACAAGCTGCGGGACCAGCCCAATTTTGTGGCAGAGACCTTGCTGCACTTGGCCGTGCTGCAAGTAGAGACCAAGCAGCCCGACGCGGCCAAAGCGTCTCTGCAGGCCTACTTGGTCCACCCCCAGGCCAAGCACCAGGTGCGAGCCAAGCGGCTGTACCAGCACTGGTTCGGCGCGCCGGGCAAGAGCTAGGGATGACGGCGGAGACCGCGAAAATGGCGCCACTGGCGGGTCCGGTGCTCGGCCTGGAGTCGTCTTGTGATGAGACAGCTGCCGCGGTGGTGTGGCAGGGCCAGGTGCTCTCTAGCCGCGTGGCCAGCCAGGTGGCGCTGCACCAGCGTTTTGGCGGCGTGGTGCCAGAGGTGGCGGCGCGCAACCACTTGCTGACGGTGTTGCCGGCGCTGGAGCTGGCCTTGAGCGATGCCGGCTTGGCGCCTGGTCAATTGGGCGGCATCGCTGTCACCAACCGGCCCGGCCTGATTGGGGCATTGCTCGTCGGGGTCCAGACCGCCAAAGTGCTGGCCTGGAATTGGGGCGTGCCGCTGATTGGCGTCGATCACATCCGCGCCCACGCTTGGGCGGCGTACCTGCGCCATCCCTCAGAGCCGGCGGCCAAGGCTCCCAACCTGCCGTTTGCTGCGCTGGTCGTCTCGGGAGGGCACACCAGCTTGTACCGCGTCCAAGGGCCCGATGAGTGGCAGCTGCTGGGCCGCACGCTGGACGACGCTGCCGGCGAAGCCTTTGACAAGTTTGCAAAAATGCTGGGACTTTCCTATCCCGGCGGTCCCGAGGTCGATCGCCTGGCGGCCACCGGCAACCCCGCTGCCCACCCACTGCCGCGCGGCATGTTTGGCCGCAGCGATGGCGCCTACTCCTACTCTGGCCTCAAGACCGCAGCCCGGCTGCAGATCGAGGCTCTTGCCGGAGGTCCACAGCTGGACTCCAGCCAAATTGCAGCGCAGCAAGCGGATTTGTGCGCCTCCTTTCAGGGAGCCTTGGTCGAGCAGACCGTGCGGGTCACCCTAGAGACGCTGCGCCGCCATGGCTTGCGCGATCTGGTGCTGTGTGGCGGCGTGGCAGCCAACCAGGGGCTGCGCCAGGCATTTTCTGTGGCCTGTGCCCGCTCGCGGCTGCGCTTCTGGCCGGTGCCGGTGCGCTGGTGTGGCGACAATGCCGCGATGGTGGCCGCCCTGGGCGAGGCGCTGCTGCGGCAAGGCCACCGCGATGACCCGCGCCTGCTAGACGCCCAAGCCACTGGCGAGGTCCGCCGCGCCGGCCCGGTGGCCGCACAAAGCCCTGGGGCTGCCCTTGGTCCTGCCCGCGGTCCTGCCACCGCGGCCTGACCCAACCTGGCCTCCGGTCCTCCCGTTGGCCCCGCAAGGAATCCATGACCCGACCAGCGCTCGCTCCCAACAAGAGCCTAGGCCAACACTTTCTCCACGATCAGAAGGTGCTGCGGCGCATCGCCGACCTGAGTCTGCCGGCCGCGGGCAACAGCTTGGTGGAGATCGGCCCCGGAACTGGCAACTTGACCGAGCACCTGATCGCCGTGCTGCAGGCCAGCGGCAACGACCGCCAGCTCTGCCTCATTGAGGTCGACCGCCGCACTCCGGCTGTGCTAGAGCAGCGCTTTGGCCGGGTGTTCGAGCTGGTGATGGGCGATGCCGCTGACCTGGACTGGAGCGCGCGGATCGCCTCGGGCCAGTGGGGCCCGTCGCCGGTAGTGGTCGGCAATCTGCCGTATTATGCCGCAATTCCCATCCTCTTTTCGCTCCTGGAGGCCCAGCAGCGCCCGGCGCGGATCGTGGCGATGATCCAGCGCGAAGTCGCCGAGCGGCTGGTAGCCAAGGCCGGCGACAGCGAGCGCGGCCAGGTGTCCGTCAAGATGCAGTGGCTGGCCGACGTGCGGATGGCTTTCCACGTCGGTCGCGGTGCCTTTCAGCCGCCGCCCAAGGTCGAGTCAACGGTGGTCGTGCTAGAGCCGCTGGCGGCGCCGCGTTATCCGGCCGGCGAGTGGAGCGCGACCTCCCGCCTGATCACCGCTGGTTTTGCCCAGCGCCGCAAGACCTTGGTCAACGCCCTGGTCAACGCCAGCTACCCGGTCGAGCGGGTCCGCGACGCGCTGGCGGCGGCCGGCCTGGACCCGCGGATCCGCGCCGAAGCCGTGGACCTGCCGGCGTGGAGCCGGCTGACCGTGGCGCTGCAGCAGTCAGCCCTGCTTGAGAAAACCCAGAATGACGGCGAGCTTGTAGGGGATCGTCCAGACAGACCCTTAGTCCAGTGATGTCTGGGTCCTGCGTTCAACAGTTGCGCCCACGTACCGTTCTGCTAGGTTGAACAATTCGGCGAAGCAATTGTGCACTCCTTTGCCGCCGCCCCCTGCTCCCCCGAGGTTCTCCGATGGCCGATGAGCTCCAGAATCCCAAGCGCTCCACCTCTGGCTACTTGCCCGCCGTTGCCAAGGGCATGGGCGAAATGCTGCTGCGGGAACGCGTGGTTTCGATCCAGCAGCTGCAAAATGCCGCGGCGGAGGCCTCCAAGACCGGCCGCCACCTAGGCTCGGCGCTGCAGGCCCTGGGCTACGTCGACAAAGCCCAGCTGGTCGACTTTCTGTCGCGCCAGTATCAGGTACCGTCGATCGACCTGTCGCAAGTCGAAGTATCGCCAGAGGTTGTGCGCCTGGTTCCCCGCGAACTGTGCGAGCGCCATCAGCTGCTGCCCATCGCCGTGCACGGCTCGACCCTGGTGGTGGCGCTGGCCGATCCCGGCAACTACCACGCCATTGACGATCTCAAGTTCAAAACCGGCCTGAATGTCGAAGTGGTGGTCGCGCCGGAAGAAGAAATCGCCAAGATCCGCGGCAAGCTCTATGGCTCCGCCGACCAGCTGCAGATCTTTGAGGAGATGAACGAGACCCTGGAGGTCATGACCGACGAAGACAACGTCGATACCGCAGAACTCAAGCAGAGCTCTGAGGAAGCGCCGGTCGTCAAGCTGGTCAACCTGATCCTGGTCGACGCCATCAAGCGCCGCGCCTCCGACATCCACATTGAGTCCTACGAAAAGGCCTTTCGGGTGCGCTACCGCGTCGACGGCGTGTTGCACGAGATCATGAGGCCGCCCCTCAAGCTGCGCAACGCGATTGTCAGCCGCATCAAGATCATGAGCCAGCTGGACATCGCCGAGCGCCGCTTGCCCCAAGACGGCCGCATCAAGCTCAAGCTGGCCGATGGCAAGGAGTGCGACTTCCGCGTCTCAGTGTTGCCGTGCTTGTTTGGCGAAAAAGTCGTTATGCGACTGCTAGACAAGGCCAACCTGCAGACCGACATGACCAAGCTCGGTTTTGACCAGAGCGAGCTGGACAAGTTCAAGCACGCCATCCACCAGCCGTTTGGCATGGTGCTGGTGACCGGCCCCACCGGGTCTGGCAAGACGACCACGCTGTACTCGGCCCTGACCGAGCTCAACAAGGTCACAGAAAACTGCAGCACTGCAGAGGATCCGGTCGAGTTCAACCTGGAAGGCATCAACCAGGTGCAGATGAATGAAGCGATTGGCCTGAACTTTGCCTCGGTGCTGCGTTCGTTTCTGCGCCAGGACCCAGACGTGCTGATGGTCGGCGAGATCCGCGACTTTGAGACGGCCGAAATCGGCATCAAGGCGGCGCTGACCGGCCACATGGTGCTGTCTACGCTGCACACCAACGACGCCCCGTCGACGATCTCGCGCTTGCTGAACATGGGCGTAGAGCCGTTCATGGTTACCGCCGCCCTCAACCTGATTGCCGCCCAGCGCCTGGTCCGCCGCACCTGTGCCGAGTGCCGGCAGCCCTTTCAGCCCGATCGCCGCGCCTGCATCGAAGCCGGCATGAGCGAAGAGGACTACGACAGCTCGACCTTCCTCAAGGGCACGGGCTGCAAGACCTGCGGCGACTCCGGCTACAAGGGACGCGTGGCCATCTACGAGATCATGCCGATCACCGACAACTTGCGCGAAGCCGTGCTTCAGGGCTCCTCTTCTGGCGAGCTCAAGCGCGTCGCCATCGATGACGGTCTGCAGACGCTGCGGATGTCGGCACTGCGCAAGCTGTCTCAGGGCTTGACCACCTTGGAAGAAGTGCTGCGCGTGACCCGCAACGACTAGTCCGCACCCCCGATCCTTGGCTCCGGGTTGCACCCGCTTGTGGTGCGCAGGTTCTGGGTACTGGTGGATGGTAGAATCAGCAGGGGCGTAGAGCGCAGACGCTGCGATAGAGGTGGGCAATGGCGACTTGGCAGTGGGAAGGAACAACCAACGAAGGGAAATTCACCCGCGGAGAGGTCGAGGGCGACACCAAGATCGAAGCCCAGACCAAGCTCAAGCAGCAGGGCATCTCGATCCTCAAGATCAAGAAGAAGCAAAAGGAGCTGACCCTCAACATCCCCGGTGTGACCGATGGCGTGCCCACCAAGAGCATGGTCATCTTTACCCGCCAGATGGCGACCATGATCGATGCCGGGCTGCCGTTGGTTCAGGCGCTTGATCTGGTTGGCAATTCTGAGCCAAATCCCAACCTGAAGCGCTGCATCCTGGGCGTAAAGAACTCGGTGGAGTCGGGGTCGTCGTTTTCGGAAGCGCTCAAGAGATACCCTAGAGTATTTGAGCAGTTGTATGTCAACTTGATCCAGGCCGGCGAGATGGGCGGCATTCTCGACACCATCATGAACCGCCTGGCCGAGTACATCGAGAAGGCCTCTGAGACCCAAAAGAAGGTCAAGAGCGCCATGAAGTACCCGCTGACGGTGCTGTCTGTGTCGATGCTCATCACCATTGGCCTGCTGTGGAAAGTCGTGCCGACGTTTGCCGGCACTTTTACCTCGATGGGTGCCAAGCTTCCGGCCATTACCCTGTTTGTGGTCGGCATCTCTGACGGTTTTATGGCCAAAGCGCCGCTGCTGGCGGGTGGAGCGGCGGGGCTGTTTGTCGCCTATAAGGTGGCCATGAAGACCAAGCAGGGCCCGTTTGTGCGCGATTGGATGCTCTTTCACGGGCCGATCATCGGCAATGTGGTGAAAAAATCGTCGGTGGCCAAGTTCACCCGCACCCTGGGCACCCTGGTGTCGGCCGGCGTGCCGATCATCGAGGCACTGCAGATCGTCGGCAAGACTTCGGGCAACCTGGTGGTCGAGAGAGCGGTCGACTACACCCGCGAAAAGATCATGGAAGGCAAGAACATGACGGCGCCGCTGCTGGAGACGCAGATCTTTCCGGTCATGGTGGTGCAGATGATCGCGGTCGGCGAGGCCACCGGTGCGATGGACGTCATGCTGGGCAAGATCGCCGACTTTTACGACTCGGAAGTCGACGAGGCCATCGACGGCATGACGGCCATGATGGAGCCGATCATCATGCTTGTGCTCGGCGGCATCATCGGTACCGTGATGTTGGCGATGTACATGCCGATCTTTACCATGGGCGACAACATCAAGTAGGCAGGCATGCAAGAGCCGCAGGCCCAGCTCCCTTTGCGGCCTCTGCCGGACTCTGCGGTTGCGTCCGCAGTGGGATCGCCACAGCTGCCTGAGGCCGCTGCGGTGCTGAGCGAAGACGAGCAAGCCGTTGCGCGGATCAAGTGGACGACCCTGGCGCGGGTGCTGTTGGTCTCGCTGATGGTCACGTTTGCCGTCGCCGTCGACCTTGGCCTGAGTCCGCAGCGCGCCGCCGACCAGCCAGAGGTCTTGCTGTACCAGGTCGCGGCCGTGGCCTACACGCTGTCTTTCATCTTGCTGCTGGCGACCGTGCTAGGCCGAGCGCAGGTGCGGTGGCTCACCCGAATTGCCTGGGCCAGCGTGGCGACCGACGTGGCGCTGGCCCTCAGCGTGGTCTACGTCACCGACGGCCTGCAGAGCCTGTTTCAGTTCGGCCTGCCGCTGGCCGTGCTCAATGCCGCGGTGCTGCTGGGGCGCGGCGGGGCGGTGGTGACGGCGGCGCTGGCTTCGGCCGGTATGGCGCTGATGGCGATGGGCGAGGGGGGCTGGATCTCTCTGCCAACCCTGCGGGTGGCTTACCTGGGGGCGCTGGGGCCGCGGCAACCCATGGAGGCCTTTGAGGTCGTGGCGGACCTGGCGCTGCAGGTCGCCGCAGCCTATGCCACAGCGCTGCTGTCGAGCCATTTGCTGCGAGAGCTCGACCGGACGCGGCGGCGGGCCCAGCAGTCGCGCCGCGAGCTGGCGACGCTGCGGGTGCGCTACGAAGACGTGGTGTCCAGCCTGCCCGACGGCCTGCTGACCCTGGATGCCCAGGGCATCATTACCACCGCCAACCCCGCCGCCGAGGCGATGATCGGCCTGGACGCGCTGCAGCTGCAGGGGCAGTCGATCGAGAGGGTGCTGCCAGAGCTGGCTCAGGCGGGGGGAACCCAATCGGGAGAATGGGAAATCGCCCGCGCCGCCCCAAAGCCACTGGGGGAGACTCAGCAGGTGGTGCGCAAGGACGCCGCCGGCCAGCAGCAGATCCTGGCGTGCCGGGTGGCGCTGCTGCGCGATCCGGGAGGCAGCTGGGGGCGGATCGTGGTGCTGCGCGACATGACGGAGGCCCGCAGCCGCGACGAGGCCCACCGCGCCCGCGAGCGTCTGGCGGCCATTGGCTCGATGGCCACGGCGGTCGCCCACGAAATCCGCAATCCGCTGGCCTCGATCTCTGGCGCAGTGCAGCTGCTGCAGGGCAGCGCCAGCGTGGCCGAGGCCGACAGGCCGCTGATGCAGATCGTGGTCAGAGAGACCGAGCAGCTGTCCGAGTGGATCGACGAATTCTTGGAATTCGCCAGGCCGCGCCGAGCGATCTGGGCTCCCGTCGACCTGCTGGGGCTGCTGACCGAGACGGTGCAGGCCTGTGGCATCGACCCGCGGGTCCAGGCGGCGGGGGTGCAGCTGTCAGTCCAGGCCACCCCAGGCCAGACAGACTGGCAGATGGTGGGCGACGCGGTGTTGCTGCGGCAAGTGGCCTGGAACCTCCTCATCAACGCCTGCCAGGCGGTGTTGGCTGTGGACCGCCGGGAGGTGCAGGTCGGCTTGAGCGCTGGCAGCGGCGGGCTGACGGTGGACGTACAGGACAGCGGCCCGGGCATCGAGGAACGAGAACTTCCATTCATTTTTGAACCCTTTCACACCACCAAGGCCGAAGGCACTGGCCTGGGGCTGGCCACGGTGCGCCGCCATGTAGAAGTCCACCGCGGCGAGATCACGGCCGGGCGCTCGCCGACCCTGGGCGGGGCGCGGATGCAGGTGCGCCTGCCCCGCTATCCGCCCGCCGACGCGTTTGGCGACAATTCCCGTCCAAGCCGGACGGTTCCGGCGGCGCAGATCTGAGCTGCTGGCTGGGCCCGGCGTCTGGCGTGCAAAATCGCGCGGGCTCGCCTATGCTTGGCCCGGCTCCTGTCCCCCACCCAGGAGATGCCGATGGCCCGCCTGTTGATCGTCGATGACGACCTTTCTCTGCGCGAATTTCTGACAATCTTTCTCAAGCGCGAAGGTCACGACGTCGAAGTCGCGGCCAACGGTAGCCGCGCGCTTGAAATGCTTCAGGCCGGCCAATTTGATCTGGTCCTGACCGATCTGCGCATGCCGCGGATGGGCGGCCTGGAGCTGCTGGATGCCGTGCGGGCGGCGCAAATCGATGTGCAAGTGATTGTCATGACGGCATTTTCGTCAACAGACACGGCACTTGAGGCCATGCGCAAGGGCGCCTACGACTACATCGTCAAGCCGTTCAAGCTCGACGAGGTCAAGCTCATCATCGCCAAGTGCCTTGAGAAAAGTGCCCTGGTTGCAGAGAACCAGCAGCTCAAGAAGAAGCTGGCGCAGGGCAAGCAGCGTCCGCAATTCGTTTGGAAATCGAAAGCTATGGAGGATGCGGTCGCGCTGGTCAAGCGGGTGGCGCCCACGCCGTCTTCGGTGCTCATTCTTGGCGAGTCGGGCACGGGAAAAGAGCTGGTGGCGCGCATGCTGCATGAGGGCAGCGCCAGGAAAGACAAGCCGTTTGTGGCGCTGAATTGCGGGGCCATCCCCGAACAGCTGATGGAGTCAGAGCTTTTTGGCCACTCCAAGGGCAGCTTTACCGGCGCAAGCAAAGACAAGAAGGGCCTGTTTGAGGCGGCCAGCGGCGGCACCATCTTTCTGGACGAGATCGGCGAGCTGACCCTGGGGGTGCAGGTCAAGCTGTTGCGGGTACTGCAGGAGCGGGTGGTGACACCCGTGGGCGAGTCGCGCGAAGTGCCAGTGGACGTGCGGGTGGTGGCCGCTACCCATCGCAACCTCAGAGAGGCTGTCCAGGAGGGGCGGTTTCGCGCTGACCTATATTTCCGCTTGAATGTCATTGAGGTGCGCATGCCGCCTCTGCGCGAACGCAGAGAGGACATCCTGCCGCTGGCCCAGCATTTTCTGGTGCAGTTCAGCCAGCGGCTGGGCCGCGACATCCGCGCCTTTGAGCCAGAGGCTGAGGCGGTGTTGCTGACCCTGGGCTACCCCGGCAACGTCCGCGAGCTGGAGAATCTGATCGAGCGCGCCGTGGCGCTGGAGACCAGCGACCGCATCACGCCGGCGTGGCTGCCCGATCCCGGCGCCAGCGCGTGGCCCTTGCCCAAGTCCAGCGCCACCCATGATGAATTGCTGCCGCCGGAAGATCAGGTGCACCGCGCCACCAGCGCCATCGACCGCTGGCTGGAGAGGCACCAGGAGCCCATCGACAGCGAGAGGCTGCTGGAGCAATTGGAGCGCGGCGTGCTGGAGGCGGCCCTGCGCCACAGCCGCGGCAACAAGACCGATGCGGCGCGGCAGCTGGGCCTGACCTTTCGCTCGCTGCGCTACAAGCTGGCCAAGTACGGTGCGGACAGCGATGGGTAACGGGGCGGTCAGAGGTCGGTCGGGCCACAGAGGCCGCGCTACGGCAAATCTCTAAGCAATTGTCCGGGCATCGCTTCAGCGCAGGGGCGCAAGTCCCCTGGCAGCAGCGCGACTTGCTGCAGGGTCCAGCGCTCGCGGCGGGCCAGCTGACCCTTTTTGCCGTACAGCTCGGCGATGACGCTGTTCGGCAGGCGTTGCCCCTGGCTGCTGCGCGGGCCCAGGGCGAAGCGCTTCTGCAAGATCCCTTTGTCGGTCTGTAGTTCTATTAGGGTGACCCCGTACTGGTCTTCGACCGTGCTCAGAGTCCCGAGGGAACCTGGCTGGCCCAGGGGGTCCGGTGCACCCAGGGCGACGCGCCACAGGGAGTGGATAGTATCGCCTTTGCGCTCGCGGTGTTGCAGCGTCGATCCCTTGGGCAGGGCGGCGGCCGGATCGGTGGCGGCGACCACCAGGGCCTCAAAAGCCGGCGGCACTCCTCCGGGCAGCGCTGGCAGCTTCAGCCTAGAGCCGCTGTCTGGCCAGAGCAGCACGGCGCCTTCAGGCCCCAGGCGCATCTCTTGGCGCACCGGCTCGCTGACGCGCGCGCAGGCCCGCCCGCCGGGCTGCAGGGTCATGCGCCCGCGCACCACCGGCGCCTTGGCCGCTGCAGTACCGTCTACGGCCAGGGCAAACTCGACGACCAGGGGCGAGCGCAGCGGCGCCGCGGCCGCGCCGGCGGGTAGGCCCACCGCCACCAAGGCAGCCAACAGTCGCCCGATCAAGGGTTGGCGCCGGTGCGGGTGGTGGTGGCGTTGGTCGACAAAGAGGTCATGACCGTGACAAACACCAGCGACGCGCCCACCGAGGCCAGACAACCGTACAGGGCATAGCGCTGGCGCAAGCTGCTGGCTTCAGAGCGGTAGACGGGCACGTAGGTCTGCACATACGCCTCCTGCTTTCCCACCAGCCGGGCATACGGCGGCGCCGGATCGGTGAACCAAGCCGCCAGCACGCCGTAGACGTTGATGACGCAGCCCAGCACAAACCAGGTGCCGCCGTTGACGTCGACTTCGGCATCGGCAACGGCGTCCTGGGTGGCCTGGGCGCGCTCGTCCACCTGGGGCACCGCCTCGGCCACGGGCGGCAAATCGCCGGCTTGGTTGGCCAGGGCGGCTGCAGGCGCGACGATCATCGCAGTGCTCAACACCAGAGCCATGAGCTGCGCAGTCAGGCGCGGCTGGCGGATGGGGGGGCGGCCTGGCATGGCGTTCTCCAGTAGTTGCGCAGGGCAAAGCGGGGTAGCGGGGCGGCACTCTGCTGGCAGCTGCAAGCCCTCTCAGGGTGGCGCGATCCGCCGGCGGATGCAACTGCCCGCGACCGACTTCAACAAGAGTCCTTAGGCCACCGTCACCCTCGGCACGTGCTCGGCAATGCGGGTGACGGTTTCATAGTGGATGGTGCTCGCCCAGCCGGCCATTTCGTCGGCGCTGATCCGGTCGTCGGCGTCGCCGCTGCGGCATGGCTGGGTGCCGATCAGCACCACCTCATCGCCGGGTTCGACGGCGCCGGCGTCGGTGACGTCGATGGTGACCATGTTCATCGCCACGCGGCCAATGACCCGGGCCCGCTGGCCGGCTACCAGCACCTGCGCCAGGTTGCTGAGGGATCGGTCAAACCCGTCGTAGTAGCCAATCGGCAGGACCGCTACCCGGGTGTCGCGCACGGCACGAAAAGTGCGGCCGTAGCCTACGTATTCCCCGGCGGGCACCGTGCGGACCTGGGCAATAGAGGTCTTCCAGCTGAGGGCCGGCCGCAGCTCTACGGGCATCTTGCCAAGCATCCTGACCGACAGCAGCGTCTCTTTGGAGGGCCACAGGCCGTAGGCGGCGATGCCAAAACGCACCAGCTGGCCAGAGACTTCTGGCCACAGCAGCAGCGCGGCGCTGTTGCTGCTGTGGGTCAGCAGCCGATCCTGCGGATGGCCGGCCGGCGGCAGGGCCAGCGCTTGACGCACGCTGGCCGCGCACTCCTCAAACCGCGCCAGCTGCTGGCGGGCAAAGCCGTGGTCGGTGGTGTCCTCGACATCGGCAAAGTGGGTGGTCAGGCCCTCTAGCACCAGGCGCGGGTCGCGGCCGATGCGGACGGCCAGCGCCACAGCCTCTTGGTGGCGCAATCCTTGGCGATTATTGCCGGTCTCTACCTTGACGTGCAGCCGCGCCGGCTGGTCGGTGGCAT
Source organism: uncultured Myxococcales bacterium (assembly GCA_903919145.1). GTDB lineage: Bacteria > Myxococcota_A > UBA9042 > UBA9042 > UBA9042 > SXRM01. The sequence goes on from CAIXGW010000014.1 coordinate 14,561, forward strand.
GGGCTGCGGCGGCCACGGCCTCGACCACCGCTGCATCGTAGACCACCATCCGCGCCCCCAGCTCGGCGGCGCGCACTGCCTGAGGCGGCGACAGGTAGCCCACATTGTAGATGGCCGCCGCGGGATGGGCGGCGCGCAGTTGCTCGATCTCGCCCAATTCGTGGGTGCCCAGCCAGTCGACGCCGGCATCCAAAAAAGCCGCCGCCGCCGGCAGCAGGCCGTGACCATAGCCGTTGCCTTTGACCATCACGCACAGCAGCGGCGCGTGGCCTCCTTCGCGACTGGCGGCGCGCAGCACTTGGATGTTGTGGCGGATGGCAGAGCGGCAGACTTCTACATGGCTCAATGACGGGGGTAGCATGGAGGTCCTTGGAAGATGCGCCCTGTCAGGGCCCTGAGTCGCACGGGGCGCGGCGCGGATCGCCGGCAAAGCGGGCCACGATGTCATAGGACTGCGGCGGAACGTCAGGCGGCAGCGCCAATTCAGCGGTGAAGTGGCCCTCGGCGTCGGTGGGCGCTGTGCCCAGCAGGCGGGCCTGGGTGGGCTGGCCCGGATCGATGAGCCAGATCTCAATGGGCAGCCGCGGCGCACCGGCTCCGGCGGCCAGGGTGCCGGCAAGGCGGATTGGCTCGCCGATCCAGGCCATGGCCGCCAGCGGCTCCAGGTGCAAAGAAGTGGCCAGCCGCTGCGGGTCGCTTGGCTGGGGGGCCTGGGCCGCGGCTGGGCGTGGCGGCGTTGGCCGCGGCGCTAGGCCGGCCGCCCGCTGGCGCAGCCACTGGCGGCGAGCCGCGGCTTCATCGGCCGCGGTTGGCTGGCGGCTGCCATTGCCTGGCGCTGCTGCTGCTGCCAGGCCGTCTTGGCCGCTGCCGCTGCCTGCGGGCTCTGGAGCCGCCGATCCGCCCTTGAGGCCCTCTGCTCCCTTGATCTGACCGGCGCCGCCAAAGGCTTGATCCACCGGCGCGCCGTCGACCTTGACCTGGCCGACCTGCTCGCTGTAGGCCGTCGGCCGCGGAAATGGGTCGCGGAACAGCGGCTGGTGCAAGCGCTTGTCTTGCGCGGCGTGCAATTCGAGCGAGTCGGATCCGCCGCCCAGATCCACCCGCTGCCAGGCGCTGCCGCCGCTGGCCAGGGGCACCCACACCTCGACAAAGGCATGGGCCTCGTTCATGGCGTAGTGAGTCGGAATCCCTAGAGAATGGGCCATCAGCATCAGGCCCAGGGCGCGGTGCCGGCACACGCCGCGCTGCGAAAGCACCAGATCGCGGGCCGGGTCGCCACTGGACTGGTCTAGGGCGCCAGGGCGAAAGGAGCGGAACCACTCGACCAGCTTGGCCACGGTGGCGGCGCGGTCCATGCCCTTGCTGACCCCAATTTCCGGCCACATGGCGGCGGCGCGCTGCTGAAGCCCAGGATCCAGCTGCGGTCTTGCCGGCCCGCCGCTTTCCTGCCCTCCAGTGCCCAGGGGGGCGGCAAAGTAGGCTGACGGTGCATCCATCAAGAAACGCAGATCTACCTGGGCATCGGCTGGGGCGGTGACGGAGAAATTGCCCGCGTCGTCGCGAAAAAACTGCAGCGGCGTGCTTGGCAGGGCCTGCCAGCTCAGGATCTGCGACGTCGGCGCCACCGACGGCAGGACCACCGGCTTGCCGGCCTGCAGGCTCAGCTTGACGTGGCCCCAGAACAGCTCGTGGTCGGGGCGCGGCTCGGCGCTGCCGGCCAGGGGCTGCTGGCCGGTGCCGCTCATCCGCAGCGTCAGGTCTGGAGCCAATTGGTCATAGACAAAGTCGCGCTTGAACGGGGCGACAGCCGGGTCAAACACGACCTGGTAGTGCAGCTCCAGGTCAGCCCCGGTGCGCCGATCCACGCCGATGCGCGGCGGTTCGCGCTTTGCGTAGGTCGGCGTGCCGTCGCCGTCTTTGGCTGGCGGTGGCTTGGCGATGCGCCCCAAGGAGGTCAGGATCGCCTGGGGCAGAGCCGACCCGCCTTGACCGGCGGCGTTAGGGCGCGACATCTCCAGCTGGTCGCTGCGGCTGGCGCTGGCCGTAGCGGGCAGCGGCTCGTGCAGCACCGGTTGACGGGCAAGACCGCCGCGCTCAAGCCCGGGCTGGGCCTTGCCCTCGGGCGCCAGCAGCGCTGCCACGCTCCACAACACCAGCGCTGCCCAGCGGCGCGGCAAGGCTGCAGTGGGCGGTCCAAAGTTGCGGGGAGTCAAGAACACACGTACCTCCGCTGGATAGAACACCACAGGTCGCGCCGATCGTCCAGCGACCTTTGCGTCGGCGCCCGGCAATCCCCAGGGCTTTGTCAACAGCATGAAATCGCGTGGCGTTTCCTGGTGGCGCTGGCGCTCTGGGTTGGGGCCGGCGCGGTCAATTGCTTCGCAGGGGGTCCGCCGGGTATCCTGAGCCCTGGCGGGAGGTTCCATGGGCAGGCTAGGCGGAGTTGGGGCGTTGGGCAAGGTGGTGGTCCTGTGGGCGGCGGTGGGCGTGCTGCTGGCTGGACCGGCCCGGGCCATCGACCGCGGCGGCATTCCCGCAGAACATCAACGCCCCCTGCTGACCGCCGCCGAGGAGCAAGCCTGGCTGGCGCAGCAGCTGCAGGCGAGCCCCCACTATCAGATGTGGCTGCAGCGCCCGCCAGAGGCGCCCCTGCCGCCGGCCCAGCCGGTCAAGCAGGCTGGGGCATCCCCGGCGATCGCCGTGCCACTGGCGCCGCCCAGCGCCTTTCCGGCGCCCAAGGCCAAGCGCGTCTACGGTTACTTGCCCTACTGGACCAAGAAGACCGCCATCATTCCGTGGGGCACGGTGACGCAGGTTTCTTGGTTCTCTGCGGGCATTGGCGAGAGCGGAGCCATCACCTCGCTTGCCAACTGGAATACTGCAGACTCCAAGGCCTTTATTCAGCTCGCCCACAGCAAGGGCGCCCAGGTGACGCTGACGTTCACCCAGTTTTCTACCGCGGCCATCAGCAAGATCTTGGCCACGCCAGACAGCCGCAAGACTGCGGTAGACAACATCGTGGCCACCGTGATCGCCGGCGGTGGCGATGGCTGCAACATCGACTTTGAGGGCATGGCCAAAGCCGACCGCGACAAGATGAACGCCTTTACCCAGCTGCTGACAGAGACTTTTGCCCAGAAGCTTCCTGGCGCTGATGTGACCCTGGCTACACCGGCAGTGGATTGGAGCGACGCCTGGGACTACCAATTCCTGGCCGAGCACTCTGATGGCCTGATGATCATGGCCTACGCTATGCACTGGGGCGGCAGCAATCCCGGGCCGCAGCTGCCAATGAAGGCAGATAAGCCCTGGACCCACAAGACGTTACAGTGGATTGTCAACGACTACCTGACCTGGGGCAAGGCCAGCAACAAGGGCAAATTCATTGTCGGCCTGCCGCTGTATGGCATGACCTGGCCCTCCGCCTCGGCCCAGCCCGGGGCGGCCAAGCTGGCCAATGCCAAGTCGGTCTTCTTCTCGGCTGCCCAGGACCTGGCGGCCAAGTCGGGCGGCTGGCTGTGGGACGCGGCCAGCGAGTCTCCGTACCTGGCGGTCAACCAGGCCGGCACGTGGATGCAGACCTGGTGTGACAACCTGAAGTCCTTTGAGAATCGCCTCAACTACCTGGGCCAGCAGGACCTGCCGATGGGCCTGTGGGCCCTTGGCTACAGTGACGGCGACCCGGCCGTCGCAGCGGCGATCGAGACGTGGCAGAACAGCGGCGCGGTGGTGCCGGCGGACCCTGGGCCGGAGCCTGGGCCAGAACCCAAGCCAGACGCGGGCGCTGCCGAGCTGGCAGAGCCGCAGCCAGACGCCGGTGCGACCCCAGACAGCGGCGCGCCAGCCGATGGTGCCCAGCCTGCCGACCTTGGCGCGGTCAGCGACCTCAGCCCCGCCGTCGACTCCCAGCCAGCCGCCGACGCCGCTGTGGCCAAAGACGCCGACACCATCTGGTTCTATGACGATGCGGATCCAGCAGGCGACGCCGCAGCCAAAGACGCGCCAGCTTCCCTGGATGCTGCGCCGCTGGATGGCGCCAAGCCGGCGGCCAGCGATGGGGCCGCTGGGGGGGCGGACGCGGCGGCCCAGGACCTGGCAGCCGGCGCCGAGGTGGATCCGCTGGCCGATCAGTCCGTCGCTACCGATCCTGGCCCTGGCGGTGGTTCCGCCGTCAACGCCGCAGCGGTCAAGCCGGCCGGGGGCTGCCAAGCCGCCGCGGCTGTTCCCCAAGGCTGGTGGACTTTGCTGGTGGCCGCCTCGCTGGTGTGGCGCCGCCGGAGGAGTCGGTGAACCCGGCGGCGGCGTTTGTCGCGGCCTTGGCGCTGCTGTGGGGCGGGCTGTGGGGCTCCTTTCTCAACGTGGTGGTGTACCGGGTGCCGGCGGGGCTGTCGGTCGTCCACCCGCGCTCGCGCTGCCCGCACTGCAGCACGCCGATCACCTGGTGGCAGAACATCCCAGTGCTGTCTTGGCTAATGCTGCGCGGCCAGTGTTTTCAGTGTAAAGCTCCGATTTCGCTTCGCTATCCAGCTGTAGAGGTGGTGGCGGCGGCGCTGTCTCTGGCGGTGGTGCAGCCCTGGCTGCCGGCGCTCCTGGACGCCGAGTTTGCCAGTTGGCGGCTGTGGCTGGTGATCCTGGCCGAGCAGGCCTTTGTGTTCTGTTGGCTGGCCATTGCCCTGATTGACGCCGATACCTTCCTGATTCCAGACGTCATGAGCCTGCCGCTGCCGCTGGCCGGCCTGGCTCTGGCGGCGGTGGTGGGGGCAGAGCGCGGCGTGTCTTGGCAGCAGTCGGCGGCGGGCTCGCTGGTAGCCGGCGGCGGGCTGTGGCTGGTCCAGTGGAGCTACGGACGGCTGACCGGCCGCGAAGGCCTGGGCTTTGGCGACGTCAAGCTGCTGGCGGGCATGGGGGCACTGCTGGGAATTCAGGCGATCCCAGCCGTGATTCTGGCCGCCGCGGTGCAGGGGCTGCTGTTTGCGGTGGGGTACGCGGCGCTTTCGGGCGGCAAGGCCATGCAAGAGCGCGGGCTGCAGTCGCTGCGCCACCTGGCCCTGCCGTTTGGGCCGTTTCTGGTGCTGGCGGCGGTGCAGTGGCTGCTGTGCCAGCGCATGCTGCTGCCGTTGCTGCAGGCCTACCTGGACGGCCAGCCGCTGCTGGGGGCAGGGTGAACCTGCGGCAGCGCATTCGCGCGTGGCTGGCCCTGGCGTTGCTGCTGGCGCTGGTGTCGCTGGCCGCCGGCGCCGACCTGCTGCTTTCGCAGCTTCATGGCGTCGCTCAAGAAATCCTGACCCAGCCGCTGGCCAACAGCGCCGAGCTGCTGCGCAGTCACTACCGGGCGACCCAAGCAGCGCTGTGGCTGGGGGCGCTGGGGGTGGCGGCCCTGGGGGCGGCGCTGACGTGGAGCCTGCTGCAGATGCTGGTGATTGGCCGCCTGGAGCAAGCCGCGCGGACTCTGGCGGTGGACCCGCTGGCGGCGGCCGAGCCGTCTGGCAGCCACCGCGACGAAATTGCCCAGCTGCTGGCCGCCTTGGACGGCTATCGCCGGGCCCTGGGCCAAGAGCAGGCCTCGCGCGCCAGCCAGCTGGAGGCTCTGCAGTCGCTGCGCGGCGCGGCCGACGCGGTGGTGGTGCAGCTGCGCGAGGCCGACCGGCTGGCCCTGGTCGGGCGGGTGGCGATGGGGATGGCCCACGAAGTCGGCTCGCCGCTGGCCATTGTCGGCGGCTACCTGGAGCGCCTGCACACGCTAGAGCAGCAGCAAGCGCCGCTGGCCGACCGCCTGCACTGCATTGACCAGGCCGACCACGCCCTGGCGCGAATTCATGCGATTCTGTCTGACTTTGCTGAGCCGGGGCTGCCGCGATCGCGGGTGGAGGACCGCCCCTGCGATCTGGTGGCAGTGGCCCTGCGGACCCTGGGCCAGTGCGAGCAGCACCCGCGGGCGCGGCGGCTGACGCTGGACCTGCAGCCGCAGTGGCCCCAGCACTTGGCCGACGCCTCGGCCAGCCACATCGAACAGGTCCTGACCAACCTGGTGGTCAATGCCGCCGACGCGATGCGCAGCGCCGGCGGCAAGAGCGGCGGGCGCGTCGAAATCTCTTTGGTTCGCCAGGGCGACTGGCAAGAGCTGCGCATCGACGACGACGGCCCAGGCATCCCCGCCTCAGCCCTGGAGCAGGTGTTTGACGAGTTCTACTCGACCAAGGACCGCGCCGACCAGGCCTCGCGCGGCAGCGGCTGGGGCTTGGGCTTGGCGGTCAGCCGGCGCATTGTTCACGGCTACGGTGGCATGCTGACGGCGTCGGAGAGCCCTCTGGGCGGTGCGCGGATGACGGTGCGCCTGCCAGTGGCCCCGGGGCAGCGGCGGGCGGCGCGGCCTTCCGGACCGGTGGAGCCGCTGCAGGCCTAGGTGTCAGGTATTAGCTTTTGCCAATTGACGACCCACGCCCCCTCGGCAGTCGCGCCCTGGACCGCGGCGGCGCATGGTGCTTGAGACACTCCCCTAGGCAATGTCTGATCCGCTTGCCGACTCGGGAATTCGCTGGCGGGTGTGCCGTCCGTCTAGATTCCTATGCTCAGATAGCGCCCAGGGGAGTGTCGTGGTAGGGCTGTTCGCCAAGGTTAAGCCCATTAGATTCTTGAACCTCCCTCCGCTGTGCCACGGCAGTCAGAGTGGAGCTCGCAGCTCGAAATGGTGCCAGATCCTTAAAATCACTATCAGATCGCCCCTGACTGCATAGCGAACGACGTAGCGGCCAAAGCCCATGTCGCGAACCAATGCCGGGTTGGGCGCCTCGTGAACAATCCGTCCAAGCTGCGGAAAGTCGCACAACTTGGCCATTCTGCGGATGAGCTCTGCGGCGACTCGCTGTGCACTGTCGGGGTCGTGAGCGGCAATGAATGCCCGCAGTCGCTGCAAATCGCTGACCGCCGCCTTGGTGTAGACCAGCTGCATCATGGCTTGGCGGCTGGGGCTTTGCGCTCACCCGCGGTCCCCCAAGAAGCCAACCACGCATGGACAGCCTCGCCGCTGTAGGTCTCTCCAACTTCAGCGTCTTGAAGGGCCTCAAGGGTGTCCTGCCAGCGCTCTTCCGCTTGCAGCTGCTGCTGATGCAGGACGCGGATCGCCTCGTTGATAACCCAGCTCTTGCTGCGCCGAAGCCTTGCGGCCGCCTGCGTGATAATTTCTTCGTTCTCTGGACTTAGCCGGACCGACGTTACCGACATGTTGCCTCGCTGCGGATGTCCTACAACCGCCTACATCAGACTACAGGGGGGCCAGAAGGGCGTCAATGCAAGGTGTCAGGTATTAGCTTTTGCCAATTGCCAACCCACGGCCTCCTCCGCAGTTGGGCCTTGGACCGCGGTAGAGGTCACCGCTTCAGACACTCCCCTAGGCAATGTCTGATCCGCATGACGCCAAGGGAATTCGCTGGCGGGTGCCGGACGGAGCCGTCTGACTAGAGCCCGACGGAGCGGTGGATTGTGTTTTTGGGCGCCTACGGCTGGCCGACGGCTTGCAGGCAATCGACAGCCCAAAACCGCCGCGTTAGACTGGCAGCCGCCGCGCTTTCGATCATTGTACACGTGTACAATGATCCGAAGCTCGGCACGCTAGCCCCCCTTTGGCTGAGGTCCACCGCCATGCAAGAGCTTCAACCTGCTATTGTCCAGAGTGAATTCGCAGAGCTCATCCGCGCTCTCAAGGCGCTGAGCGACCAGCACGACAAGACCTTCCGGCTGGAAGTCGGCCAGCTGATCCTGCAGCGCCTCTACAGCGGCGACGTGGTGCTGGCCCAGAGCCGCGATCGCACCAAGCCTGCCAAGTTTGTCGATTTCGTGGCGATGCACGCCGAAGACATCGCCCAGCTGAACCTGAGTGAGCCGCTGCTGCGGCGCTGCATGCAGGTGCGCATCTGCTATGACCAGTTGCCACTTGGCGTGCGCGATACCCTGGGGTACTCGGCACTGTTGGCCATCAGCCGGGTAGCGGAGCCCCACGACCGCGCCCGGCTGGCGATGGCCGCCGTGCAGCAAGGGTGGACGGTGCAGCGCACCAAGGAGGCGGTGGCCCTGGCTGACCAGCACCGGGTCTGGGACGCGGATTCTGAGGAAGAGGGCCTGCAGTTGCCAGAGCCAGGGCCAGCGCCGCGCCTACAGCCCGGGCGGTTGGTGGCGCGGACGGAGAAATGGAGCGAAGCCATAGAGCTGTGGCAGGCGGAGTTTGCCCAAGTCGATGTGGCGAAGCTGAGCAAGGCGCAGGTCGAGAGGTTGAAGGCGGCATTGGCGGCGGCGAAGGCGCGGCTGGAGACGGTGGAGGCTGGGTTGGGGTGAGGAGGGGGTGGTGTCGTGCGTGCTCATCGACCATTGTACACGTGTACAATGGTCCGCAGCCGGCGCGTCAGGCCCGAATTCAGCCACGCCCGACACTCCCCTAGGCAATGTCTGATCCACATGGCGCCTAAGCAATTCGCGTGACCCCTGCGACCAAGTCGCGCCAGGGACATCTTGAACGGCACCGGGGGACTTCAGACGCTGGGAGTAAGAACCGTCACCCCAAAACCCGCAAGCAGCTATCCACCACATGCCGCGCCAGGGCTTGGGGATGCCACAGCCGCTGAAAGCGCTCGGCAATCCGCCGCCGCCGATCTTCGCGCGTAGCCTGGCTCTCTGCCATCAGCCCGTCAAAAACCTGCCAAATCCGCGGCCAGTCGACGTTCTGGTCCAGCTCGTAGCCCATCGGGCCCAGGTCAATGACATCGGTGCCCGGCTCAAACGGCGCGTACCAGCGCACCGCCATCTCGTCGGTCGGCACCGCGGCGCCCACCAAGAAAGAGTCGACAAAGCGAAAAGGCAGACTGCGGCGAAAGCCGCTGACGTTGATGTTGTGCCAAGTGTGGCCCACGGCAAAGGGAAACTCACTGTCGCCCATCTTGGCGCCGCGCCGCGAGGGGTGGGTGGTGTCCAAGATGCGCGCATCGACGCCGCTTGGGTAGCGCTGCCGCAGCCCTTCGACCAGCAGGCCGCGCTTGGGATTGGGGTGTTCTACCAGGCCGGCAAATCGGTCCAGCACCACCTGCTCAGGCCCGCCCATGCCGGTGCCGCGATCGGTGCCAAAGAAGGCAAACAGGTTGACGTCTTTGGTCGTTTGCAGTAGATCCAGCCACTTGTGAAGCACCTGGGCGTTGCCGCGCCGGCTCAAGGTCCGCGACAGCGGCCGGCCCAGCATGGTCGGCACAATGCGGTCCTGGTAGGCCAGCACGTCTGGGTGGTAGGGCACAAAGGCGCCGCGGGCCATCGGAAAGCCGCGCGGATCAAAGGACTGAGGGCACTGCGCCTTGAAGTACAGGTCGCGCTCTAGCAGCAGGTCCGTCTGAAAAGCATAGGGCGAGTCGCCCACGTCATAGGCAAAGGTGACCTTCTTGCCCCCCGCCTCCAGGTGCCCCAAAATAATGCCAGAGATTCCGCGGGCTAGTGCCGCCGTCAGCTTGGGAAAGGCCTTGCGCAGCGCCGGGTAGGCCTTGTTGTGCAGCTGAAACGGCGCCGTGGTGCGGGTCGTGCGGATCTCGACTTCCAGCTGGCCCTGCTCCTGCAGCATCCACAGCCCGGTGGCCAGCCAGTCATAGTACTCCATCAACGGAAAGTGAATGTCTTCCAGAATCAGGCGGATGGGGGCGGCCATGGGTGCCTCGACCCGGCTTGGAGGGGCAGCCGGCTGCGGGTAGGACTACAGCAACAGAAGCGAGGCGTTCATGTATTCGTCTGGCGTGCCAAGCACGATGGTGTCGCTCTCATGGTGCACGTCGCCGACCAGCACGGTTCGCCCGCCAGCAATCATGCGCTTGTAGATCGAGCTGATGTACAAGTCCTGGCCAGCCTTGTA
>CAIXGW010000015.1 GCA_903919145.1 uncultured Myxococcales bacterium
CCAGCTCCACCTGTGGCGTCAGGCCCGGCCAGCCCCGCGGCACTTCGACGCCGACGCTGTGGCTCATGCCGCCCATCGCCGGGTTCACCGAGACGTTGGCGCCGACACCGCCAATCGAGCCGGGGCCATCGGGCAGGGTCACCCGCTCGTCAGAGACGCCGGCGGCTTGGGCAAACGCCGTCGCCGGGGCGAGCGCCAACAACAGGCGCAGCGCGTGGGTCAACGGGGGGCGGAGCGAACGAAACACGGGGACTCCTCAGCAAGAGATCGCGGGCCTGCCGCTTCACGCGAGGACCGCGCAAAGAAGAAGTAGCCGCCTGAGGCACAGCAAGAGGTGTGCCAAGCCGCGCGACGCCTGCGCCAACACCGAGGGAGTTCCGGTAAACGCAGTAAGTAAGGTCACATGGGTGAGCACGAGTCGTCGCCCAGCGACGGCTGCCAGGGCCTTGCCAACGCTGTGGCCGGTGTCAAATACTGGAAACGGGAAGCCGTCCGTGCCACATTCAGGATTCGCCGGCTCTCAGTCGCCAGGCTGCGGGCGGCCGTAGGACCCGCTACTCGCGACGCACGCGCAGATCATGATCCGCGAGCTTTCGGTACAGGCTCGAGCGGCTTAGGCCCAGACCGGCCGCCATCCCTACCACGTCGCTGCCGTAATGGTCCGCCGCGGCCTTCAAGGTGTCGCATTCTGCTTGACGCAGGCTCTTGGGCGCCCAACTGGCTCCCTGCACAGGGGCGGCGACACTCTTGGCCGGTGCACCCAGGTGGACCTTGATCAGCCCGTCTGGTCGCACGTGCACAAGGGCACGACGAAGCACGTTGTGAATCTCGCGGACATTACCGGGCCACTCGGCGCCACCCAGCCTGGCTCGATCAGCGACAGTCAGCCGAGTCACCGGGGCGCCGGACTTTCGCGGCTGGGCGAGGAGAAAGGCATCCACAATCGGCAAGATATCCTCGCGGCGCTCGCGTAGCGGCAGCAACTCAATCTCGTAGACCGCAATGCGAAAGAGCAGGTCGGCGCGGAATTTGCCCTCCTGTACCAAGCGCTTGAGGGGGCGATTCGTCGCGGTGATGAGCCGGAAGTTGGCGGGAATCTCACTCGTGCCGCCCACCCGATGAAAGCGCCGCTCCTGCAACACCCGCAGCAGTTTCGCTTGGGCGGTTAGCGAAAGCTCGGCCACCTCATCAAGAAACAGCGTCCCGTCAGTGGCTTGCTCGACGCGGCCGCGGTGCAGACGGTCCGCGCCGGTGAAGGCGTGTCGCTCGTGACCAAAAAGCTCGCTGTCAATCAGGCTATCGCTCAATGCCGCACAGTTCACTGCAACAAAGGGGCCCTGCGGCTTGGGGCTCGCGGCATGAATCGCCCGAGCCACGACCTCCTTGCCGGTGCCTGTCTCGCCGTAAATCGCGACATCGATGCCGCTGGCCGCCACCAAATGCACCTGGTGGCGGACGAGACGGGTCACGGCGCTAGGCCCCTGCAAGCCATTGACTTGGTAGTCAGACACCTCCGCGCCGGGCTGACCCTCCCACGCGCGCGCGTTCATCACATTGCGCAGGCGCTCGAGCAAGACCGCTAGCCCCACTGGCTTGACCAGGTAGTCCGCCGCACCTGCTTGGATCGCGCGCACCGCTGTGGCTGCCGAGCCGTCGCCCGACACCACAACCACCGGCAGGTTGGGGTGATCGCGCTGCAGGTCCGCAGCGAACTGCACACCATCGCCATCGGGCAACCCAAGGTCAAGGAGTACTGCCGCGGGGACCGAAGTCGTCAGATAGGCAACCGCACCGACCACTCCGTCACACACAACAACGTCAAAGTTTGCAGCGGCGAGCCAGCGCTTGAGGACTGTGCTGGCTACCTTGTCATCTTCAACGATCAGGACGGTCTGTGCCATGAGCCTCGTCGGCGGTCCGGGATGACCGGCGCCCAGGCTAGCGCGCTACAGGGGTCTGCACAAGCGCCAGGCGCACGCCCGGTCGGACCACGGTATTCGCCGGTGGCAGCGGAGTTGGTGGCACAGATGGACCAAGAGTGGCGCACCGGTCCGAACTCAACCAAGCTGAAATCTTACCTTCAAGCCGCAGAAGGCGCAGGAAGTCGGGACAGCCTGGCCGCGCTGCGACGGTACCAATGACCTCCAGCCGCGGAGCCGCCCTAGCCGGGTGACAGAGAGAAGTACCCGCAAACGCCCCTGCTGCCCATTGAACCACCCCGCCAGCGCCATGCCGCCCCCGACCAAGACCATCCCAGCCGTCCGCGACGAGCCTACGCCGGCCAATCCCGACCATCAACCGCGAAATATCGCGTCAGTTCAAGCTTATCCGCCCGATCCGCACAAGGCTCCGCCAGCCCGAAGACCTTGCGGTCCCCCAGCTACGCTGCCCAATCCTCCGCATGCAGCTCGTCACAGCACGGTTCGCCCGGCTCTTCGTCCACGCGGTCCACCTCGGCCGACAGCCCAGCTTCATCGAGATCCAACGAGCTGTTCGCGCCGGGCGTCAACGAAGCTGGGCTGCCCGTAGAGCTCGATGCTGTCGACGAGGACGGAGCCTGACGGACGGCCTCTTGCACAGTGTGCCCGATAGCACATTGTTCCACCCGGCTCTTGCTCACCCATCCTGGGCAATCGGCCAGGTCGCCTAGCTACCTGCGCCGGCCTGGGCCTTGGCCCACTTCTTGAGGTTGCCGCGGGCCATTTTCTGCACCTTGCCCTGCAAAAACCCGGTCCAGCCCAGCAGAATCCCCGGCAGGCCCAGCGCCTGGCGCGACCACTTCCAGAAATCAAAGGTGTCGTCCTGCCTGACAATCAGCCCGCTAGCGCGGTCGATCTGCAGGTGCGACGTGACCACGTTGACCACCCTCCGCCCGGTCACACTAAAGGTGTAGGTTGCCGTCCACTGCGCCTGGACGCTGGCCAAGCCAGGGGACTGCAAATTCGCCGGCGCCCCAGCCAATTCAATGCGGTCCAGCACTACCGCCAAGTCCGTGGCCTGGCTGCACAGCATCTGCCACATCCGCCCTGGGTCGCCGTTGGCGAGCTCTGCAAAGGCGGGGTCGCAAAAGGTGCTGGCGGGGCCGTAGCAAGCAGCCATTGCGTCGCCATCTTTGCGAGAGAAGGCGGCGTAAAAGCGTCGGCCCAGGGCAAGGGCAGCGTCTTCTGAGGGGGCGGGGCCAGCGCCCGCGTTGTCTGCCGTGGCTGTCATCGGTTTCCACACCGCGCAAGAGGCGCTGGCGGCTAGCCTACTTCGCCAGGGTCACGCTGTCGACCAGGACCACGGTGTCATAGGCGCTGTCGCCGACGTCGCCGACCTCAAACAGCAGGGTGCCGCTCTCTGACCCCGCGGGAAGAGCCACGCTGGCGGTCTGCCAGGGGGTGGCCCACACATCGCCCTTGTCAAACTTGAGGTCGGTCTTGGTCAGGCCTGCGCTCTTGCTGCCACAGGTCGTGCAGTTGTGGGCCCCCTTGGGGCAGAGGTCGTCGATTTTCCAGGTTTCCAGCACCTGCTTGGTGTTGTCGGCCTTGAGCAGCGCCACGGTGAAAGTGTCCTGGTAAGACGAGCCGCAGTACTCTTCAAACTCTTCGCTGAACAGGCGCCAGGTAAAGGTCAGCTTGTTGACACCCGCAGGCGCGCACAAAGCTTTTTGGGCCCAGGAGGTCTCTGCGGTAGATAGGCCCGTTGACAGGCGCAGCATCTTCTTGCCCTGAGGCGGCGTGGCCGGCCCCATCTGCGCCACGATCTCGACGTCGCCCTTGATGTCCCAGCCGGGCAGGCCCTCCTCAAAGCCGTAGAAGGCACAGCCGCCGCCCGGGCAGAAGGTACAGGCAGGCACGCAAGCCGCACCGTCGCAAGAGGTACTGGGCTTGCAGACCCCGCAGTTGCCGCCGCAGCCATTGCTGCCGCAGACCTGGCCGGCACAGTCGGGCACGCAGACTTCGCACAGCTCGGTCAGGCCGTTGCACGCCTGGCCGGTCGGGCAGGCTCCGCAGGGCTTGCCGCAGCCGTCGTCGGAGCACTGGTTGGCCTTGCACACTGGCGTACACGGCTTGTCGATGATGTCGCTCGCGATGGTGTCGCCAGTGGTGTCGCCGCTGGTGTCGCCGCCGCCAAGGTCGCTGCCCGCGCCCCCCACGCAGCTGCCCTGGCTGCAGGTGGCGTTGGCGCCGCAGTGGCTGTTCTTGCTGCACTCTATGGGGATATCGACGATTTGACACTCAGCCGTGCCGCACAGCGCGCCGTACGCCAGCGGGGTGACCTGCAAGAAGCCCTCTGCCAAGGCCAAAGCCGAGACGTTCATGTAGGACCGCCAATTGATGGTCAAGGGGGTGCCGCCGGGAAATTTGTCGCTGCACAGCTCGCCGTTGTGGTCGGTGCCACCGGCAATGGTGTACTTGTTGTTGGGCCCCCACGCCGACTTGATCTCAACGCCGGCCATGGGCTTGCCGTCTTTGCTGCGGGCGCGGAAGGTCACGCAGGTGCGCTCTGCCAGCGGAACTTTGAGGAATCCGTCAATGTTCCACCAGCTCAGGTGCGGCAGCTGGGCCGTCCACACCCCGCCCAGGTTGGCTACGGCGCCCTCCAGAACCCACATGCCCTTGGCCGGATCACCGTAAAACAGGCCCACGCTCTGGGGATCGCCGGCGGCGGCGGGTGCCTGCAATTGCACAGATTGCCCGGCCTTGACCTGCAGCGGCTGGGCTGCCGTGCCTGCGGAAATCTCGATCATGCCGTAGGTCTCCAGCGGCGTCAGCTCATTGCCATCCATGGCCTGCAGCAAGAATGGCGGATTCTCTATAGCCTTTTCTGGCGCCAGCCAAGTCACAGCGATCGGCACCGCCTGCTGGGGCACGGCACCTGCGGCATCGACCAGCGCGCCGGCCGGAAACACCAGCTTGACGCCGGTGGCCACCTCTACTGTGCCGCCTTGGGCCGGCACCACGCTGCCGGTGACCGTGGTCGGCTGCAGCGCGGCAGAGACTGTGGCCAAGCTGCCGCCTTTGGCCTGCACTGCCCGATAGGCCGGGGCATAGCCGGCTTTAGACAGGACCACCACAGCGCTTTCGACCTTGCCCAGGTCCAGGTGGAATTGCCCGCTGGCGTCTGAGGTCGCCGTCACCGCCCCGGCGCGCGCCTCTACCCCAGCCAAAGGCGCGCTGCCCGGACCATAGACAATGCCCAGCACCGTCAGCCCCGCCGTCGGCACAGACGCGTCTGAGTCCACTGTGATGTCTGGAACCCCTAGTTTTTCTGAAGACAGTACGCAGCCACTGAGCAGTGCAGGCAGTGCCGCACCCAGCCAACCCAGACGCCATCCCGTCATTTGTCGCATGACCGACTCCCGCCATCGCCCGCGGTAATCCATCGCCGCTCGGCAGAGGCTGCCGGCAGAGTAGGAGGGGCCACGCCTGTGCGCCGGCTGCCGGCGGTCTACGGCTGGGAGGAATTGTCACAGAATTGTAGCGGTAGCTGCGGCCCTACTCTTCGGCGCCAGCCAGCGGCGCGGCATCGGTGGGCTGCACGGCTTGCGGCCAGCCGACAAACTTGGGCACAAACGGCATCTCAGCGGTGTACTGCTCTTCGGTAATCACCTTCTCCTTGCGCATCTTCTCCATGATGCCGGCCATGCGCGCCTGCCACCACTCGTCCCACTTCTTGCCGGCAAAGCGCGCGTAGCCACAGCGCGGGCAAGGCTTGTTGGCGGCCAAGAAAGCCGACTCCAAGGGGCTAAGGGCCCGCGGGTCCTTGTCAAAGTAGACCTTGGCGGCCCTCTCGATGCCGTAGATGCGCACAGCGTCTTTCTTGGTGGCCGGGTCGCTGACCGACTTGCCGTTGCTGCCAAATTCAATCATGTTGACGTAGAGTTCTAGCAGACGGTCCTTGGCAGCCTTGTTGGGCGGGTCTTTGGGATTCTTGGACGGCAGCAGATTGGGCAGCTCGCGCTCGATGTGCCAGACAATCAGCAACTCCTCAAACTTGCGAGAAAGATTCTTGGCGCGGGTCAAAAAGATGTTCTTGACCAGCTGCTGGGTGATGGTCGATCCGCCGTAGACAAAGCGACCGTAGTCCAGGTCCAGCTTGAGCGCGCGCAGCAGCAGCCCCGGGCGCAGACCGCGGTGCTTGTAGAAGGCGCCGTCTTCTGTGGCCACCATGGCCCACCAAGTCCAGGTGTTGAGCTCTGACAGCGGCACCCAGTGGCCCGACGTCGGACCGACCGGAAAATCCTCTAGAAGCACGCCGTTTTCGTTGACCGGCCGGGTAAATTCACCGGCAAACTCGTTGATGTCCAGCGTGCCAAACTTGGTCACGGTGCAGCTGCTGTCGTCCATCGCCAGGTCGAGCTTGGTGCCATAGGCGTCACTGAGCGGCACCTTCAGGTCGACCGACCAGCTGATGTCGCCGGTGGCCTCAATCGGCCCAATGGTGGTCAGCATGCCCGCCGGAATCGCCCGTGCCACCGCGCCGCAGTCTTGCTTGGGCATCTCTATCAAGGCGTGCACCACCGGCTTGCCGGGGATGTCGGTCGCTTCCAGCAGCAGGTGGGCCTTGGCATCGCCTATGGTGAGCTCTGGAAAATCAAGGCGAATGAGCTTGTCTGGCAGGCTGACCAGCAGATCGAGCTTGCCGGCGGCAGAGAAGTCGTCGATCGGCTTGGGCGCCAGCCGCCACCAGTCAAAACCCACCTTCTTGACCGCGAACTCGCCCGTCACGCCCAGCGCCTGGCCGGCAGCCAGCCCTGGCTTGATGTCAAAAGTCACCTGGATGTCCGAGTCCTTGGTCACCGACACAGCCGAGGAAACAATGCGCAGCGCCTGGGCAAACTGGCCGCCCGACAGCTTGAGCCGCGCCTTTTGCAGCGCCTGGCCCGGACCGGTGATGACGTCGGAGCTGATCTCGCCCCACACCCGCTCGTCGTCAAACGGCTTGGCGCTGACCAGCAGGCCGCGGGTGCCGTCCGCCTGCACCGGCGTGGACGTCACGGTGATTTCCTGCAGCCCGCCAAAGGGCTTGGCCGCACCCTCTCGCACCAGGCCCAGGCGCCCGCCCTTGACCTCCAGCTTCAGCTTGGGGGCGTCGCCCATGCGGGCAATCACCTTCTGCACCAGCTCGTCGGCTCCCAGCAGGCGCTTGTGCAGGTCGCGCAGCGGCTGGATCTGGGTGGTCGTCCAGGACTTCTTGGCGGCTTTGACCTGTTTCTTGCCGTCGTCGTCCAGCGTGTGACCGCCGACCAGCGGCTTGCCCTTGGCGCCTGGCTTCTTGGGGTCCACTGGTCCGCCGGGCTGCCCCGCGGCCTGCAGCTTGGCCTGGACCTTCTGCTGCGCTTTCTCGGCGACCTTCTTGGCGCGCAAGTCCGGCGGAAGGTTGGGATCCTGCATCTCCTCATCGGCCTCTGCTTCTTCCATGGCCTCGCGGCGCAGCTTGGCCAGCTCGGCAGCGGTGATGGCCTTCCACAGCTGAGCGCCGCCGGGGATCTGCGCCAAAGCCTCTTCTTTCCAAGGTAAGTCAACGCTGGGCTGGTCCACCACAAAGCCGGTCAAGGCCTCCAGCGGTTGATCGCCGGGGATCTTGTCGGTCCGCAGCTCTACGGCCTGCACGCCAATCACGCCGACGTTGCCCGGCATGGTCACCTTGAGGGCCTCCAAGCGAATCACAATGGGAATCTCGCCACCTTCCACGCCATCCAGCGCCACAGTCAGCCGCTCAGCCGCGCCATTCCACACCCGCTGACCGGTGCTGTGGGCCACGCCGGCAGGCGCCGCAGGCTTGTCTTCGGCAGAGCCACCCTTGTCGATCCCCTTGTCTTTTTTGGCATCTTTGACGGCATCGCCTTTGACGGGCTCTGCCTTGGCCGGGGCCAGCGACTTGGGCTCGGGCAAGGCAAAGGCAATCTGCTCGGCCGCCACGCCCAGCCGCGCCGTGGTTGGCCGCACGTGCTTGACCGACAGCACCACCTGGTCGCCCTTGCGCAGCACCAAATCCTCTACAGAACCGCCGGTATTGGCATCAAACTTCAAACCGGCCACCGCCACCGAGTCCACGCCCATTGGCAGTGGCGCCGCGGCCGGCATCTGCAGGCGGAACTCGGGCTGGAAGCGCGCCGCCAGCTTGGGCGGACCGTCTGGCTGGCTTTCCAGCGACGCATTGAGCTTGGAGGCCACCGTGCCCTCTACCACCGCTGACAGGTCGCCAATGCCATGAGAGAGATCGACATGCAATGCAATATCGCGAACTTTTAGCCCCTGCGGCAGGTATTGGCTGCCCTTGCCCTGGATGCGCACCGTCACGCTGCCCTGCTCTAGAAACAGCGCGGTGCTGCGCTTGGGCTGCTTGTCTTCGGCGTCATCGACCTTCTTGCGCTCGGGCAGCTGCTTGCGGGCGGCCTTGTAGAGCTCTAGCAATTCCTTGGGCTTGCCGTCTACCAGCAGCACATCGACGGCAAATTGCTTGACCTCGGCGCGCTGAGGCCGGCGCTGGCCGGTCAGGGCCTTCCAGGGCGAGATCTCTGCCGTGGCGTCTTGAACGGCGGCCACTGCGGTGCCATCGGCGCGCACAAACTGCAGCCCCTGCACATGGATCTTGCCAAAGGGCGAGATCGACAGCTCATCGAGCTTGAGCTTGAGGCCCGCGTCCTTGGCCACCAGCTCCAGCTTGCTGCGGGCAATGCTGCCGGCCACAGCGGCACCCACGGCGATCCCGCCGACCACCAGGACCACCAACCCGCCGAAAACCAAGGCGGCCAGCCGCCGGCGCGAGCGGGGTTGCGGGCGAGAAGTACTGCTAACGGCCACGGCGGCCTCCCTTGCGAGCTGGAACAAGATGGGGCCCCGACACAGAGAGCCGGTGCGAGGATACACTGCCGCGGCCAGATGTCAGGCTTTTTGCCGAACAAAATTGCGAAAACTTTGGCGAGTAGTTGCGCCTGCGGCGCCAATGTCTCTATCCTGCGGTGCACTGTGTGCGCAGACCTTCTTGCCGCCGGAGAGACCCAATGTCGCATTTCCTTAGCTCCTGGACCGCCTGCACCACCACCCTTGCCGCTGCGGGCTTTGCCTTGGTAGCTCTGGGTGGCTGCGAAGAGCTGGTCAATTCCACTGAAAAGACGCTGCAAGGCACTGCTGCCCCCCTCAAGGAAAAAGAGCTGCCCAACACCAGCAAGATGTTGACCTGCTGCAACAACCTGATGGCCAAGACCTCTACCAAGGGCCTGGTAGAGAGTGTCTGCACGCCGATGACGCCCCAGGTCATCAAGGTCCTGGACACCTACCAAGCAGCCAAGGCCAACATCAACGGCAACGCCAACCTGACCGCCGACGCCAAGGCCAAGGCCCTGGCCGAGCTCAAGACCACCAGCCAGACCAGCCTGGAGCCGGCGGCCCGCTGCCTGCTGACCGAAACCATTGGCAAGCTGGGCAGCTATGTGCTGCCGGCCGACTGCGAGGCGGACCTGACGATCGGCGCGCTGCCCCAGGGCAAGACCTGCGACGACGCCAAAACCGCCATCACCGGCGCCAAGTAGCCTAGGCCGCCCGCGGGCGCGAAAGGTGGTCCGCCATGCCCTCCAGGCTGACCTTCTTTGTAGAACTGCCTGACACTGAGCTGGACCAGCTGCTTCAGCCTGAGCTGCTGCTGCAGCTGCAGTGCCGCGGCGCCAGCTTGGCCATTGGCATGCTGGATCTTTCGGACCTGCAGGCGGCGGCTGTGCGCCGGGCCCTGCAGGCTGGCGTGGCTGTGACGGCCTGGCTGCTGCTGGACCGCGCCGATGGCTACTGGCTCACGTTGGACAACTTTGCCGCGGCCCAGCAGCGCTGGCGCCAGACCCACAGCTGGATGCGTGCCCACGGCCTGGGGATTCACCGCATCGGCCTGGACGTAGAGGCGCCGCACGACGACGCGGTGGCGCTGGTGAAAAGCCCGGTGCGCAGCTCGGTGCGGCTGGTTCGGCAGCGCCGCAAGCTCGCCCAACTACGGGCGGCTAAAGCAGACTACGCCGAGATGGTGGCTGAGATCCGCAGCCACGGTCTGCAGGTAGAGACGTACCAGATTCCGCTGCTGGCCGACGAGCGCCGCGCGCGGACCACGATCTTGCAGCGCTCGACCGGCATCGTCGACCTGCCCAGCGACCTGGAAGTGCTGATGCTGTATCGCAGTGCCGTGCCCGCCGTGATGGCGGCAGGGCTGGTAGCGGCCTATGGGCGCGACGCGCAGGGCATCGCCGTAGGGATCACCGGCGGCGGTGTGCGCAGTCTGCAAGGCGAATTTGCGGCGCGCGAGCTCGACGCCGCTGCAGCCGTGGCAGAGCTGCGCCAGGCCGCGCAGTACAGCCGCGACCTGTATGTCTTCTCTCTGGAAGGATGCGCAGCCCGCGACGCGGTAACGGCGATCTGCGCCGCCGAATTGCCGCTGCGCCCGGACGGCCAGCAGCGGCGCCCTGGAGGGGGACCCTCTGTCAACCATTGGCCAGCGTTGACGATTCGCGCCGGACTGCAGACCCTGATGGCCGTGGAGCGCTGGGTCCACGCCCTGCGCCGGCTGCGCGGCTGGTTGCCGCTGCTGTTGCTGGGGCTGCTGCTGGCGGCGGGGCAAGCCTGTTCTGCGCCCGAACGGCTGGCCCCCCGCGACCTGGTCGACGCGGGCAGCCTGC
>CAIXGW010000016.1 GCA_903919145.1 uncultured Myxococcales bacterium
GCTGGCGATTCCGCGGTACATGCTGCTGGGGTCAATGCCGTATCCGCGCACGGAGTAGCACCCGGCCAGGCTGGCGGGGCGGCCCGCCGTGGAGGTAGACATGTAGCGATATCGAGGGCTTGACAAAGCCCTGGGCGGCCGCGAATCGAATCGAATCACGGAACACCACCGCTGCTAGGCGTTCGCGAATCCGCGCAACGATGCCAGCAACGCCTCGCGCTCTGCCATCGTCTCTCGCGTTGTTGCGAGCATGTGCGCTGCGTGCGGCAAACGGTCGAGCCAGAAGAGCCCGCTTGTCTTTGCCGCTTCGGTGGCACAGGTGAGCCAGACGATGGTGTCGGCGCCCTCGGCCGGGCTGCGCAGTAACCCTCTGGTGACATGATGAAATGTTGGCAGCGAAGCAACCACCCCAGGCGTGTCGGCCCAGCCAGGGTGCATGGCGTGAACGACAATGTGGTCGTCGCTCCAGCTCCTTGCCCATTCCTCAGTCAGGATCATCAGGCCACGCTTGGCGCGGGCATAGGCGACAGGTCCAGAATAGGTGCCAGCGGCGCTCTGCAGGTCATCGACGCAAATCTTTTGTGAATACATGCCGCCAGACAGCACATTGATGACGCGGGAAGGCTGCTCAGCTGTAGCCGACGAGCGAAGTCGCGGCTGCAGCCCCTCGGTCAGGCGCATTGGGCTTAGCAGCAACAGTGCAAAGCTCCGCTCGAGCCCTTCAGAGGTCAGCTCGCGTGCATTGACCAGCGCCCCGGCGTTGTTGACTAGTGCATGGATGGGCCGGCTACTGGCGAGCAGGCGGTGGACCAGCGCATCGACTTCGGCCAGCACGCAGAGGTCTGCGATCTCGACATGAATACGCGGATTGCCAAACCGCCTCTTGAGCTCATCGGCGACGCTGATGGCCTTCGTGGAATCGCGCGCTACCAGAGTCAATTCGGCCCCGCGCGAAGCCAGGACTTCCGCGGTCGCTAAGCCAAGGCCAGAGGTCGCACCCGTGATCACCACGTGGCGGTCGCCCATGTAGGCAGACGTGGGATTCCAGTGTTTGCGCGCGCCGCGGTAACCAAGGCGGGTGAAACGCAATACCCCGGGCAGAATCAGCTTATCGGCTACCGCTGTGCCCACCGATCCAGCCGGGACATCGAACTGATCCTCCAGGGCGCGCTTCATACCCGCCATTGCGCTCTTGCCTATTCCATCCATAAAGCTAGGGAAACGTTTGGCGAACTGCGCGAACAGCCCGGGAAAGGTGAACGTGGCAACGTAGCGAACCTGCGTGCCGTCGCCAGTCGCGGCAAAGCCAATTTCCTCAAATGCGCTAAAGAACTTGGAGTCGACAGTCATCGCCAGGCGGCGGTCTACCTCCCAGTCAGTGACGGTGTAGAGCAGTGAGAAGCCGGCCCTCATCGTGATGCGGAACTTAGTGCCGACGCCCAGTTCGCCAGGCGTCAAGCGCTCGCCGCGCGCGACGGCAGGGTCCCACTCTTCGATTCGAGCAAAATCAGCAATGTAGGCAAACACCTCGCGCAGCGGACGCTGGACCGAGATCTTCTCGTCAAGTTGGGTGGTGTCGGACATGGCGCGGACCTCCTGTTGACAACTCGGCACGCCCAGCCAGCCTTCGAGGCGGCGGCGGTCGACTCGTCAAAGGGCCCATGATGGCATTGCGGGGTGCTTGCTGCCACCCACGCGCCCAAGGCGTTGTCGCAAGTGTAGCAATATCATCAGCTTGACAAAGCCCTGGATATCCGGTCGCCGCGCATCAGCAGAAGTTCTGCGTAACCCAGACCGTCCCGTCGGCAGCCACCACGACACCGATTGCCTCTGTCTGCCACTCTGCCCGCAACATGTTCTGCTTGTGGGGCGGCGAGTTCCACCAGCCTGTCACCGTCGCCTCGGCCAGTTGGTCCAGGGTGAGAATCCGGTCGGCCTCGCGGCGCCCGTCGGCCCATACCAGCCACTGGGTCACCTGCTGCACCTGGGCTAGGTTCTCGCCTCCTACCAAAAACTGTCCGGGGGCCAGTGGCACCCGGCAGGCGAACCCGCCGCGAAGGTAGCGCTGCTGAAAATCCTCTCCGCTTGGGCTGACGTGGGCGAAGTAGTTGCGGCTCTGCATGTCGCGGCTGTGCCCAGCAGCAATGGCCACCAGGGCTTCGTTCCACGCCAGCCGCTTGAGTCCGTGGCGCAGCCTCACGTCGTTGACCCGCTCGTGAACGCGCTGCGCCAGCGTCTGAGCATCCACTCTGCCCAGCTGCGGCGGCGCCTCTCGCGGGCGGCCAGCAACGCCGTCGCCACTCAGTTGGCTTGGGGGCTCTCCAGCTAAGGGGGCGCTAGCGCAAGCCGCCAGCCAGGACGAGGTGGCCAGGCCCGCAATTGCAAGGGATACGCTAGATGAATGCACAAAGCCCGCCTTTTGGACCCGACCAAACCAAATCCAGCGCCTTCCAGTCGGGGCGCTGCCGCCAGCCCATACCGGTGAGGACAGTTGCCCGCCCAGCGGTATCGAAAGGCCAAGCAGCCGCGTACCCTCTCGTGACCTGGAATCGGCTTTGGATGGGATTTAATTAGTTGTTTTGTCAACTAGTTTGCGCAGCAAATTACGCCCAGGATCCAGGGCTGGGTGTTGGTCGAGTTGCGCACGCAGGTCTGGTCGGCGGCGTCGATGCGGTAGTTGTTGCTGATGCAGCTGGTGCCGTAATTGGTTATTTTTCCTTTGCAATCCTTGCCCAGGCCCGCCATGTCGTTGGTGTCCTGGGTGTTGGTGCAGGCCTTGCATGTGCCCATGTCGTTGGCCGCGTTGATGGCCCAGCAGCCGGGCTGGAAGGCGTCGGGCTGGGTCACGCTCTTGAGCAACACCTGGTCCGCAGCGCTGGAGTTGCACACGTGGAACTTGAGTCCGCACAGCTTGTTAGGTGCGTTGTTGCCAGACGTCGAGCCGATGGAGCCGACCCACGGCCCGTTGCACGACGCGATCTTGGGGTAGCGGACCTTGTCCATCAGGCCCTCGCGGGTGCCGTCGGCGCAGGCCGTGTCTTCTTCCTTGCACAGCGACGAGCAGCCGTCTCCGCCGGTGGTGTTGCCGTCGTCGCACTGCTCGCCCAGCAGGGTCATCAGCACGGTGTCGCCGCACTTGCCGGCGGTGCAGACGCCAGAGAAGCACACGCTGGTCGGTCCGCAGCTGGTCTTGTCCAGCACGCTGGTGTGCGAACAGCCGGTCTGGGTGTTGCAGGCGTCGATGGTGCAGGGGTTGTTGTCATCGCAAGACAGCACTGGAGGAGCGCAGACGCCGCCCGAGCAGACGTCGGGGCCCGTGCAAGAATTGCCGTCGTTGCATGGGGCGTTGTTGGCACTGTGCTGGCAACCTTTGACCGGATTGCAGGAATCGCTGGTGCACAGCTGGCTGTCATCGCAAGCGACGCTGGGGCCGGCCTTGCACACTCCGCTCTGGCAGCTGTCGCCGGCGGTGCATAGCGAGCTGTCGGCGTCGCAGCTGGAGCCGTTCATGGCCCCGCCGTTGAAGACACAGTCGCCGGTCAAGGTATTGCAGCTGTCGGCGGTGCACAGGTTGCCGTCCGCGCAGGTCTTGGCTGTGCCGCTGACGCAGGCGCCGCTGGCGCACTTGTCTCCCTGGGTACATGCATTGCCATCGGTGCAATTGCTGCTGTTGGCCACGTACTTGCAGCCTGTGGTGGCATTGCAGCTGTCGTCTGTGCAGGCGTTGCCGTCGTCGCAGACCACTGCCGTGCCCGCTTGGCAGGCCGTTCCAATGCATTTGTCGCCACTTGTGCAGACGGAACCGTCGGCATCGCAGGGCGCGCCGGCGTTCTGGGCCACGTAGCTGCACAGGCCCGTCGCTGCTGCGCAGGTGTTCTTGCGGCAGAAAGAGTCGCCGCTGGTCGAGCAGGTGACCACCGTGGCGGGATTGACTTTGCACTGGTAGGGCAGGGTGGCCTTGTCGCAGAACAGCGTGCCGTTGCAGGCGTTGCCGTCTTCCTGGCCGGCGCAGTCGCTGTTTTGGCTGCAGGCGCAGGTGTTGGTGCCGGCCTTGCAGCTGCCCGCGGCGCAGGCATCGCTCTGGGTGCACGGGTTGCCGTCGTCGCAGCTGGCGCTGTTGTTGGCGTGGGTGCAGCCGGCGGTCTTGTCGCAGGCATCGGTCGTGCACGGGTTGCCGTCGTCGCAGAAGCCGCTGCTCACCGCGCTGCCCTTGCACACGCCAGCTGTGCACTGGTCACCGGTGGTGCACGCGTCACCATCGCTGCACTGCAACGTGTTGTTCTGATACACACAGCCGGTGCCGGGGTTGCAGCTGTCGGTGGTGCACGCATTGCCGTCATTGCACGTCAGGCTGGAGCCCAGGCAGCTGCCGCTGCTGCAGGTGTCGCCGTTGGTGCAGGCGTTGCCGTCGCTACAACTGGCCGAGTTGTTGGTGCTCTTGCAGCCCAGCTTGCTGTCGCAGGCGTCGGTCGTGCAGGAGTTACCGTCGTCGCAATACACCGTGGGTACCACAGGCGTGCCGGCGCAAGAGTTGCTGGCGCACTTGTCGCCGGTGGTGCAGGCATTGCCGTCACTGCAGGGCAAGGTGTTGGCGGTGTAGGCGCAGCCGCTCTTGCTGTCGCACGAGTCGTTGGTGCACAGGTTGCTGTCGTCGCAGCCAATCGCTGAGCCCGTGCAGCTGCCGCTGGCGCACTTGTCTCCGCTGGTGCAGGCGTTGCCGTCATCGCACAGGGCGGTGTTGGCGGTGTTGGCGCAGTTACCCGTGGTGGTGTTGCACGAGTCCGCGGTGCAGCCGTTGGAGTCGTTGCAGTCTTTGGCGGCTCCGGCCGTGCAGGCGCCGGTCTTGCAGACGTCGCCGATGGTACAGGAGTTGCCATCGGTGCAGGGGGCCGTGTTGGCCGTGTACTTGCAGCCGCTGGCGGGGTCGCAGCTGTCATCGGTGCAGGGATTGCTGTCATTGCAGACCGCTGAGCTGCCGGGCAGGCACACGCCGGCGCTGCACTTGTCACCCACAGAGCACACGGAATTGTCGGCGTTGCAAGGAGAATTGTCGTTTTGAGCTACGTAGTCGCACACGCCGGTCTTGGTGTCGCAGACGTTCTTGGCACAGGTGTTGTCACCCGTAGTGCTGCAGCTGACGACCGTGCTTGGGTTGACCACGCACTTGTAGGGCAAGGTCGCCTTGTCGCAGTACAGCGTGCCGTTGCAGGGATTGCCGTCTTCCTGGCCGGCGCAGTCGCTGTTCTGGGTGCAGCCGCAGGTGTTGGTGCCGCTCTTGCAGGCGCCGCTGCCGCAGACATCGCCGCTGGTGCAGCCGTTGCCGTCGTCGCAGCTGGCGGTGTTGTTGACGTGGGTACAGCCGGCCATGGCGCTGCAGCCGTCGGTGGTGCAGACGTTGTTGTCGTCACAGAAGCTGGCCACATCCACGCCGGTGCCCTTGCAGGCGCCAGTCGAGCAGGTGTCGCCGGCCGTGCACTTGTTGCCATCGTCGCAGGGCAGCGTGTTGTTGGTGTACACGCAGCCGACCTTGGGGTCGCACGAGTCGGTGGTACAGGCGTTGCCGTCGTCACAGGTCACGCTGCCGCCGGTGCAAAAGCCGTTGCTGCACTTGTCATTCTGGCTGCAGGCGTTGGCGTCGTCGCAGCCCAGGGTGTTGGCCTGGAACACGCAAGAACCGCTGGTGGTGTTGCAGCTGTCGCTGGTGCAGGGGTTGCTGTCATTGCACACGCTATTGCCGCCCGGCTTGCAGGCCGAAGAGGCGCAGGCATCGCCCACGGTGCAGGCGTTGCCGTCGCTGCAGGGCGCGGTGTTGGCCACAAACTTGCAGCCGGCCTTGGCATCGCAGCTGTCATCGGTGCAGGGGTTGCTGTCATTGCAGCTGAGCACAGCGCCCGCCGCGCAGGTGCCGCCCGCGCACTTGTCTCCAACGGTGCAGACCGAGCCATCGGCATCGCAGACCGTGCCGTTGCTGGCCGACACCAGGCCGCACTTGCCGGTGCTGGTAGCGCAGACATTGGTGGCGCAGGTGGTGTTGACCGAGGCGTCGCAGCTGACCACCGTCTTGGGGTTGACGATGCACTGGTAGGGCAGGGCGCTCTTGTCGCAGAACAGCGTGCCGTTGCACAGGTTGCCGTCTTCCTGGCCGGCGCAGTCGCTGTCTTGGGCGCAGGCGCAGGTGTTGGTGCCGCTGCCGCAGCTGCCGCTCTTGCAGGCGTCGCCGGTGGTGCACGGGTTGCCGTCATTGCAGCTGGCGGTGTTGTTGGCGTGGCTGCAGCCGCTGGACGGTACGCAGCCCTCGGTGGTGCAGGGGTTGCCATCGTCGCACAGCGTGCTTGGGCTCACCGAGGTGCCAGCGCAGCTCTTGCTGGCGCATACATCGTTGACGGTGCAGGCATTGCCGTCATTGCAGGCCACCGAGTTGGCGCTGTTGACGCAACCGCTGCTGGGGTTGCAGCTGTCATTGGTGCAGACGTTGCTGTCGTCGCAGCTGACGGCGTTGCCCTTGCAGCTGCCGCCGCTGCACCCGTCGTTCTGGCTGCAGGCGTTGCCGTCGTCGCACGGCAGGGTGTTGGCCGTGTAGGTGCAAGCGCCGGTGTTGGTATTGCAAGCGTCTGACGTGCAAGAGTTGTTGTCATTGCAGACGGTAGCCGCGCCCGGCTTGCACGCCGAGTTGGCACAGACGTCTCCCACCGTGCACGAATTGCCGTCGCTGCAGGGCAGGGTGTTGGGGATGCTGGCGCAGCCCGCCTTGGCGTCGCAGCTGTCGCTGGTGCAGGGATTGCTGTCATTGCAGTTGACCGCCGCACCCGCCGTGCAGACACCGGATTTGCAGGTGTCATTGGCGCTGCAGACCGAGCCGTCGGCGTCGCAGCCGCCATTCTCATTTTGCGAGACGTAGCCGCACTTGCCTGCGCTGGTATCGCAGCTGTTCTTGCTGCAGGCGGTGTCGCTGCTGGCGTCGCAGCTGACCACGGTCTTGGGATTGACCACGCACTTGTAGGGCAGGGCGCTCTTGTCGCAGAACAGGGTGCCGTTGCACAGGTTGCCGTCTTCCTGGCCGGCGCAGTCGCTGTCTTGGGTGCAGGCGCAGGTGTTGGTGCCGCTGCCGCAGCTGCCGCTCTTGCAGGCGTCGCCGGTGGTACAGGGGTTGCCGTCGCTGCAGCTGGCGGTGTTGTTGGTCTTGGTGCAGCCCACCTTGGGGTCGCAGCCTTCTGTGGTGCACGGATTGCCGTCATCGCACAGCAGGCCCGGGTTGATGGCGCTGCCGCTGCACGAGCCGGTCGAGCAGGTGTCGCCGCTGGTGCAGGCGTTGCCGTCGTCGCAGCTGACGGTGTTGGCGGCGTTGACGCAGCCCTTGGCCGGGTCGCAGCTGTCATTGGTGCACACGTTGCTGTCATTGCAGCCGACCGCCGAGCCCTTGCAGCTGCCTCCGCTGCACGCGTCATTCTGGCTGCAGGCGTTGCCGTCATCGCAAGACAGGGTGTTGGCGGCAAAAGCACAGGCGCCCGTTGCCGTATTGCAGCTGTCTGAGGTGCAGGAGTTGTTGTCATTGCAAACCGTTGCCGAGCCGGGCTTGCAGCCGCTGTTCTGGCACACATCGCCCACGGTGCAGGCGTTGCCGTCACTGCACGACACGGTGTTGGGCTTGCTCAGGCAGCCGGACTTGGGGTCGCAGGCGTCGTCGGTGCAGGGGTTGTTGTCATTGCAGCCCAGGCTGGCGCCGGCCGCGCAGACGCCGGACTTGCAGCTGTCGCCAGCGGTGCACGCCGAGCCGTCGGCGTCGCAGGTCGCCCCGTCATTGCGTCCCACAAACCCGCACTTGCCGCTTGCTGTGTCGCACTGGTTGCTGGCGCAGACCGAGTCGCCGGCGCTGTCGCAGCTGACCAGCGTCTTGGGATTGACTTCGCACTTGTAGGGCAGCGCGGCCTTGTTGCAGAACAGCGTGCCGTTGCACAGGTTGCCGTCTTCCTGGCCGGCGCAGTCGCTGTCTTGGCTGCAGCCGCAGGTGTTGGTACCCGACTGGCACTTGCCCGCCGCGCAGGTGTCGCCGGTGGTGCAGCCGTTGCCGTCGTCGCACTTGTCGGTGTTGTTGGCGCTGATGCAGCCGGCCTTGGGGTCGCACAGGTCGGTGGTGCAGGCGTTGCTGTCGGTGCACAAAACCTTGGGATCGACCGCCGTTCCCGCGCACTTGCCGGCGCCGCAGGTGTCGCTGGTGGTGCACTTGTTGCCGTCGTCGCAGGGATTGGTGTTGGCGGTGTTGCTGCAGCCGATCTTGGGGTCGCAGGCATCGCTGGTGCAGGTGTTGCTGTCATCGCAGTTGACGGCGCCGCCGCTGCACACGCCGGCTTTGCACGCGTCTTGCACAGAACAGGCATTGCCGTCGTCGCAGGGGTTGGCGTTGGCGGCAAAATTGCACTGGCCGGTGCTGCTGTTGCAGCTGTCTGTGGTGCAGGCATTGCTGTCATTGCAGACCAGCGCCTGGCCGGCCTTGCAGGTGCCGCTGCTGCAGGCGTCGCCCACGGTGCAGGCGTTGCCATCGGTGCAGGGCACGGTGTTCTGCTTGAAGATGCAGCCGGTCTTGGGGTCGCAGCTGTCGTCGGTGCAGGGATTGCTGTCGTTGCAGACCTGCTGGCTGCCTGGCTTGCAGTTGCCGCCAGCGCAAACATCGCCGCTGGTGCACACCGAGGCGTCGGCGTCGCACGGCTTACCGTCGTTGATGGCCAAGTACCCGCAGCTGCCAAGCTTGGCATCGCACTGGTTCTTGCTGCAGGCGGTGTCGCCGCTGCCGTCGCAGCTGACCACGGTCTTGGGATTGACCTGGCACTTGTAGGGTACCGCGCTCTTGTCGCAGAACAGCGTGCCGTTGCACAGGTTGCCGTCTTCCTGGGCGGCGCACTCGCTGTCTTGGCTGCAGCCGCAGGTGTTGGTGCCGCTGGTGCACGAGCCGCCAGCGCAGGTGTCGCCGGTGGTGCAGGGGTTGCCGTCGCTGCAGGAGGCCGAGTTGTTGGTCTTGGTGCAACCGGTCTTTGGATCGCAACCCTCGGTAGTGCAGGGGTTGCCGTCGTCGCATAGCTGCGCTGGGCTGACCACTGCGCCCTTGCAGCTGCCGCCGGCGCAAGTGTCGCCGCTGGTGCAGGCATTGCCGTCGCTGCACGCGATGGTGTTGGCGGTGTTGACGCAGCCGCTGGTGGCGCTGCAGCTGTCATTGGTGCAGGGATTGCCGTCATTGCAGTTCAAGGTCGCGCCGCTGCAGGTGCCGCCGCTGCATGCGTCGCTCTGGCTGCAGGCGTTGCCGTCGTCGCAGGCCAAGCTGTTGTTGGCGTAGCTGCAGCCGCCGCTGACTTTGTCGCAGGCGTCGCTGGTGCACGGGTTGCCGTCGTCGCAGTTCTTGCTGGCGCCAGAGACGCAAGCCGCGCTCTGACAGACGTCGCCAATGGTGCAGGCGCTGCCATCGCTGCAAGGAACCGAGTTGTTCTTGTACGCGCAGCCGGCCTTGGGATCGCAGCTGTCGTCGGTGCAGGGGTTGCCGTCGTTGCAGTTCTGCGAACTGCCGGCCTTGCAGGTGCCGCCGCTGCAGGTGTCGCCGCTGGTGCACACCGAGCCGTCGGCGTCGCAGCCCTTGCCCTCATTTTGTGCCACATAGCTGCACTTGCCGGTGCCAGAGGCGCAGAGGTTCTTGGCGCAGGTGCTGTCGGCGCTGGCGTCGCAGCTGACGGTGGTCTTGGGGTTGACGACGCACTTGTAGGGCACGGCGCTCTTGTCGCAAAACAGCGTGCCGTTGCACAAGTTTCCGTCTTCCTGGCCGGCGCAGTCGCTGTCCAGGGCGCAGCCGCAGGTGTTGGTGCCCGACTGGCACTTGCCCGTGCTGCAGGTGTCGCCGGTGGTGCAGGTGTTGCCGTCATCGCACTTGTCGGTGTTGTTGGCGTAGACGCAGCCCACCTTGGGGTCGCAAGCGTCTGAGGTGCAAGAGTTGTTGTCGGTACACAGGACTTTGGGATCCACGCTGGTGCCAGCGCAAGCGCCGCTGCTGCAGACATCGCCGGTGGTGCACTTGTTGCCGTCGTCACAGGGGTTGCTGTTGGCTTTGTTGAGGCAACCCAGCTTGGGATCGCAGGAGTCCGAAGAGCACGGGTTGCCGTCGTCGCACGCCACTGGCTTGCCGCTGCACGTGCCGTTGCTGCACACGTCGCTCTGGCTGCAGGCATTGCCGTCATCGCAGGGGTTGCTGTTGGGCGCAAAGCTGCAGCCGCCTGTCTTGGGGTTGCAGGCATCGCTGGTGCACGGGCTGCCGTCGTCGCAGACCGTGGGCGGGCCAGCCACGCAGGCTCCCGACTTGCAGAGGTCGCCCACGGTGCACGTCGACCCATCGCTGCACGGCGCGGTGTTGACCTTGAACACGCAGCCATTCTTGCCGTCGCAGCTGTCGTCGGTGCAGGGGTTGCCGTCATTGCAGGCCAGCGGCGCACCGGGCAAGCACGCGCCGTCTTTGCAGAGGTCGCTGGTGGTGCAAATCGAGCCATCGGCATCGCACGGCTTGGCGTCGTTGACGTTGATATACTGGCATTTACCGGTCGTGGTGTTGCACTGGTTGTGCAGGCAGGTGGTGTCGCCGCTTTCGTCGCAGGCCACCACGGTCTTGGGGTTGACCTGGCACTTGAAGGGGGCGGCGCTCTTGTCGCAGAACAGCGTGCCGTTGCAGGGGTTGCCGTCTTCCTGACCGGTGCAGTCGCTGTCTTGGGCGCAGCTGCAGGTGTTGGTGCCAGACACGCAGGCGCCGTTCTTGCACAAATCGCCGGTCGTGCACAGGTTGCCGTCGTCGCAGACGTCGCTCAGCACTGAGTAGGTGCAGCCAGAGGTGGCGTCGCAGCCCTCTTTGGTGCAGGGATTGGCGTCGTCGCACAGGGCGGCGGCATCGGCGGGTAGGCCCTTGCAGCTGCCACCGCTGCACAAGTCACCCTGGCTGCAGGGATTGCCATCGTCGCACGGCGAGGTGTTGGCCGTGTTGATGCAGCCGTCTTTGGGGTTGCAGCTGTCGGTCGTACACGGGTTCTTGTCATTGCAGACCAGGCCCTTGCCGATGCAGAGCCCTCCCGAGCAGGTGTCGGCCTGGGTGCAGGCATTGCTGTCGTCGCAGGGTGCAGTCGAGTAGGCGTAGATGCACTTGCCGGTTTTCTGGTCGCATGCGTCGGTGCTGCAGGCATTGCCGTCGTCGCACTGCACAATCGGGCCAGACACGCAGGCTCCGCCTTTGCACAGGTCGCCCTGGGTGCAGGCGTTGCCGTCGCTGCAAGGCACGCTGGTCGCGCTGGACTTGCAGCCCTCTTTGGCATCGCACAAGTCGTTGGTACAGGTGTTGTTGTCGTCGCAAGACAGAGCCGGACCGGCGCTGCACACCCCGCCCTTGCAGGTGTCGCCGCTGGTGCAGACGGTGCCGTCGGCGTCGCAGGTCTTGCCGTTGGCTTCGCTGACAAAGTTGCACTTGCCACTGGCGTCGTCACAGCTGACCTTGCTGCACGCGGTGTTGGCGCCGGTGTCGCAGGTCACGATGGTGGCCGGATTGACCTTGCACGCCCAGTTGCTGCCGGTTTTGTCGCAAAACAGCGTGCCGTTGCACAGATCGCCGTCTTCCGAAGCGGCGCAGTCGCTGTCTTGGGTGCACTTGCAGGTGCTGGAGCCAGAGATGCACTGCCCCGCCTTGCACGCGTCGCCGGTGGTGCAGGGGTTGCCGTCGTCGCAGGTAGACTGGTTGTTGGCGTGGGTGCAACCGACCAGGGGATTGCAGCCGTCGCTGGTGCAGGGATTGTCATCGTCGCACTGGACGCCAGAGGCAATCGGCAGGCCCTTGCACACGCCGGTCTTGGCGCACAGGTCATTCTCTGTGCAGAAGTTGTTGTCATCGCAGGGCAGCGAGTTGGCTACGTTGGCGCAGCCGCTGGTTGGCTTGCACGAGTCCGCGGTGCAGGGGTTCTTGTCATTGCAGTTGGCCGATGTGCCGGCGCAGCTGCCGCCCGTGCACAGGTCGTCCTCGGTGCAGGCGTTGTCGTCGTCGCAGGGCGCAGTGTTGGGCTTGTAGGTGCACTTGCCGCTGGTGGCGTCGCAGCTGTCGTCGGTACAGGGATTGGCGTCGTTGCAGCTCTTCAGCTTGCCGGCAACGCAGTCCTCGCCCTTGCAGGAGTCGCCAATGGTGCAGGGGTTGTCGTCATTGCAGCCAGTGCCCTCCAGCAGCTGGTGGGCGCAGCCGGTCTTTTCGTTGCAGCTGTCAATGGTGCATGGGCTGTTGTCGTTGCAGTCCAGGGGCACGCCGCCGCTGCAGCTGCCGCCCTGGCACTGGTCACCGGCGGTGCAGGCGCTGTTGTCGTTGCACTGGGCGGTGTTGAGCTGCCAAGAGCAACCATCGGAAGTGCACAGGTCGTCGGTGCATGGGTTGTTGTCGCCGCAGTTCAGCAGCGCGCCGGAGCATTTGCCTTGACTGCACGCGGTCTTGGGTGTGCAGGGGTTGCCATCGTCGCAGGGCACGCCAGTGGGCACGTCCGTCCATTCACAGAACAGCTGAATGCACAGCGCGGCCTTGCAGCCGTCGCTGGGGGCCGCCAAGCCCTTGCAGTCGTCGTCGATGGTGCAGGGCAGCTTGACTTCGCCGCTGTCGCCATCGGCGTCACCACTGGCGTTGCCATCGCCGTCACCACCAGCGTTGCCATCGCCTTCTGCGTCGCCACTGCCGTCAGACGAACCGCCGCCCAGGTCGGAGTCATCGCCGCTGCCATCTGTGGAGTCGCCAGCGCCGGTAGCGTCGTCAGGGCCAGCAATGCCGTCGCCCGCAGTTGCGTCGTCAACGCCGTCGTTGTCAGCGCCGTCGTTGTCAGCGGTGTCGTCGGTCGAGGTGGCGTCCTGCGCGCCGTCCACCGAGCCATCGGCATCGTCCCAGCCGGCACTGTCCCAGCCGAGGTCCAGGCCGTCGCAGTCGCCATTGGGGCATCCGCTGTCAAAGCTGAGGTCCAGGCCGCCAGCGTCGGCGTCGCCACTGGCATCGGGCCACTGGGCGTCATACGCCACCGAGCCCAAGTCGGCCCCGTCGCCGTTGTTCAGGTCAAAGTCGCCGCCGGTAACAGCGTCGGCCTCTGATCCACCCAAGACAACAGAGTCTTCCGAGCAGGCTGCTGCCAGCAGGGTCAGCAGGCAAGCTCGCCCTATCCATGCCAACGCCCGTCGGCTCTCAGCGCCCCAACTCCTGCTTCCCATGGTTCCCCCGCCCTAGCGATCAGCCCACTCAAGCATACCCAAGCCTCTCAGCAGATCCAGCAAGTCCGCAAAGATCGACAAGTATTCTGAAATGGTTGTGGATTATCTGTCTATCGCTGAGCGGGGCGCGATCGGCAAGGGGGGGCAGCGCTCAGCGCAACACCGGCACGCGGCGAAGGTCGGCGGCAATGTTCTTCTGGTGGGCTTCAAGCGTGCCGCCGCCAATTTCCAGCAACTTGGCGTCGCGCCACAGCCGCTCGACATGGTACTCGCCCACGTAGCCGTAGCCACCCAGCACTTGGATGGCGCGGTCCGCCACGTTCTTGCCCATGGTCGTGCAATACAATTTTACACCGTCTGAGTCCATGCGGTTGCCGTGGGCCGCGGGGTCCATCGCCGCAGCGGTGGCATACACATAGGCGCGCCCGGCCATCCACTCGGCGTAGGAGTCGGCGATGTACCGCTGGATCTGGCCAAAGTTGCGAATCGACGTGCCGAAGGCCTGGCGCTGGCTGGCATAGTCATTCATGATTTCAATGCACTTGCGGGCCAGCCCCAGGGACATCGCCGCCAAGGTCAGGCGCTCGATCTCCAAGTTGCGCATCATGTGCAGGGTCGACTCACCCTCGGCGCCGATCAGCGCATCGGCCGGCACTCGGCAGTCCTCAAACACCAACTCGGCGGTGGCTGAGGCGCGCATGCCCAGCTTGTCTTTGATGCGCTGGCCCAGGCGGAAGCCAGGAGCACCTTTTTCGACCAGAAAGCTAGAGATCGCCTTGCCGCGCGCCTCGCCAGTGCGTGCGTAGATCAAGAAGCAGTCGCCCAGCTCGCTGTCATCGACGCAGCCGTTGGTGATCCACATCTTGTTGCCGTTGATTACCCAGTGGTCGCCGTCGCGGACAGCCGTGGTGCGCATGGCCAAGGCGTCGGTGCCGACGGCCGGCTCGCTCATGCCCATGCCGGCCACCCACTGGCCAGAGATGACTTTGGGCAGCACGCGCTTGTTCTGCGCTTCGCTGGCATTTTGAAAGAAGTTGTTGACAAACAGCATGCTGTGCGCCAGGTAGGCGAGGGTAAAGCCCGGGTCGGCGGCGCTCAGCTCTTCGTGGACGATGACCGCCGCCGTGGCATCCATGCCGGCGCCGCCCCACTCCTCGCCCACGGTGATACCCAGCAACCCCAGGTCGCCGGCCTTCTTGAACAGCGGGCGGTTGAACTTCTCCAGCCGGTCATACTCGCGCGCTTGGGCCCACACATCGCGCTCGGCAAAGGTGCGCACCATCTCGCGCAGGGCTTTGTGCTCTTCGCTGGGGTTGTAGAGGTCAAGATTGGCCATGAAATACCTCAGGATTCTTGGGTGAAGGGCAACAGGCGGGCCTTGCCGGCAGCGGCTGCCCATTCGGTGGCATCAGGGGCACTGGGGCCCATCGGCCGCAAACTGCACCTTTCCGTCGGTGTAGCCGATCTTGTACACCTGGGTGCTGTCGAAGGTCGCGCCGGCGCTGCCCGCGGCAAAATCGAAGCGCCACAACGTATCGGTGTCGACGGCCAGCACGGTCGCCGGAAAAAACGGTTGACCGTAGCGGGTCTTCTTGGAAAGGCGCAGGGAGCCGATGGCCTCGCCCACGGCGCTGCCGCCCATGCCGTCGCTGCCCAGCAGCATCGGGCAGGTGCTCGACCAGGCCGTTGGCACGTTGGTAAAGCTGCGGGCCAGCGCGCCGTCAACCCACAGCGAGCCGCGGCCGCCGCCTTCGTACTGCAAGGCAAAGTGCTGCCACACCCCGGTTTTCCAAACCTTTGTCGACTTGGAGGCGATCTGGTTGACGCCGCCCAGGCGCGAAGCGTCGGTGCCATCGGAGTTGGTGGCCAGGATCCACTCCTGCTTGGTTGGCTGCGGGCACCCGGCCGCACCGCTCATGGCGCCAGCGAGCCAGCCGATGCCGCTCTTGGGGTACGCTGCCACCTTGACCCAACCCTCCAGCGTCCAATTGGCTGGATAGGTCATGATGCTGTTCTTGCTGCTGATCTTGGCGGCAACGGCGTCGCTTTCGGCCACCACTGCGGCCGTGCACTCGTCCTTGTCATTCAGGGTGCACGACCCGCTGCACAGCTTGCCCGGCGGCGGGCCGTTGGCGCTGCCGTTGTCACAGCTCTCCCAAGAGGCGGCCTGGCTGTCTCCGCAGACTGCCTGGCTGGTTTGGCCGTAGCAACCCTCGGCGACCCAGCTGCTGCTGGCGGGGCTGGCGGTGAGCTGCACGGCTGCGCCGCTGTCGTCGGCAAAGGTGCTGGCGCCGCTTCCCTCTGAAAAGTGCCACAGTCCGCGAGTTTGCCGGTCCGGCAGCGGGGTGCGGCGCGGCGTGAAGTTGTCGTGGTAGCGCATGCCGGCGCTGATGCGCACTTCATCGATCTGGCCGACCCAGATGTTGGCCGGAGCAGCGCCGCCGCCCATCTGCAGACAGCTCTTGCTGCCGCTGCCAACGAAAACCACTTCTTTGTCCACAGTGGCGTCAATGGTGGGCTGCTGAGCGGCGTTGTGCTGGGCCGAGGCGGCAAGCTTGCCGTCTACGTACAACCGCGCCTGCCCGCCCAGGCTCCAGTCGACGACGGCAGCGACGTGGTACCACTTTGGATAGTCCGCCGGGGCCGGCGCCACCAGCAGCGGCATGGGGTAGCGCGCCACCGCAAACGTGCCCTGGTAGACCATCAGAGAGAAGTAGCCGCAGGTCGATGCCACAATCTCCGTGGCCGGGCCAGGGGTTCCGTTCAGCCGCACCCACGCCTCTACCGTCACCTGGCAGGTCGGGCAGATGGCATCGGGGGCCCACTGGCCAATCGGCGGACTCTGCCCGGCGAGCTGGCCAGCCACGTGAAAGGCCTTCTCGCTCTTGCAGCTATCGCAGATCGCGCACGCAGCCGTCGACTGATCGCAGGCCTCAAAGGCCGGTGCGACCACACCATCTCCGCACACGCCGGCCTTGGGATCGGCGCCGTAGCAGGAGTCCTTGGCGGTGGCCGCGGCGCCGCCCTTCTTGAGGAGGTTGCCGTTCAGGCTGCGATCGGTGGCCACCGTCCCCGCCGGCAGATCTTTGGCCGCGTCGTCAAACAGCCACAGGGCCCGCGTCTCTGGCTCCACCGCTGGAAAGCGCACCGGCACAAATGCCGCGCCGTACAGGGGAGCTGCCGTCAGCCGCACGGCGTCGATGGCGCCGGTGAACAGACTGGCCTCAAAGTCGGCGTAGCGGCGGCCGACCTGCACCGCGACACTGCTCGCATCGGCACGGAACTTTTGCAGATTGGCCGCCAAGCCCGGCTGGCCGACCAGCGCCTGAGGCTGACCATTGACGTACAGCCGCAGCCGCCCGCCGGTAATGACCGCTGCTACGTGGCTCCACTTCTTGACCGCAACCCCGCCGGTCGTAGTCAGGGTCTCGCTGCCTTCGGGGCCGTTGTGGTGGAAGAACAGCGCGCCGGTGGTGGCCATGAGCCCCAGCGTCCACGCCGACGCTGCCGGCGGCCCTACTTTGGCCTTAGAGAGAATCCCCACGTCCTGCAGCAGGTTGTCTGGCATGATCCAGGCTTCCAGGGTCATTTCCTTGTCCAGACCCAGCTGACCGGTCAGGGCGCCGCCCGCGACAGGGGTCGCCGCCGCCTCAGCCCAGCTCTTGCCGTCCAGGGTCAGCACGCCGCGGGGTTGGCAGGCTTCGCAGCCATCGCATGCCCCAGCGTTGCCGTCGTCGCAGAGCTCGCCGGTCTTGGCATCGACATAGCCGTCGCCGCACGCCGCTTTCTTGCAAACGCCGGTCACACACCAGTTGCCTGTGCCGCAGGGGGTCGCGTCCGCCACCGCCTTGTACAAGCAGCCACTGGCCGAGCACGAGTCGGTGGTGCAGCTGTTGCCGTCGTCGCAATTGAGCTTGATGCCAGCGCATTTGCCGGCCACGCAGATGTCTTTGTTGGTGCAGATCTCTGCGTCGTCGCACGGGCTGCCGTCGGCGACGTTGACCGGGGCATTGCAGCCGCTGGCTGGTTGGCAACCATCTGTGGTGCAAGCGTTCTTGTCGTCGCAGTCGACTGCGGGCCCGGCGCTGCACTTGTCGGCCTTGCACAGGTCGTTCTGGGTGCACTTGTCGCCGTCGTCGCAGCCGGCGCCGTCCAAAGCCGCATGCTTGCACTGGCCGGTGACCCCGTCACAACTATCGTTGGTGCAGCTGTTTTTGTCATTGCAGTCCTTGCTGGGCCCAACGCTGCAGCTGCCGTTTTTGCAGGTGTCTACGGGGGTGCATAGGTTGCCGTCGGCTTCGCAGCTGGCCACATTGTTGGTCTTGACGCAGCCGGTCTTGGGGTTGCAGCTGTCGTCGGTGCAGGGGTTGCCGTCTCCGCACTGCAACGCCGTGCCCGCCAAGCACTTGCCGGCGCTGCAGCTGTCTCCCAAGGTGCAGGCGCTGCCGTCGGCGTCGCAGCTGGTGCCCTCTAGAGGGGCGGCGTCGTGTTTGCACAGGCCGGTGGCGCTGACGCACGAATCAAAAGTGCAGGCAGAGCCGTCGTCACAGGCGGTTTTGGCGCCGGGGATGCAGGCGCCGTTCTTGCAGGCATCGCCTTTGGTGCACTGGTTGCCGTCTTCGCAGGGGGCGATGTTGGCGGGGTTGTTGCAGCCGGTCTTGGGGTCGCAGGCGTCGTCGGTACAGGGGTTGTCATCGCTGCAGGAGACCGCCGCACCAGCGCTGCAGACGCCGGCCTTGCACGCATCGTTCTTGGTGCAGACTGAGTCGTCAGAATTGCAGAGCTTTCCTTCTACGGCGGGCTCAGCCTTGCACTGGCCGGTGGCGGCCGCGCAGCTGGTCTGCAGACACACCGAATCTTTTGAAGTGTCGCAGCTAACTACGGTTTTGGGGTCGATGCTGCAGACGTAGGGCGCCTTGGTCTTGTCGCAGTACAGCGTGCCGTTGCACAGGTTGCCGTCTTCCTTGGTGGCGCAGTCGCTGGTCTGCTGGCAGCCGCAGACGTTCTGCCCAGGTATGCACTGACCCGCGCTGCACTGGTCGCCATTGGTGCACGGGTTGCCGTCTTCGCAGATGCCGGCCAGGGCGGGGTGGATGCAGCCGCTGCCCGGGTCGCAAGCGTCGGCGGTGCAGGGATTGGTGTCGGCGCACACAGAGCTCACGTCTACGGCAAGGCCAAGGCAAGCTCCCTTGCCGTCGCACAGGTCATTGGCGGTACAGGCGTTGTTGTCAGAGCATGGTTTGGTGTTGCCGGCGTTGACACAGCCCTTGGCGGGATCGCAGCTGTCGTCGGTGCAGGGATTGTTGTCGTCGCAGCTGGTGGGGCCGCCTTTGCACTGGTCGCCCGAGCACTTGTCGGGCCCGGTGCATGCGTTGCCGTCAGAACAAGGCGTGCCGTCTAGCACAGTGATCTTGCACTTGCCGGTGGCGGGCTCGCAGCTGTCCTGGGTGCAGGGGTTGTCGTCATTGCACAGGCCGTCGTCGGTCTTGCCGTTGCAGTCGTTGTCGATGCCGTCGCAGACTTCGGCCTTGGGCTTAAGGCCTTTGCAGACGCTCAAGCCGTCGCCCTCGCAGACGCGGTAGCCGGGGCAGCTGCCCAGCTCGTTGGGGGCTTTGCACGCGGTAGACAGCTTGAGGGCCGACGCCCGGGCGTCGCAGGGGCACTGCACCACGCCCTTGCTGTCGGGCGCCAGGACGCACTGGCGGGTCGGCTTTCCTTCAATGGTGGTGGCGTCTTGGCACAAGTAGCCAGTGGGGCAATCGGTCGCGACCTGGCACGAAGACCCGCAGAAGGAGCCCGAAGCGGCGCCATAGTCGACGCAGCTGGCGCCGGTGCTGCCCAAGGCCTGGGCGCACTGAGCGCTGTCTTCGCATGGCTCGCACAAAAAGCCGTGGCGCGGCACGCAGATATTGAGGATGTCGCCGCTCTTGCTGTTGACCTTGGCGCACTGCCACTGGTCCTTGCAGCCGCTGGTCTGGCACAGAGCGCCGCAGACCTTGCCTTGGGGCGAGTCCAGGCACAATCCGGTGTCGCACTCGGTATCGGTCGTGCACGCGCAATAGGCGCCGCCGGGGCAGACCAACGCCTGGTTGTCCGCAGAGGTCAGGTCCAGCTGCGAGGTGTCGCTGTCCGTGCCGTCCGGCGGATCGGTCGCGTCGCTGTCCGCTTCGGCCTGAGCGGCGGCATCGGCGGGTCCGGCGGTCTCTGAACAGCCTGCCAGCAACAGCCAAGCCGCGCAGGCAGCGAGACTGACCGCGCGCAACAGCAGATATAGACGGTGGCGTTTCGCCTGCACTCGTTTTTCCCCGGGCCGCGGCCCTGCGCCCAGCGCGCCCCTTGAGCCTCAGTTTTCGGCCGCCGGTTGTCAAGCGCCGGCCAGCGATCGCCGGGCCAGCCACCTGCGATCCAAAGCCAAAAACGCGGGTCCAGTGTACACCCGTATCTATTTGCAGGCTTTCTGTGTCGCTGTCAGGTCTTGTCGGTATATTCGCCGCCGTTGCGCGTCGGAGGGCGAGACCAGTCCCTCAGCCGGGAGCCAGCCCATCCGCGGCAGGGCCTCTGTTCGGTTGGCTACTTGAGACCGTACTGCGGGTCTTCGGCGGACGTGGCGTCTTTGCTGGAACCTGCTGCATCGTCAGTAGCTTGTCCGGTCGCGGCGGCGGCCGTGGGGGGGGCCTGGTCGGCCGGGCCCTTGGCCAGCGGGCTTCGCGAGGTGCGCTTGAAGGTGTCGCGGTCGCCTGTGGCCGGAGCCAGGGGTAGCGTCTCCAGTTCATCGAACAACAGGTTGTCTGCAGCCGCCGGAGCGCCACCGTCCTTGTTTTGCCAGGCCAATATCTGCGCTGCAGCCGGGATCCTCTCGGTGATCTCCGCCGCGGAGGGGCCTTGGTCCGCCTCGGTCATCCACGCGGGCATGGCGCTGGCGCCCAGGGGCTTGACCGGCTGGGTCCTAGACAGCGGTCGAGACAGCGTGGGTAGGGGCAAGTTGGGCTGGGTCTCTGCATCCACCGACACCTCCGCATCGGCCAAAGCCGCACTGGCAGCCGCCAGCTCAGCCTCGGTCGGCATGGTGACGATGTCGGTGTCCTCAGAGGCCATCGTTCGGATCAGCCGGCCAAAGGGCGTGGACTTCTCGTCGTCGCGGACCTCAAGGATTCGCAGAAGCAGCACTGTGATGTTGTCTTTGCCGCCACCTTCTAGCGCCGCCTGGATCAGCGCCTGCCCAGCGGCCTTGGGGTCATCGCGATGGGCGGCCAGAATCTCAGAGATCTGCTCGTCCTCGACCATGTCGGTCAGTCCGTCAGTGCACAGCAGATAGAGGTCGCCATGTTTGTAGTCCACCAGCTGCACATCTGGCTCGACCATGTCGCGCAGGCCGACGGCACGCACGATGACGTTCTTGCCGGCAAACTGCTTGATCTGCTGGGCCGACATCGGCCGCGTGCGGATGTAGTGGTTGAGCAGGCTGTGATCGTCGGTCAGCTGATCCAATTCGTCTTGGCGATAGCGGTAGATGCGGCTGTCGCCCACGTGGACCAGGCCCAGGCGCTGAGCGCTGGCCAAGATCCCCACCACGGTAGTGCCCATGCCCTTGTGCAAGGCGTTGGCGTTGGCCTGGTTTAGGACTTCGCTATTGGCGAACCGGACTGAGGCGTCCAGGGCCCGTCCTTCTTCGCTGGACTGCAGCAGGCTCTCTGCCGGCCACTTGAATTCGGGGCGGAAGCGGTCCATCGCCAAGAAGCGCAACATGGCGTCGGCGGCGATCTGGCTGGCTAGCTCGCCCGACGCATGGCCGCCCATGCCATCGCAGACCAAGAAGATCCCGGACTCGGAGGCCACGCGAAAGGCATCTTCGTTGTTCTTGCGCTCGCGGCCGACGTTGGTTTCGCCGTAGTGCTGGAGCTTATACATTCAGAGCACTCAAGCTGACGGTCAGCGCGTTGCGGCGGTCAAGGGAGGCGGATGCGGGCACTGGAGGGCGATGGGGCAGCGGTTTCTGTAGCAGATCGCCTCCTTGCATCCGACCGACTAGCGACGGCTGATCAGCGAAAGCGCGCCGCAGTCTGCCCAGACAGAAGCAAGCCGTGCGCCCCTTCGGCCCAAGAATCGCCTCAATTGCGCCGGGCCGTCAAGCGCAGGGCCAGAGCCCCTTGCCGCGTCTCAGCCCAGCAGGCCCAAGGTCTTCAACTCTGCGGCCAGCGCGTCGCGGGTGGCGTCGGTGGCGGTGATGAGAGGAAGGCGCGCCACCGGCTCCATGATTCCAAGCAGGTGCATGGCCATCTTGATCGGCTGGGGATTGGGCTCGCCAAACAGCAGGCGGACGAGCGGCAACAGCGCCACCTGGTCTCGCGCGGCCTGCTCGATGTTGCCGGCGCGGAAGTTGCGG
This sequence comes from uncultured Myxococcales bacterium, assembly GCA_903919145.1. Taxonomy (GTDB): domain Bacteria; phylum Myxococcota_A; class UBA9042; order UBA9042; family UBA9042; genus SXRM01. Next base: position 21,623 of record CAIXGW010000016.1, read on the forward strand.
TACAGGGCGGCCGTCAGTGCCGGTGCCACGTTGCTCATCACCGAAATCACGCCCCGGCCCCCCACAGAGTAGGAGGGGACGCAAAGCGCGTCCTCGCCCGACAAGACAGGGAAGGCAAATTCCGTGCGGCCGATGATGTCCTGCAGCTGCTCCAGCGATCCGGCGGCTTCCTTGAGGGCGATGATGTTGGGGTGCTTGGCCAGCTGGGCCACGGCAGGCGGCAGCAGGTTGACGCCGGTGCGCCCCGGCACGTTGTAGAGCACGATCGGCACGGCCGAAGCGTCAGCCACCGCCTCAAAGTGGGCAATCAGGCCGGCCTGGGTCGGCTTGTTGTAGTAGGGGGTGACCACCAACGCCCCGTCGATGCCCAGCTGGCAGGCCTTCTTGGTCGTGGCCACGGTCTTGGCGGTGCTGTTGCCGCCGGTACCGGCAATCACCGGCACCCGGCCCGCCGCCGCCTGGACCACGGTAGAGACCACCAGCTCGTACTCGTCTTCGTCCAGGGTGCTGGCCTCTCCGGTGGTACCACAGACCACAATGCCATCAATGGTGCCGGCGATCTGCTGTTCTACCAAGCGCTTGAGGGCCGGCACGTCGACGCTGCGCTGGGCATCGCTGCAAAACGGCGTGACGATGGCGGTAAAGGTTCCTTCGGCGATGAAATTGGCCATGGCGAGCTCCGGGATGGAAAGAAGGAGACTGAGCAAGGGCAGAGAAACGAGGGCAAGGGCAGGACCGCCGGCCGCGGCGGCTGTCTGCAGCTAGCGGTTGGCGCGCTTGGCGGCTCGGTCCGAGTGCCGCTGCAGCGCTGCCACAATGGCATCGCGAACCGCCAGCTCTGACTCAGGCTCTAGGCGATCGTCCAACATGCTGCGGGCTTTGGCTTCGTCGACGTCGCCAAGCGCATAGGCGGCGGCTTCGCGCACCAGCGGGTCGGGGTGGAGCAGGTGTTCGCCCAGCACCGGCACGGCTGCCGCGCCAAAGCCGACGCCCAGAGCCCGCAGCGCCACCCGGACGGTGCCCACGCTGGCAGAACGGGCGCGAAGGGCCTCCATCAGCACGGCTTTGCTGGCGGTGCAGGGGTACCACTGCAGCCAGCCCAGGGCTCGCAGCCGTACCGGAGTGTCCATGCGCGGCGCAGTGGCCGTCTCGATCAGCAGCTGCATCACGTCGGGGCCGATACGCTGCAGCACCTGGGCGTCCACCTGGGGGTGTGGGGCCTGCAGCAGCTCCCATAGCCGGTTCGCCTGGCCTGCTTTGGACGCTGTTGGCGCCGCGTGGCCAGGCGTGGCAGCTTGCAGTGGTACCGGCAGCCACGCAGCCAGGGCCAACGCCACGGCGGCAGCCGCCCATTGCGCACGCCGAGCGCTGGACTTGGCTGGGGAAAGATTGGGTGCACAAAGAGTCAAAGTCCGCATTCCTCTATCGTAGGCCCGCCGGCAAAGGAAAACAACCGGGCCTGCCGTTCTATGCCGCACCACCGCTACAGCACCCTACGGCACCTGGCGATCGCCGCCGGCAGGTCATTGCAGCTCGCCCTTGCCGGTGGTGGGGGTGGCCGCCGCAGCTGGCTCGGCCGCGGACTCGGCGGGCTGCTGGGCGACCGCGTCCACCACAGCTTGGCGAAGCTGTCGCCCGGTCAAGCCCATGGTCAGGTAAGCACTTTCGCGATAGCGGTTGGCGGTGGCGCGGGTCAGCCTTCCGGCGGCAAATTCGGCTTCGACTTCTGTATAGAAGCGATAGACGTCGATGGCGGCCAGGGCCAGATCGCGCACGGTCAGTCGCTGGGGAGCATCGATGAGCTCAGAAACCTCAGTAGAATCAGTGGCTGTGCGCAGGGCTGACAGGGCGCCCTCTGTGCCCAGCGCCTTGAGCCCGGCCACTGCCAGCACCTTGCCAATGGCGCTGCGGCCAGAAAGGGCTGCCAGCAGGGCCGGTTCCGCATCCAGGCGCAGGGTGGCGATGGGCTCGCCGGCCAGCTGCGCCATGGCCAGCTTGGGGTCGACCGTGTGCCAGCGCGGCTGGCGGTAGTGATCGTCCGAGGCCAGCCCGGCCAGCACGCGGCGCAACCCGGCCACCCGGCGGTGCTCTACCAGCAGCGACGCTGCCCACCAGCGGTCATCGGCGTTGCGCAAGGCCAGCAGCCCGTCCAGATGGCTCTCTATGCGGTCAAAGCGCTGGCCCAACGCGCTGGTGATGGCAGAACCCTCGGCGACCTCGCCCTCTGGCTGGGCGGCCGCCAGGCCGGCCACCACTTGGCGGGCGGTCGTCATTAGCGCAGCGGTGGCGGTGACGGCATCGGCTTGGTCCAGCGGCGCCAGTACGGCGTGGAGGTCCAGCAGGAGTACGGCGGCGTCGATGCTGCCCACCTGACCCAGCGCTTGCAGATCGCGGGGATCGATGCGCGGACCCGCCGCGTTGAGGCGGCGGTAGCCTTTGACCAGGGCGGCTGCGGCTTGGGGAGTCTTGGCGGCCAGCAGGGCTGCTGCGGCCTCATGCCGGCGTACGTCGGCGGCGATCCACTCTTGCAGCGGCTCGCTGGCCACCTCGCCGAGCTTGAGCACGTCGCCTTCGTCCAGCCTGGACTCGGCCAGTTGGCGGATCTCGGCGGCGGGGCGCCCAGGGGTCACGCCGGCAAAGGCCCACTCTGCAACAGCGGCGAGCAATTGCCCTGCAGTGTCCGGGTCTACGTCGGCCTCTGCACCGGTTGCGGGCACTGCCAGCTGCAGCAGCACCGCGTGGGCCCGGTGCTGGACTTGCGGGTTGGGGTCGTGCAGGGCGCCCAGGAGCAGCTTGGCCAGGGCTGGGGCAAGGTTATCTTTCCAGTCAGCTGCTTTGCGGCCAGTCGCGCTGACCTTGGCAAAAGATTCGCCGCGGGCGACGGCTGCCAGCGCTTGGGCGCGGAACCCTGAATTGCGCTCGACTTCCGCAGCGTAGTGCTCCGCGGCTACCAAGCCGCCCGGGCCGCGCTGCCAGGCTTCAAAGGCCTTCTTCCGGGCTTCGTCGCTCATCGCGGCGTCGGGGCCAATCAGCAGCGGGCCTGCCACTCCCTGGGCGCTGTGCTGCTGCAAAGTCCTGCAGGCGCCGTCGATACTTGGCCGCACCAGGGCCAAGGGGCCGGCTGCCACCGTGATGCGCCCGGCCGCCGGAATCGCCTGCACCGCCGCCTCCAAGACCTGCTCAGCCGAGGCGTCCTGCAGCAACTCTGGGTAAAGCTTCCAATAATCGCCTGGAAGGTCGTAGATCGCCGCGGCGGCCAGATATTCGGCTACCTGGTCGGAGCTGGCCAGAGACAGGGCGAACTGCCCAGCAAGGTAACGAGTCGCCGCGCTCAGCTCGGCCGGCGTGGCCGCCACCCTGCGCAGCTGCAGGATGTGGTCCTCTAACACCCCCAGCGCTTCGCCCACGACTTCGGGCTTGAGCGACGCTTCGATCATCCAGCGGCCAGCCTGGCGGCGCCCCTCTAGACCCGAGTAAATTCCATAGGTCCAGCCGCGCTTTTCGCGCAAGTCGCTAAACAGGCGCGACGAAGCCGACCCGCCCAGCACTTGATTGGCCACCGTCAGCTGCGGCCAGATTCGCGACCGCCGCGGCGGGCCTGGCGCGACCTGTACCAACACGACCTGAGCAGCGGCCGGCACGTCGATGATGTGGCAGGTGTCGCCAGTGGCGGCGCGCGGCAGCGGCACCGAGGGAGGGGTGTTGGGCCGCTCCAGCGCCGCGCCAAAGATCCCATCCAGCGACTTGGCCAATTCCTCGGGGCGCAGATCGCCCACCGCCACCAGCGTTGAGCCGCCCAGGCGCGCCGAAGCCTGCCACGCTTCCACCAGCTGCTTCTTTTGGATCTTGGCCAAGCTGGCCAGCGTCGCTCCCTTGGAGGCATAAGGGTGACCCTGGCCAAAGACCAGCTGGCGAGCCAGGTTGTGGGCCAGCGCCTCGGCGTCGCCCTGCTCGGCGCGCAGCTCTGCCGCCAGCTGCTGGCGCAGCGAGGTGATGGTGGCCGCGTCAAACTGCGGCTCCAGCAGCGCCTCCGCAACCAAGCCGAGGAAGGGCACCAGGTTGTGGCTCAGCACCTGACCCTCTACCACAATGGCGTCGGCCGCTGCCGCGATCTGCAGTTGCCCGCCCAATGCCTCGGTCGCTTGGACCCATCCACCGCCGGGGTGACGCTTGGTGCCCTTGGTCAACAGCTGCGCGGCCATGCCCACCGTACCCTCGGGCCAGCGAAAGCCTTTGGGAGTCCACTCGTGGCTGCGGCCGCCCGGCAGGATCCAGCGCAGGTGCACGATGGGCTGGTCGTCGCGGACCACCGTCAGCAGCTCGACACCGCCGCCGGGCGTTCTGCGCACGCCCTGGGTCGCCACGGCGGGAAACTGAGCAGCTACCTTGCCCTGTACGGCAGGTCGGTCAGGCCACGGCGCTTCGGACGCTGGCTCTGGTACCTTGGGCGGCGGTTGGACAATTGGCGCGCCGCAGCCAGCCAGGCCAAGGAAGCCTGCAGCGAACAGCGCACCAAAAACAGCCATCGGGCCCAGCGCTCTGATTGAGCTCAGCACAGACATTGGGCCACAGCGCAGCTTGCTCATGGAAGCTCCGATCCCGCGGCAGCCGGGGTGGCATCAGCGGCGGGAGGCACGGCGGGAGAAGTAGGCGGCTCGGCAGCGGCAGCCGGGGTCGGGTCGCGGCTTTCCTGGACCGCCCACTGCTTTTCTGCACGGGCGACCCAATCCGGCTTGGCCGCGGCTTTGGTGGCGGGCATCGCAGCGGGTAGGGCATCGACTTCTGCCTCGCGGTCCCAGCGCAGCCAGGTGCGCGCCACCGCCTTGACGGCCTCGGCGGTCACCGCCCGGTAGCGCGGCAGCAACTCGCTGAGCTTGTTGGCATCGCCGTGCCAGGCCTCATAGGTGGCCAGCAATTCAGCGCGGGTGGTCGGGCTGCTGGCGGCGTTGACCCAGGACGCCTCAAACACGGTGCGCGCTCTCTGCAATTCCTCAGCGGTGATGCCATTTTGAGCGATATCGAGGATCTCCTGGCGGATCCGCCGCTTGACCTCCTGCATGGCCGCCGCCGAGGGCTCTGTCAGCTCAGCGTAGACCTGCAGCACGTCGTGGTCGCGGCGGCCGTGGGTTGCGGCGTAGTAAGCTGAAACTAGAGGCTTGTCTCGCACAAGCTTCTTTTCCAAGCGGCTGGCCTCGCCGCCGCCCAGGACTTGGGCCAGCAAATCGAGCGCGGCCGCGTCGGGCGATGGCTGCGCTGGGATCTTCCATGCCAATTGCACGGCCGGTGCCTGGGCCAGCCCGTCTTTGATCGCCACAAAGCGGTGAGCCGCCGTGGCAGGTTCGGCGATCGGCTGGCGCTGGACCGCACCGCGCGGCTTGACCCGCCCAAGCGTCGCTTCAATCAGCGGCCGCGCCTGCACCGCGTCGATGTCGCCAGACAGGACCAGCACGCAATTCTCGGGCGCATACCAGCGCCGCCAGAACTCGACAAAAGCCTGCAGAGGGGCAGCCTTGAGCTCTGCCGCCTCGCCGATGGTTGAGTGCTTGAGGGCCCAGGTGTCAAACACCTGCTCGACCATTGCCAGCTGCGATCGGGCCAGCGGCTGGTTGTCATAGCGCTGGCCCATCTCTGCCAGCACGGCCTGCCGCTGGTTGTCGACGTTGGCCGCGTCGATCTTGAGGTTGGCAAATCGCTCTGCCTCTAGCCACAGCGCCAGCTCCAGCGCCGGCTTGGGCACGGCTTGGTAGTACCACGTGCGATCGGCGCTGGTGTTGGCGTTGACCTCGCCGCCCTGGGCCTCTAGCAGCTGAAGATGCTCCATTTTGCCAACGCGCTGGCTGCCCTGGAACATCATGTGCTCAAAGAAGTGGGCCAAGCCAGACAGGCCGCTTTGCTCATCGCGCGAGCCCACGTCGACCAGCACTCCCACTGCCACCAACGGCGCGGTGCGGTCGGTGTGGATCACCACCCGCAGGCCGTTGTCCAGGGAAAATCGCTGGGCAGTCCATGGTTTTGGCAAGGGGGGGACCACCGCTGGCGCCTCGACCGCCGGTGCCGCCGGGGCTGCCCTGCCGCTGGGCTTCTTGGCCGCGTACACTGGTAGGACCAGCACACCCACAACCGCAGCCATCGCCGCGAATGTTATGCATTTCAATGTTTTTATTGGGTATCGCACAGTCACCTCCCCTGGCCCTGGCGGCGAGGGTAGCATCCCCGGGCCCGCGGTCAAAACCCCGCTCTGTGGCCAGCTGGGCTCGGCTGATCCCGGTAGCCGCCGCGCGGGTGCGGCTTGGAGCCCGCGGCCCGACTGTAGTAGCATCTGCGGCCCCGCGGCCCCGACCGCAAACGGAATCACCATGGCCACGCTCCTGCAGACCCACTCGCGCACCAAGATGAACGGCAACTTCCGAGGCAGCGACGTTGGCCAAGAAGTCACTGTTTTTGGCTGGGTGCAGGCCTACCGTCACCACGGTGGCGTCATGTTCATCGACCTGCGCGACCGCACCGGCTTTGTGCAACTGCGCTGCGAGACCGACCGACCCATCGTCCACGCCATCGCCATGACCGTGCGTCCCGAGTGGGTGATCGCGGCCCGCGGCACCATGATTTCGCGCGGCAGCAACATCAATTCCAAGATCCCAACCGGCGAAGTCGAGATCGAGGTGCACCAGCTGGAAATTCTCAGCGAGGCCTTGACCCCGCCTTTTGAGATCAAGGACGGCGTCAATGCCAACGAGGACCTGCGCCTGCAGTACCGCTACTTGGACCTGCGCCGCCCCGAGCTGAACCGCAACTTTGCGCTGCGCAGCCAGATTACCCAGATGACCCGGCAGTACTTCACCGCCCACGATTTCCTTGAGCTTGAGACGCCGATCCTGACCAAGTCGACCCCCGAAGGCGCCCGCGACTACCTGGTGCCCAGCCGTGTCCACCCCGGTCAGTTCTACGCGCTGCCGCAGTCGCCCCAGCAGTTCAAGCAGCTGTTTATGATGGCCGGTATGGACCGCTACATGCAGATCTGCCGCTGCTTTCGCGATGAGGACCTGCGCGCCGACCGGCAGCCCGAATTCACCCAGCTTGACCTCGAGATGAGCTTTGTGTCGCGCGAACAGCTGTGGGAGCTGCTAGAAGGCTACGCGGCTCAGGTGTGGCAGCAGGTCCTGGGGGTCCAGGTTCAGCTGCCCATTCAGCGCATGAGCTACCAGCACGCGATGGACAAGTATGGCTGCGACAAGCCGGATCTGCGCTTTGACATGCCGTTGTTTGACGCCACCGAGCTGCTGCGCGGCCGCACCGAGTTCCGGCCCTTTGTCAGTGCGTTTGAAATCCGCGGGATGATCAAGGTGCTGCCGATTCCAGACGGCTCGACCTTTACCCGCAAGGACCTGGACACCCTGTTTCCCCAAGAAGCTGCTCAGCACGGCGCCAAGGGCGTAGCTTGGGCGCGCATCGGCGAAGACGGCAGCTGGTCGGGCACGGTTGCCAAGTCCTTGAGTGACGAGCTGAAAGCCGAGCTGGCCGCCGCCATGAAGGTGGGTCCCGGCGCGCTGCTGCTGTGGGTGGCTGACAAGCCCTCGACCGCCAACGCCGCCTGCGCCCGCCTGCGCTTGGTGGCCGGCGACCGCCTAGGCCTGCTGGGCAAGACCAATTGGGCCTTTCTGTGGGTCACCGACTTCCCCATGTTTGAGTACGACGACGAGGAGAAGCGCTGGGTGGCCATGCACCACCCCTTTACCAGCCCGCGCCTGGACCACATGGACAAGCTCGACACCGACCCCGGCAGCGTGCTTGCCCAGGCCTACGACTTGGTGGTCAACGGCATTGAGCTCGGCGGCGGCTCGATCCGCATCCACAACAGCGAGGTGCAGGCCAAGGTCTTCTCGCTGCTGGGCCTGTCAGACGAGGATATTCGCAGCAAGTTTGGCTTTTTCGTCGATGCGCTCAAGTACGGCACGCCTCCGCACGGCGGCATTGCCCTTGGTGTCGACCGCATGCTGATGCTGCTGGCCGGCGCCGAGAGCCTGCGCGACGTGATCGCCTTCCCCAAGACATCGCGCGCCACCTGCTTGATGACTGAGTCGCCCAGTGCCGTCGATGACAAGCAGCTGCGCGAGCTGGGCATCGCCCTGGCCAAGCCCTAATCCCCAGCTGCGGTGCGGACTAACCAAAGCCCTGGGGGATGTTTTGGCGCCCAGTGCCGTCGATGACAAGCAGCTGCGCGAGCTGGGCATCGCCCTGGCCAAGCCCTAATCCCCAGCCGCGGCGCGGACTAACCAAAGCCCTGGGGGATGTTTTGGCGGTGAGCCTCAGTGGCCGCGGCCGAGCTGACGGTCCTGAGCGGCTGGCGGGAGTGCCCGGCAGAATCCCCAGCATTGGTGCGGACTAACCAAAGCCCTGGGGGATGTTTTGGCGTTGAGCCTCAGTGGTGCAGCTGCGGCGGGCGGAGGGGGCTATTTGCAGAGGCTGTTGAGCTTGCCCGGGGTCGCCAAGTCGCCCTTGGTGCCAAATGGCACAGAGCCCTTGCACCAACTGGTGCCTAGCTTCATCGCCGCGTAGGTCAGCTTGTCGGCGCTGAGTTGGTAGCTGGCGCCTCCAGACTGCTGCGCAAACGGGACCCTTGCCACGATGCCGGTCTTGCAGTCCTTGTCGAAGGAGATGCATGCCTCATCGCTGTCGTTGGCAAACGCGATACTGCCAGAGCTGTAGCCGTACACGTAGTCCGGCACAAAGGTACTGACACCTGCCGGCTTGGCCATCGCCGAGATGACCACGTACTGACCCGGCTGCACGATGAAGCCGCCGCTCTTGGTCAGCACGATATAGAACTGCAAGTCTCCAAAATACAGGCCATTGAGGTCAACGGCGTGATCTGAAATGTTCAGCACTTCGACCCACTCGTCGGTCTGGATGCTCGGCGCGACCATCACTTCGCTGATGACGATGTCGCCCTGCTTGGGAGGGCCTATCTTGTCGAAATTGCACGTCGCGCTGCACCCATCGCCGCTGACCTGATTGCCGTCGTCGCACTGCTCAATGCCGTTGACCACTTTGTCGCCGCAGTAGGGTAGCTGCTCGCAGACGCCGGCCTTGCAGCCCTTGTAGGTGCCGCACTCGGTGCCATCGGTCTCTGGATTGTGCTGGCAGCCCTTGGCCGGCGCGCAGCTGTCGATGGTGCACGGGTTGGCGTCGTCGCAGTTAAGCAAGGCGCCGGCCAGGCATTTTCCGCCGCTGCAGCTGTCTTTGTCGGTGCACTGAGAGCCGTCGGCATCGCAGGCCGCGCTGGTGTTGGTGTGCGTGCAGCCAGCCTTGGGGTCGCAAGCGTCGGCGGTGCACGGGTTGCCGTCGTCGCAGCCGAGGATGGCGCCGGGCAAGCATTTTCCGCCGCTGCAGCTGTCTTTGTCGGTGCACAGGGAGCCGTCGGCGTCACAGGGCTTGCCATCGATCGCGGCCACGGGCGCGCACTTGCCTGTCAGGGGCGCACAACTGTTGACCGCACAGAGGGAATCGGCGGTGGTGTCGCATTTGACCACCGTCGCCGGGTTGGTCTTGCAGGCGAAGTTGGCCGTGGACTTGTCGCAGAAGGGCACACCGTTGCACAGGTTGCCGTCTTCGGCGCAGTCGCTGTCTTTTTGGCACTGGCAGGTGCTGGTGCCGGCGACGCACTGCTTGTCTTTGCAGGTGTCACCCTGGGTGCAGGGATTGCCGTCCTGGCAGGCCGCCTGATTGGCTGCGGCCACGCAACCGCTCTTTGGGTCACATAAATCGTTGGTGCACGGGTTGTTGTCGTCGCACGCTGTAGCGGATAGGGGCAGACCGGTGCATTGGCCGCCGCTGCACACGTCGGGGCCGCTGCAGGCATTGCCGTCGTTGCAGGGCGCCTTGGCAGCGGTGTGGGCGCAGCCAGTCACGGGGTCACAGGTGTCCTGGGTGCAGACGTTGTTGTCGTTGCAGTCCAGGGCTTTGGCGCTGCAGGCTCCGGTCGCGCAGGTGTCGGCCTGGGTGCAGGCGGTGCCGTCGTCGCAGCTGGCGCCATCGGGCTGTGCGGTGCTCTTGCACTGGCCAGAGCCTGAATCGCACTGCACTACCTGGCACAGCTTGCCGGTGGGGCACAGCTTTGGCTTGCCGGGCACACACTGGCCCGCCTTGCAGGTATCGCCAACGCTGCAGCCGTCGCCGTCATCGCAGCCAACGCCGTTGTCGTCGACGGCGGTGCAGCCACTGGCCATGGCGCAGCTGTCCAGCGTGCAGGGGTTGCCGTCGTCGCACTTCTTGACCGGGCCGGCGGCGCACTTGCCGTCTTGGCACTCGTCGCCCACGGTACAGGCGTTGCCGTCGGCGTCACAGCTGCCGGTGGTGGCGGTGTGGCCGCAGGCAAGGGCCGCAGCGTCGCAGCCGTCGGTGGTGCAGGGATTGCCGTCATCGCAGGCGGCTTCATCAGTCTGGCCGTCGCAGTCGTCGTCTTTGCCGTTGCACAATTCTAGGCCGATCACGGCGGTGCACTTGGTCAGCCCGTCTTTGCCGCATTGGCGAACGCCGGAGCACTGGCCCAGGGCTATGCCCGAGCTGTCCTTGGCCTGAGCAATGCAGGTGGTCCCGAGCTCGGCCGTCACGGCGGCGGCGCTGCAGGAACAGTCGGTTGGCCCATCGACGCCCGGGGCAGGCAGGCACTGCTGGGCAGTTTTTCCAGAGATGCTGGTGGCTTGCTGGCAGGTGTTGCCGGCGGGGCAGTCCGCGTCGCTCAAGCAGCCGGCGCCGCAGAACCGACCCAGGGCCCCGCGGTCGACGCACAGGGCCTTTTGCGAGCCCACCGCGGCACAGTCGACATCGGCGTCGCAGGGATTGCACAGCACCGGCCACTTGGGCATGCACAGGTAGATCAGGTCGGTAGACCCTTGAGCGATGCAGCCGTAGCCGCTGGGGCAGCCGGCCTTGCACTCGGCCGTGCAGATCATGCCCTGATTGGGGGTGGCGATGCAGTGGCCGCTGGCGCAGGTGTTGTCCTGCTGGCACGGACAGCCGGGCTCGCCGGGAAGATCGCAGATCCACCCAGGCAGGGTGGTGTCTCCGCCGCTGTCGCTGGTCACGTCGGCCCCGGTCGCGCTGTCTGCGCTGCTGGCATCGGCTGTCGAGCTATCCAGCATGGAGACGTCGGTCTTGTCAAAGCCGCCGCTGTCCAGGCTGGCGCCGCTGTCCAGACTGCCCAGGGTGTCCTGGCCAAAGCCCGTGCCGCCTCCCGCTTGGTTTTCGCTGGTCTTTTCTGGGGTGGGCACGGGGTTGACGACGCACCCGCCCAGGCCCAGAGCAGCCACCACAGCCATCCACACAGCCAAGGAGAGGGGGAGGCGAAGGCGACCAGAGCATGCGGGGGGGCTGAGCAACTTCATGCCGGCAATTGTAGCGGCGCCGGGTCAGGATGCCAAACGGCCGCCGCAGTTGGCGCCCGGTCGCTTTGCCGATGGCCACGGTTGCCAGCTGTCACCGCTGAATCACCGCCCGCCCTTGGCCGTCGTGTCAACAGCCAATCGGCGTGGTAAGCTGTTGGCCCAGCAGGTGGAGGAGACAGATGAGCAGTTTCAAGCAAGTGGTGGCAGGCCTCGCCGGGGCGGCCAGCGTGTTGTGGGCTCCGGTGGCGCTAGCGCAGGTCTCAGGAGAGGACCTGGGCTTTTCGCTCATCAGCAAAGTCCGCGCGTCGCAGGGCAAGCCGATGCTGATCTTCAAGCCCAGTGTGGCGGTGGCAGGGCTGCAGGCCAGCTGCAAGCGCTCAGACGGGCAGCAGGTGTCGATCGCGGTCGGCTCCATACGCCCGGGGCAGGAGAAGCGCGTGGAGGTGCCGCAGGGCAAGGGGGTGTTCAAGTACCAGTGCGCCCTGGCGGGCAAGGCCGGCGGGGTTGCCTTCAAGGACTTCCTCTTGGAATTTGAAGTCTTGGTGGGTGACGTGCCCAAGATCCAGATGGGCGCCGACGACGTGGACGAAGCCAAGCGCCAGCTGACCCTGCGCCTGACCGAGCCAGCCGGCAAGGTAGAGGTCGACATCCTTGGCGACGACGGCCGCATCATCGACAACGTCTCGCAAAAGTTTGCCGGAGAGGCTCCCGGTACGCCGCTGGTGGTCAAGTGGAACCAGAAGGACGGCGAAGTGATGGGCCGCTTTGCCCTACGCGCCTACGACCCCGCCGGCTATTTCAATGGCTTGGAATCGGTGACATTTGTCGATATCCCCCACGCCGACGTGGTCTTTGAGTCGGGCAAGTGGGAGGTGCTGCCCAGCGAGGAGCCCAAGCTCGAAGCGCCCATGGGCCGAATTCAGGAAGAGCTGAAGAAGGTTCAAGGGGTCCTTCAGGTCAACCTCTACATTGGCGGCTACACCGACACCGTGGGCAAAGAGGAAGACAACGACGCCCTCTCTCACAAGCGCGCGATCTCGATTGCCAACTGGTTCTCCAAGCGCGGCATCCAGACCACCATCCTTGCCCAGGGCTTTGGCGAGAGGGCTCTGAAGGTGCCTACCCCTGATAGCACAGACGAAATTCGCAACCGCCGCGCTTCGTATGTGCTGGCGACCCAGCCGCCGCCAGCCTCGCGCGGCTTTCCGTCCAAGAACTGGCACCGCGTCAAGTAGATGTCTGACGCAACCGTTCAGCGACCTGGCACCCACGGCCCCACAGAGCAGCGCCAAGGGGCGGTCGGCGCAGAGCAGCTTGGCGGGCCGTCACAAGTGCCGATCTTGCCGATCGTGCGCTTGGGGGCACGGGCCGCGCTGACGCTGCCCTTGAGCCAGTTGGCGGCCCAGGAGGCGCGGGCCAAAGGGGCCCGCTGGCTGGTTGCCGCTGGGCCCGATCTGGCCGAGGCGCTGGCCGCAGTCCGGCAGCTATGGCAGGCCAACGTCGGGCCTGACCAGCTGTTTCTGCACTGTCGCTTTGTGGCGCCCCGCGATCTCCAGCAGCTGTGGCGCTGTGGGGTGCGCCAGTTGGCGTGGTCGGTGCAGGCCGTCAATCCGGCGCATCCTGGGTTTGAGGCGCTGGCGGATGCCGCACGCCAGGCGAAAAGACTGGGATTCTATCTGCAGTTGCGTTGGACGGTGTCCAGCGAGTCGGCCAAGGCCCTGGGCGAATTGGCAAGCCCGGCGGTGGCAGCGCTGGGCTGTGACGAAGTGGTTCTGCAGCCCGACCTGACGCCGGGGCAGACGCCATCCGCCCAATTGCTGCTGCAGCACTGGCCGGTGCCAAACACCATGATGCCACGCTTGATTGTCTCGCAGCTGTGGCCGCGGTGCCTGCCTCTGCCTTGCTCTGCGTTGGAGCCTGTGGCCGACGTCCAAGCCGCCGAGGTGGCGCAGCAGCCGCCGTGCGCCTCTTGCCCGGCCGCGCGCCAGTGCCCAGGCATCGCGGCGGCGGTGCGGGCGGCCTGGGGCACGCTGGCGGAGCCTTGGCGCGGTATGGCGCAGGATCGCGCGACGGCAGGCCCTGCCCCAGCGACTGGGCCGGCGGCCGGGGCGGAGCCTGCCAGTGGCGCTGGCGGCGTGCGCTTTTCTAGAGAGTCCATTGAAATGCGCGGTCTGCGGATGGGCTTGCGCGATGCCTGGCGCCTGCGGGTCGCCAGCGGTGACCTGGCCAACTTTGCCGCGGCGGCTCGCTCCGATGGCTGGCAGGTGGCTTGGACAGAGCAGTCCTTTGTTGGCCACGCCGGCGGCAAGATGACGCGCGCCGAGCCGCTGGGGGCAGAAGCGGCCCATGTGGTGGTGGTGGCGCGCAGCGAGGCGCTGGCCCAGCGCTGCGTGGCCGACGAGCTGGAGCTGCTGCGCCCCGATGATCAGCGATCGCCGCCGGCCGTGGCTGCGATGATCGCCGCGCATGAGCGGTTGGGCGCTGCCTACGGGTTTCCTGGGTGCTGCGTGCAGGCGTTCTGCGATGCTTTTGGCGAGGTTGTCTACACCGACCGCATTGGCGACAACGCGGTGGCGGTCTTGCGCGCGGCCCTTCGCTCAAAATACTTTGATCCACGCTGCTTTACTCTGGTGGCGGGCCTTGGCCAGCCAAGCCTTTCGCCGCTGCGCCACCTGCCGTGCCGGTTTGACTGCCCGGCGTCGGTGCACCTGGCCGAGCAGCTGCAGCCCGAAGCGCCGCCCGCCTGGCCGGTGATCGTGTGGGCCGACGGAAGCTTTGCGATTGTTCAGGGCCAGCTGGGGGGCGATGGCGGTGTGTCCCACGTCCAGGGCTGCCAAGTCTTTGGCTTTGACCCGGCAGACTCTCACAACGGCATGGATCGCAAGGCTTTTGCTGAGCCGCTGCGCTGGACGGATTTGCAGGTGCGCGCGGGGCTCTTGCAGCTTGATCCGGCGCCGGGGCAGGTGAGCGTGCCACCCAGCAACCTTCCGTGGAGCCAGCTGTTTCCGCTGCTGCTGCCCTTTGGGGCGGCAGCGCCTTCGCTGCAGCCTCTACCCCCGACGCCGTAAAGGCCGCGCCAGCTCAAGCTTGCACGACTACAAGCGCATGCCTTGGCCCGGGCCACTATTGGGCCAGAAGGCGCTCGATCTCGGCGATCAGCTTGGGATCGTCGGGCTTGACCGCCGGCTCAAAGCGCGCCACCACCTTGCCCTGGCGGTCGGCCAAGAACTTGGTAAAGTTCCACTTGATTTCACCGCGCAGGCTTGGTTCGACGTCTTCGGTCAGCGTCTTGTACAGCGGGCTCTTGTCGCCCTTGGCCCGCACTTTCTCAAACAGCGGAAAGCTCACGCTGAAGCGGGTGGCGCAAAAGCTGGCGATCTCGGCGGGGGCTCCGGGCTCCTGGCCGCCAAAATCGTTGCACGGAAAGCCCAGCACCACCAAGCCGCGCTCGCGGTACTTCTCCCACAGCTGCTGCAGCCCTTCGTATTGCGGGGTCAAGCCGCACTCGCTGGCCGTGTTGACCACCAGCATCACTTTGCCGCGGTAGCTTGAGAGCGCCACAGGCTCTCCCTTGATCGTGCTCACTTGGTGGTCGAGCACCACGGCACTGGCGGCGGCGCTGCTGGCAGACACTACCTTGACCTCTTTCCAAGAGCACGCCGTCATCAGGCATGCCGCCAACACCAGAACCTTGAGCATTTGAGTACCTCCACTGCAGTCGGATGCTACACCATGCCCACAAGATGCGCAGGCTGGCCGCGATGCCTCAGACGGCCACAGACCGTTGGACAGCCGCCGTCTCTGCCGCTACCTTAGGGCCCCAGCGCCTGCCGGTCGACCGGTGGGTGGCCCCGGCTCTACCGCCCATGATTACCTTAGAGCTTGGCGGCCGGCCCTGTGGTGCAAGAGCCTTCAAGCCGGTGTAGTGGCCGGCGCTGTCAGCGATTTTCCCGGGCTTGACCCGCCTGGGCCTTTCCCCTTGGTTGCAGGTTTGGCGATGAAGACACAGCCCGTCACCCCTGAGCTGCAGCCCAAGCTGGTGCAAGCCCTTTCAGGTCACCGCGTCCTGGCCGGCGTCGATCTGCGCACCCTGTCTGACATCGTCCACGGCGGTGTGCTGCAGCACCTGGGCGAAGGCGAGCAGGTGTGGCAACAGGGCGATCCGCCCGACAGCTGGCTGGTGCTCTTGCGCGGACAGCTGGCGCTGCGGGTGGCGCCCGCAGGTCTGGCCGACAGCTTTGACATCGACCGCCTCAAGCCCGTTGAGCTGGTGGGTGAACTGGAAGTGCTGATGGGCTTGCCGCGGCGCTCTAGCGTCACCGCAGCCGAGCCGGTGCTGCTGCTCAAGTTTGCCCCGCAGGCCCTGCTGGACTTGTTTCAGAGCGCGCCGAGCTTTTCGGTAGCGCTAGCGCAGTCGGTCGCCCAGCGGTATCTGACGGTGGCGCCCCAGCCGGCGCTGGCGTTCTACGACGTGGTGCAAAGCCCGCCATCCGCAGAGGTTTTCAGCCTGCTGCCGTTCCAATTTGTCGAGCGCCAGCGGGTGGTGCCCTTGGCTTCGCAGGGCAAGCGGGTGATCGTCGGGATGGTTGACGACCTGACCGCCCACGCCGTTCAGGCGACCCGCACCTTCCTGCCGGGCGTCGAGCTTGTGCCGGTGCGCATCGACGCGTTGGCGTTTGACCGGCTGCTGCAGTCGATGGCGGCCCTGGACACCGAAGGCCGAGACAGCAGCGGCCAAGGTGCGGCGGCTCCCTCGCTGGCTGACCGCGGCCGGCCCTCAGGCTCGGCGATTCCAGCCCTTGGCGAAAAGAAGCTGTCTGCCCCCAAGCTGGACCCCTTGCTCAAGCGGATGGTGGCCGAAGGGGCCTCTGACCTGCACCTCTCGGGCAGTCACCGGCCGCGCTGGCGCATTGACGGCGAGATGCGCGAAATCGGCGAGGCCAAAGTCTTGAGCGAGACCCAGGTCTGGGAAATCCTGGAGCCGGCGCTTCCCGACCGCAACAAAGAGCAGTTTCAAGCCGACAACGATACGGATTTTGCCTATAATTTGCCAGATGTGGCTCGGTTCCGCGTCAACTTGTTTCGCGACCACAATGGCATTTGCGCGGTCATGCGGGTGATCCCGTCGCGGATCTTGACCTTTGAGCAGCTGGGCCTGCCCGAGGGCGTGCGGCGCATGTGCGACAACCCCAAGGGCCTGGTGCTGGTCACCGGACCCACCGGCTCGGGCAAGTCGACCACGCTGGCCGCGATGATCGACTACATCAACCGCAACCGCCGCAGCCACATCATCACCTTGGAAGACCCCATCGAGTTCGTTCACAAGTCCCAGAAGTGCTTGGTAAATCAGCGAGAGGTCGGGCCGCACACCAGCAGCTTCAACCGCGCACTGAGAGCCGCCTTGCGCGAAGACCCCGATATCGTGTTGGTCGGCGAAATGCGCGACCGCGAGACTATCCAACTGGCGATGGAGACGGCCAACACCGGTCACCTTGTCTTTGGAACCCTGCACACCTCTACGGCCATCTCAACGGTGGACCGCATCATCGATGTGTTTCCGCCCGAGCAGCAGTCGCAGGTCCGCGCGGTGTTGTCTGACGTGCTCAAGGGTGTAGTGGCCCAGACTCTGCTGCGGCGCCGCGGCGGCGGGCGGGTGGCGGCCCTGGAGGTGCTGGTGGGCAGCCACGCGGTCGCCAACATGGTGCGCGAAGGCAAAACCCACCAGATCTTCAACATCATGCTGACCCAGAAGGCCCAGGGCAACCAGCTGCTCAATGACCAATTGGAGCAGCTGGTCCGCGACGGCAAGGTCGACTACGAAGAGGCGCTGCTCAAGGCCATCGACAAGCCGGAATTGGCCAAGCGTTTCGGCAAAGACTACTTTGAGCGCTAGTGCTTGGGACTTCCTGCCCCAGCCGGGCCGCGGCTGAGTTCCCGGCCTGCGCTGCGAACAACGACGCGACCGCCGAACCCAACCCCTGCGAACCAGTGCTGGGTGCACGACCGACCTCAGGGGCGGCCTGAGGCTTGGGGCCAGCTGCTGGACATCTCTTTGTTGACTAGAGGTAATCCTTTGCAATTCTCCGCTATCTCCCAGTTGCTGCTGGCGCTCATCTTGTGGACGGCCGCGGCGCCGCTGGCCAGTGCCTCTGCCGCAGCGTCCCAGCAGACGGCGCGCTATCTGCACAAGCAAGGAACCAAGACCCTTAAGGAAATGGTGCAATTCGAGCTGGACACGGCGCAAAAGAAGGGCAAAGGCGTTGTCCTGATGTTCACTTCGGACTGGTGCTCGCCGTGCAAGGCCATCAAGGAGTACGTCCACGCCTCCGCTGTGGTCAGAAAAGCTCTGGCCAATGGGCAGTTGTTGTACATCGACGTGGACGAGTGGCGCGGGCCAGCCCAAGCTCTGATCGCTGGCGAAGACGCCTCCAAGCTGCCGACGCTGGTGCGCCTGGGGCCGCAGTGGCAGGTCCTGCAGAAGTGCTTTGGCAGCGAGATGGGGCTGTTGCATGAAGACGCCGTGGCCCACAACCTGGCGCTGCTGCTGCAGGGCAAGCCGATAGAGAAGCCCTTCTATGCCAGCAAGCCAGAGCTGGAACGCGAGTTCATGCTCAAGCAGGCCGAAGCGCAGACCGCCAAGACCAAGGGCGTGCCCGTGGTGCAGGTGGTGGCCAAGGGCAAGGGCGATGCTCGAAAAGTAGGCTTGACGATTCATAACCTTGACGGACCGCGCCGCTGGTTTCTGATCCCAACTCGCCTGGACCAGCCGCTGCAGGAAAAGCCCAACCTGCGCGCATGGTGGAAGATGCGCTGGAACGAGCATGTGCGCGCCGACTTTCTGCGCCTGCAGGGCAGCCCTGACTTTATTGCCGTGCCGGTCGCCGGTTATGGATCGGTAGAGCTGGAGGACCTGGCGCTGCCCGGCCGTTCCGCCGATGGCAAGCTGGCGGTGTGGGAGCTCGACTGGCTCAAGCTGGATGGCCAGGACCAGACCTTTCAAATAAAGCTGCCCTACAACCTCAAGATCGTGCATTTTGACCAGCAGACCATGCTTGGCCAGGGGGCGGGCGGCAAGCTGGAGTTCCGGGTGCGCGCGCGCCACGCCGTCAAGGTGCCGTAGGCCTGCTCTAACGGCGCATCCACCCTTTAGAAACCGTGGTGGCGCCGCCAAGACCGCACCGCTCTAGCGAGCTGCGGTTGCCAGCTGTGGTGCGGACCTGGGCCCCGGACAGCGGATCTTGCGGACTTCTTCGGCCCAGCGCAGCCGGGTGGTGCGCCCCTGCTGCTCCAAGGCTCCCCACAGGACCCAGCAGCCTTGGGCCCACGTCGGCCCCTGCGCCACCTCGACCTGCGCAGCAAACTCGCGAAAACGCCGGGTGACTTTGCCCTGGCTGTCGACCAGCGGCTGCCACAGCGGGTCCAGCGCCACCACCTGCAGCGGCGGCCCGCGCACCCCAGCAAAGGGACCACTGAGCGCCGCCAGTTTCCACAAGCTGTTGACCAGACGAGTGACCTCCTTGTCCGCCCAGCCGGCAGGCAGTCCCAGCCGGGCCGGCGGGGTCGTGAACTCCTGCGCCACGGCAGCCCGCGCCTGTAGCCCGGGCGCCAGCAGCTCTTGCATCGGCAGGGCAGCGTCCACCGCCGCGGCCGCCCGCAGCCACGGCTGGGCCCGGCGCTGAAACGACGGCTCCAGGTCCAGCAGCTCCAGCCAGTGGTGCCAGCTGATTCTGCCCTTTTCGGTGTAGCGGCGGCCGACGTCGGCATACCACCCCGGCAGGCCCAAGACCGTGCGGGCCTGCGCCAGTACCTGCCGCTGCACAATCGCCTGGCGGCGCATGGCCAGGTCGCACTGGCTGCGCACCCGTCCAGCAATTTCCGCAGGAGGGCCGGCGATTTGCGGGCGATCCGCCAGCTCAAGCAGGCGGCTGCCGCAGGCCTCTACCATCGGCTGAAGCAAGGCCAATTGGGGCAGCCACTGCAGAACCTGGTCGATCAGCTCGGTTCGGGCGTCGCCCGCGGCCTCCCAGCGCTGCAGTGCGGCCAGGGTCGGCGCGTGAGCCCGCTCCAGGTCGATGAATTCGGCGGTCAGGCGCTCTTGGCGCAGCCGCTGGCGCTCGGTGGCCTCTTGCTCCAGGCGCTGCTTCTCGCGCAGGGCCGCAGCCTGCTGCGCAGCTAGAGCCTGCGCTTGCAGCTGGGCGGGCGTTGGTACTGGCTTGGCGTGGCGCGTGCATGACGCCAGGGCCAGCGCCAGGGCCAGGCACAGCGTCAGGGCTCGGCACAGCGTCAGGGCTCGGCACAGCGCCTGCATGGCCGTCGGCGCAAGGCTCATGGGCGCCCCGCGGTCCAGGTATCCACCCATTTGCGCATGTGCAGCAGCCAGGCGGGGCCCTCGGCCAGGGTAGGCTCGACCTCGCTGCCCTCGTGCAGTTCGTTAAAGCTCGTCAGCACGACCCAGTCGGCCAGCTCGACCGCGGCCGTCTGCGCCTGCCAGTAGCGGGTGCCGTCGCGCGGGATGTGCCGACCAGGAAAACGGATGTTGGTGTCGTCATAGCCGGGCATGACGGTGGCGACCAACAGCTTGTCCCAAGCGCGCGCTGCCTGACGGGCCAGGATGACCTGCTCGGCGCGCTTGGCCGGCTCAAGAAAGCTCACGTAGCTGTGCAGCCCCCCCAATACTTCCATCAGGTTGGGGTCCAAGGAGTCGCCAATGGCCACCACTGGCAGGTCGCGCAGGGCCCGGCGCAGGGCATCGGGGTTCAGCGACTGAAACACCCGCACGTAGATGAAAACCACTTTCTGACCATGCACGGTCAGCCACGCGGGATGGCGCGCCTCGTTGGCCAGCAGTGACTGCAGCTGCTGACGCAAATCATCTGCCGTGGCAGCTACTTCGATGTAGCCGGTGACCGACAGGCCCTGTAGCGCGGCCTCGTCCAGCAGGCCCTTGAGCACCAGGTCCTGGTGGGCGCAGCGCCGCCACAGGCTCAATACCAGCGTTTGGATGCCGGCCTGGCGCGCCCAGGTCACGTGTTGGGCAATCACCTTGGGATCTGCGGAGTCATACAGGCCCAGGGCCGGCGCGTTCAGCACGCCGCGGTGGACTGCCTGCGGCTCCCAGTGGTCCCAGCCCTTGGCCGGGCCCGTCGGGGTGCCCCACCAGCCGTAGTAGAACGCCAGCACCCGCCGGCCCCAGTCGCGGCGGGGCAGGGCGGCGCTGCTGTCGAGCTTGCTAAAATCTGGAGTCACGACCAACAGATTGCCCACCGCGCCGCTGCGGCCGCTGCTGTCTGCCGTCGCCACGACCTTGGTGCCGGCGCGCCAGGTCAGCTGGGTCCGCCCCAGGTCGCCGCGGGTGACCAAAAGCTGCACCGGCTCGCCCGTCGCAACGGCGCTGACCTGCAGCTCCAGCTGCGCTGCCGCCAAGTTCAAGGGGCTCTTCTTGACCCAGAAGACGTTGCCCTGGACCGGAGCCTGCACCTCGCCGCTGCCAAGGGTCTCCAGGCGCTTGCGCTCGACTTTCCAATGCAGCCCGCGCACTTCAATGCGGGTCCAGTCGCTGCTGGTGTCGATAGTCCAGGTCATGCGCAGCGCGGCCTGCTGGGCCATGGCCTCGCCGCTGCCCGGGCCGATGGATGCAGCCATCAGCAGCACCGCAGCCACCAGCCCTGCCAGTACCATCCAGGCAGACGGCCGCCCTGCGGGGGGCAGCGTGCCCTGGCGTCTTCCGACACCCGCCATGTCAGCCGCCGCGCCGGGCAGCCGCCCAGGCGTCCTGCTTGGCTTCCAGGCGCTGCCACTCGGCCCACAGGTCGTCGCGGCGCGTCTGGGCGTCGGCGTGCTGGCGCATGGCCACCTGTAGCTTGGCGAAATCGCTAGAAACATCGGGAGTCGCCAGCAGCTCTTCTAGCTTGGCCACGCCATTTTCGGCGGCCTCGATCTCGTCTTGCATCGCCGCCAGCCTCTTCTCTTCGGCCCAGGTCAGCTTGGGCGGCGCATCGCTGCGCACCACTGTCTTGATTGGTGCCGCCTCCTGGGCGCGGCTGCGGGCTTGGCGCTCTCTCTCGGCCATGTTCAGCAGGAACTGCGTGTAGTTGCCAGCGTGGCGGTCCAGGCCGCCGTCGCCGCGCACGTGCAGGATGCCGGTGCAGACCCGGTCGAGAAAGGCGCGGTCGTGGCTGACAATCAGCGCGCAGCCGGGGTACTGAGACAGCGCCTCTTCCAGGACCTGCAGGGTCTCCAGGTCCAGGTCGTTGGTTGGCTCGTCGAGCACCAGGACGTTCATGGGCTCTTGCAGCCGCCGCGCCAGCAGCAAGCGAAATTTCTGCCCGCCAGACAGCGTTGAAACTGGCTGCGGCATGTCTTCGCGGCGGAACAAGAACTGCTCCAGGTAGCTGATGACGTGCTGTTTTTCCTGGCCAATCATCACCCACTCGCCGCCGGCCAGGGCGCCTGCCTCCTGCACCGTCTGGTTGGGGTCGAGCCCGCCGCGGTGTTGGTCAATGGTCATCACCTTGGTCTGCTGGCCCAGCACCACCTGCCCGGCCAGCGGCGGCAGCTCGCCGACCAAGGTGCGCAGCAGCGTGGTCTTGCCAGCGCCATTGGGGCCCACCAGCCCCAGGCGGTCGCCGCGCACCAGCAGCAGGTCCAGGCCCTGCACCAGCGGTTTTCCCGGATAACCTGCCGTCAGATCAATGGCTTGCAGGATGTTCTTGCCCAGCCGCTCGGTCTGCAGCTGTGGCAGGCGCAGAGGCTTGACGTCGTCGCGCTCGGCGTTGACCAGGGCTTCGGCCCGCTGGGTGCGCGCCTTGGGCTTGGTCGAGCGCGCCGCCGGCGAGCGCCCCAGCCAGTCCAACTCAATGCGCAGCAGGTTGCGCCTGCGGGCGTCCATCTTGTCGGCCGCGGCATCTTCTTCTAGCCGCGACTCGATGTAGTCTTGAAAAGTGCCAACATAGCTGCGGATCTGCCCCGCGCGCAGCTCAGCGATGCGATCAACCACTTGATTGAGAAACCAGCGATCGTGGGTAACCAGGACCACCGCGCCCGGGTAGTTGCGAATCTGGGTCTCGAGCCACGTAACGGTCTCGGCGTCCAGGTGATTGGTCGGCTCGTCCAGCAGCAGCAGCTCTGCCTGTTGCAGCAAGGCCGCGGCCAGGGCGGCACGGCGCTGGGTGCCACCAGAGGCGAGCTTGACCGTCCCCAGCGGATCGGCGACTCCCAGGGCCTTGAGCGCTTGCTCGGCGCGCAGGTGGGCCTCATAGCCCTCTAGCGGTTCACGGCACCGTGCTGCCCCAGCCAGGGCCACATCCAGCAAGGTCTCTAGGCCAGAAAGATCTGGATTTTGAGAAACATAGGCTACATGGGTGCCGCTGCGCAGCGCCAAAGTGCCGCGGTCCAGGGTCTCAGCCCCGGCCAGGCACTTGAGCAGCGTCGACTTGCCGGCGCCGTTGCGACCCACAAGGCCGATCTTCTCGCCGCGGGCCACAAACAATTCCGCGCCGTCTAGCACGGGCCGCGATCCAAAAGACTTGTGGAGATCCAGGGCAGAGAGCAGAGGCATAAGAGAACAAGCTGCCTTATTGGTTGACCAATACGCGGATCGCGCCGCTGTTGCCCGCATCGTCAAATGCGGTGACGAGCACGGTGTGCGCGCCCTTCTCGACGGCTGCCGGCAGCTCCAGCTCAAAGCCCTCTTGCAGGGCGTCCATCACGCCGTCGCGGGCAGCGGCCAGCATCGCCGGTTCGCCGTCCAGAGACACTTCGACGCGGACGATCCGGCTCAGCCCGTCGGTGGCGAGCCCCGTCAGCTGGCGGCCTAGCACCTGAGCCGTCAGCTCTGGGCGGCTGCGATCGACCAGGAACGGCTTGCTGTAGCGGGCGGTGGCCTTGGCAAACTTCGGACCATTGCTGGGCAAATCGCTGACTTCGACTTTGACCTCGTACCAGCCATCGGGCATGTCGCTAGGCGTCAGCTCCATTTGGCGCTTGTCATAGTAGCGGTCGTGCAGGTTGAGCCACTGCTTGCCGCCCCGCGGCCGATAGGTGACTACAAACGCCATGTTGTCGCCATCGGCGTCCTCTGCCGTCCACGAAAGGGCCACGTTGCCCTTGGCCTTGTTGACCGCGGCGTCGATCTTGGTGACCTGCGGCGCGCGGTTGGCTACCTGGCGGTACACCCGCAGCTCGGTCAGGCGGCTGGCGGGGCTGGCCAAGCGCACGCGCACCTGCAGGAAGTTGGCCGCCGGGCTCTGAACTTGGTTGTTCTTGACGGCCAGCCACGGGCTCCAGGTGTCTCCCGGCGGGTCGGTAAAGCCAGAGCGGGTCTCAATCTGCAGGTCGCCTTCGCCCACCACTTCGGCGCGGCCCCACAGCGCAAGGCCGGTTTCAGAAAGCACTTCTGAGGTGAACATCGACTCGCCGCTGCCTGTGCCAACCGTGTACAGCGCCGCGCCCTTGCCGGTCAGCAGGGTCAGGGGACCCTTGGCATTGACCTCCAGGCCCAGGATCTCCTCTTCTGGAACGTCGAACAGGGTCTGCACGTCGCCGAACTCGTCGCCAATCACGACCCGGCCGCCGCGCGCCGCACCGGCTGCGACCTTGTTGCCCACTACCGCGATGTCGCTGAGCATTCCTTCGGGGCTGACGTACATGCGGGTGACCAGGCCATCGTCGGTGCGCCGCCAGATGGCGCCCTTGCCCTTGGCCTGCGAATCCTTTGCCGTTTTTGTCGCGGCGGCGGGCTTGCCGGCGGCGGCCGCAGCGGCGCGCTCTGGATTGCCCTTGAGGCTGGCCAGGGGGGCGGCGGTCTGGCCGCCGTTGACCGCCGCGTACCACGCCTTGCCAGAGCGGACCAGGCTGCGAACCTCGGCTCCTGGAAAGGCGGCAATGGCGCGGGCAGACTTCTCGCCGTCGATCCGCACCAGCAGCGCGCTGTCGGCGGTGCCGGCGTACAGGGCGTCGCCGCCGTCGACCAGCGTCAGCACATGGTCGGTGGCGGTTTCGGCCCACAGCTTTGCGGTTTTAGCCGCGATGTCGATGGCGTAGACCTTGCCGCCGGGGCCGGTGGCGGCAAACAGGGTGCCCCCTTTTTTGACCAGCGCCCACACGTGCGAAGACTCCAGCTTGACCAGCTTTTCTACCTTGCCGTCGCTGCTGATCCGCACCACCTCGCCAGAGCCCACCAGACCTGCAAACACGCCGCCCTGACCGTCCAGGGCCAGGCTGGCCACCATTGGGGCATCGAGCTTGGCGATTTCTTTGACCTTGCCGGCCTCTACCTGCAGGACCTTGCCCGCCAGGCCAGTGCCCAGCCACATCTTGCTGCCGTCTCTGACCCAGCAGTGGACAAACTCGGCGTCCAGCTCGGTGCGCTCCAGCTTGGGAGCAGTACTCAGGCCCATGGTCGGGTGAAGCGCCAGCCCTTCCAGGTTGCCGCGGCGAAAGTCGCTGTCGTCTGCCCACATCCACACGGCCGGCTGACTCGCCTGGGCAGCGGCGCCACCCAGCGCGCCCGCCAGCAGCGCAACAGAAAGAATCAGGCGTGGTACAAAGCGCATCGGAAACCTCGGCATGCGGTGTCGGCTTGCTCGGTCGACAGAGGGGGACAGGGGGCGGATCCTCAAGGCTTGACGACCAACTTGAGGGTGGCCGAGCCGTTGAGGGCCCAAGGTGTATCAATGGCCGTGCGCAGAAGGTCGCGGCCAGCCCGGGCCTGGACGTTGTGGCCTTGCAGCTGGTCGCGCACACCCATCGGCAAACCCACAAGGCGCGAGCCGCGCAGCATCAGGGTCGCTTCGGGCATCTGGACCACGGCAGCCAGGCGACTGCGCGGAATCGACGAGCGCAAGAACTTCAATAGGTCCTCTACGTTGGCCGGCTCTGGAAACTCATGGGGAAAGCTCTTTTCTGGGCCAATCTGCACAGTGATGGTGCTTCCTGCCAAGTCCGCCGGCAGAGGAGGTAGGGTCAAGGTCTTGACCTCCAATGGCTTGTCAGAGTTGGGCCTCATCAGCCCAACTTTGATGGTGACCGGCTTGCCAACCTGAGCTTCGTCGCTGGAGGTGCGGACCCACTCCAAGAACGCCAAGTTACGCTCTTCAGCCACTTCCAGGTCGACGGTGATGGCCTTGATGCGCAGCCGGGTAAAGCCGTTGTAGGTCACAGCCTTGGCAATGCCACCTACCAGATTGCTGATGTCGCCCACGCTCTGCATGCCAGACAGGCCAGAGATGGTCTCGCGCACTTCAATGGGCTCGTGTCCGTCGATCTCGAACGTGGCCTTCATCTCAATGCCCACGCTCTCGGCGATGGGCTCTGACACGCGGGCGGCGTTGGCCGCTACTGCCGCCGCCATCATCGGAAAGAACACCGGCTGGTCGCTCAGCTCGGTGTGCCACACTTGCTCGCCGCCGCGGTCCTTGCTGCGAACGGTCACCGTCATGGGCACCCAGCTCGGCAGCACCCCAGTGCGGCCGGCCACAGCTGGCTGGCGGTCCTGGTCCAATACGCCAAGCGTGTTGAGCGCATTGCCCATCTTGAAGCTGCTGGACTGGCTGGCCAGAATCCACTGGATGTCGGCGCCGCCGATCGGAACGTGCACCTGGCCCAGCCCTTTGAAAGGATGGCCAAATGCAATGAACCTGTCGCCGCGGACCCAGGTCACCGTGCCAATGCCGGACATCGACATATCGCCGCGCACCAGCGCCAGAGAGATGGCCGAGCCGGGCTCAAAAGGGGGCGACGGAGCCGGCTTGTTCTTGCTACCGCCAGTCGAGCCACCGGTCGCCAGGTGGACCGGGCCAAAGCCAACATCCTTCATCTGCTCGCGAAACATCTCAGCTACGTCGGGGTGAAAGCCGCCAAGCATCAGCGGCAGGGCCACTGGCTGCAGCTCCATGCCGTCTGAGGTGCGCACGCTCTGGGCGGCGGTCTTCTTGGGCTCCAGCAGGATCTGGTTGACCGGCGGCGCCACCAGCTTGCGGTCCAGTTCGGGCAGCATGTCGGCGATCGGCGTCACCCCAGCCACGGGATCCTTGTTGAACGGAAAACCATAGGACAGGGCTCCGACCAGCAGGTCGCCTTTGACCGGATCGGTGACGTAGATTGGGCTGCCAGACATGCCGGCAACGACGCCAGAGTGCTCCAGGTTGAGCCCAGAACAGCGAATCAGGATCAGGTCTTGCCGCGGCAGCGCGTGGTTGAGCACGCCGATAATTTCCACGCCAAAGCGCTCTACCTTGGTGCCCTTGACCACCGTCAGGCCGTAGCCCTTCATGCCGGTCTTCAGGGCGCGGGCTTCCATGGTCGCGGGTGCCTGAGCTTTGGCAGCGGGTCCAGCCGCTTGCGCTGGGCTGGCCGCGGCGCAAACCGCAGTGCTTGCAGCGGCAGTGCCGGCCACCAGCTGTAGCGCCCACCGCGCGCTGCGCTGACCCAGAGCCGCCGCTAGCGACCAGGGGCGCAACAAAACCGTACGATACGAATTGGGAGTAGTGACCATGCCCTCAGTGTGCCCCATGACCCGGCCGCTGTCACCCGGTCGCCGTCCAACCCGATCGGCGGGTCGCTCATTCCCATGGCCCGCAAGCGGCTGGCCCGCTACTCCGCTTCGACGGTGGAGCGCCGCTTGCCCAGATTCAGCCGCAGGGCCGCAAAACCGACCACCATCGCCAGCCACGACAGCGCCAGGATCACCACCAGCCGCAGCTTGAACGCGGCAAGCGGCGTGTTGCGAGCATCAGCTCCTACAAAATACTTTGTCCGCACACCGTCTTGCAGAACACCCGAGTAGCCGGAAAGCGTCAGCCCCCACGCATCGCTGGTGAAGGTCTCGTCCGCCACGGGTCCATCGCCGGCCAGTGCCTCAGCCATGTGGGGAGATTGGCTGCCATCATAGGTAGTTCCTGGTGGGGCCCCCTGCTCGCCTTCGTCGATCTGGCCATTGCCGTCGCGATCGGTGTCGAGGGGAAACAGGTCGGCGACGATGACGTACTGGTGCGGCGCGTCGGTAGCCCGCATGGCGTAGATGCCGGCCAGCTCTGGATAGCGCTTGTGATATCGCTCAAACAAGCCGTGAACCTTGCGAAACGCCGGTGAGTCAATGTCGCTCTTGGTTTGCAGCTTGTTGAGGTCGGCCGCAGAAAGCTGCAGAGCGACCAACTCAGCCAGCCGCGCCTGGGCCGGGCGCATTTCGCGGATCACTGCGCCATGGGCGATGGCCCACAAACCCATGCCGACCAAGCTCAACAGCACAGCCGACGCTGCCGCCGCCGCCAGCAACTGAAAGGTTAGCTGCTTGCGCCGCTGGCCGCGGGTCAACCGCTCGACCACTTCGTCCATGGACCGCGGTCGATCTTCTGGGCGCTTGGCCAGGCACTGGGCGATCAGCTTGGCCAGGTCGGGATCCACGCCGGGGGCCAGCGACTCGACTTTGGGCGGCGGCGCGTTCTGGTGCAGGTCCCCAAGCTCTTGGGCGGTGCTGGCTTTGAACGGCACCTTCTTGGTCAAGCAGACGTACAGAATGATGCCAAGGGCATAGATGTCGGTGCGTGCGTCGCCCCGCTGGCCCAGCCACTGCTCTGGCGCCATGTAGGTGGGCGTGCCGCGGCCCGCTGAAGTGACCTCCCACGGCACGTTGGCTACCGGCTGCATCGGCTCGTCTGGGCTTGTCTGTGTCTCGTCTACGGCGGTGGCGATGCCAAAATCCATGATCACGGCGCGGCGATGATCTTTGACCAGCATGATGTTGGCTGGCTTCAGATCGCGGTGCACCACACCTGCGCGGTGGGCTGCGCGCAGCCCTTTGCACAGCGGCACGGCGATCTCGCGCAGCTGGTCAGACGTCAGCGGCTCGCCGCGCTTTAGGCGATCGACCAACGTCTCGCCCTCCAAGAATTCCATGGTCAGGTAGTGGACACCCCCCGCCTCGCCCAGGTCGTAGGTGCGCGCCACCCCGGGGTGATTGATGGCGTGGGCAATAGCCACCTCGCGGCGGAACCGCTCCAGGTCTTCTTCGGTGATGCTGTGGCGGTCGGCAAACAGGGTCTTGAGCGCGACCTTGCGGCGCAGCAGCATGTCTTCACACAGCCACACCGCCCCCATGCCCCCTTCGCCTAGCTTTTGCAGCATGCGATAGCGACCGTTGAGCGGGCGACCAGAGCTCCAGTCAATAGCGCGGATGGCTCCCGGGCGGGCGCGATGGGCCCTGCCCGCAGGCGGCGGCGCCGGTGGCGGAGTGGTGTGCCCGGCCACGTGGGCGCTCTGGGCTTGCAGCGCTGGCGCGGCCGCTTGCGCCGGTCCTGGAGGCCGAGCCGCGGAGGGCTGAGCGGGACCATGCGCGGGCGTCCGCACGGGCGCTGGCTGCGGCTCTGGCGGTGCGGGCGGCTGGGCCACCGCAGCGGCAGCCAGTGGCGCCGGCGAAACCCGCTGGACTGGCTGTACCGGCTGTACCGGCTGTACCGGCTGTACCGGCTGGGCGGGCTGGGGCCCAGGTGGGGGGCGCCGGCCGTGGGTTGGCAGCGTTGGACCGTCAGAATTGGCAGGGCGCGCCAGGGGATTGCGCGGCGGCGGTCGCCCACCGGGGGGCGGCGGCGCGGCTGGCGGCGGGCTGCCTGGGCGACGCAGTGGCTCTGGACGCGGGGGGTCGTCGCGGCTCACGGCTCAAATCTCCTGCGCCGCGGCTTGGTCGGCTCTTGCAAGTGCCCGGCGGAAGCGGCGGCTGGGCGCCAGCAGCACGGCCAACACGACCATGGCTGCCACCTGCCCGGCACCCAGGATCAACCACAGGCGCATCAACAGGGCCTCCAGCGCACCGCTGGTCACGTCCACGCCGACCACATAGGGCGCTTTGGTGCGGCCAGAGGGCACAGGGGCATAGCCGGACATCACGACATGGAACTTGTCTTGGGCAAAATTGTCGTCGGTGTTGGGCGTGCCGCTCAGCCACACCTGCGATGCGCGCGGAAAGCGCGTGGTGTCAAAGAGGGTGCCGGGCGGCTCCGCCGATTCTTCGCTCTCAGGCTCGATCTTGCCGTTGTCATTCAGGTCGCGATCGAGGTCATAGACGTAGGGCCAATTGGTGGTCCCCGCTACCGGGCGCAGCACGTAAAAGTAGGTCCCGTCAGGGTTGGCCGTTTGGATCTTGCTGATCTTGGACCGGATCCTCTGCCACGCCGGCTTGCCTACGTCTGCAGGAGTCACGACGGCATCCAGATCCGCCGGGTCCAAGGCATCGGCGGTGATGACCGCCAGCCGTCGCAGAGAGGGTTTCAGCTCTCTGAGCAGCGCCGAGGCCACCAGCTGGTACAGGGCAAAGCCAATGACAAACATGCCAATCGCCGACGCCGCGATCCCCAAGGACAGCTGCAGGGCGTAGGCCTTGCGGCGCGCCGTTCTCTCCAGCCGCTCCAGCACTTCATCCATGTCGCGTGGCCTGGCGTCGGGGGCCTTGGCCAAGCAGTCGCGGATCAGCTTGGCCAGGTCGGGATCCACGTCCTTGGCTACCTTGGCGACGTCCGGCACGGGCGCGGACTTGTGCATTTCGGCCATTTCATCTGTTGTCTCGGCAGAGTAGGGCGCCTCGCCCGTCAGGCACACGTAGAGGATGACGCCAAGGGCGTAGATGTCGGTCCGCGGGTCACCGGTGTTCTGGTTCCACTGCTCTGGCGCCATATACACAGGGGTGCCCAGGCCTGCCGAGGTAACATCCCAATTTGCAGGAACTTTGCCATCTGGGCGGCGAGTGTGGGCAGAAGTAATCCCGTCGCGCAGATCATGGAAGGAGGCGGCGATGCCAAAGTCCATGATCGACACTTTGCGGTCATCTCCCGTCAGCATGATGTTGGCGGGCTTCAGATCGCGGTGCACCACGCCGGCCTTGTGGGCAGCCCGCAAGCCGCGGCACAGGGCCACAGCCAGCTCGCGCACTTCCTTGGAAGACATCACCGGACCGTCTTTGATCCGCTGCATCAGGGTCTGCCCGCGCAGGTACTCCATGGTGATGTAGTGCACGCCGCCCATTTCGCCCAAGTCGTACGTTCTGGCGATGGCCGGGTGGCTGACGGCGTGGGCCAGAGCCACTTCCTTGCGAAATCGCTCGATGTCGTCGGGTTCAAACAGGTCTTCGTCCCACAGGGCCTTGACCGCGACCTTGCGGCGCAGCAGCAGATCATCGGCCAAATAGACCGTGCCCATGCCGCCTTCGCCCAGCTTGTCGATCATCCGGTAGCGCCCAGAGAGGGGCTTGCCGGCGGTCCATTCCAGCCGCGACACGTGGTGCTGCACTGCCGGCTTGGCCGGGGCCGCCCGGTAGGCGTTTTGGCCGCCCGGTCCAGGGGGCATGATCGAGCCCGGACGCCCCGCCGGCGGTACCACATCCATCGCCACGGTCGGCATAAAGTCTGCAGCTGGCTTGGCTGCTGGCATGGGCGGAGACGTCATGCGCCGCGCAGGCAGCGTCGCGTGGGGCTCGTGGTCTGGATGGTTGGTGCCGTTGGACATCGCCTCCGCTCGCAGGCCAAACCTAATGAGGCCAAGGGTAGACTGCGGTGCTAGCTGCCCATCCGTCAAGATGCCTCTGCCTTGCGACGCAAAGTTGCCCCTTGCAGATAGCCGCCGGTCCGCTACGCTAGGGGGCATGAGTGACCTACACGCCATCGCCAATGCCAATGATCTGAAACACGCGCTGCAGTCCGGGCAACTGGAACGCTGCGAAATTGGTCCAGTCGACCTGCCGCCCATGGAGGCGCCCGCCGTCCGGGTCAACCACGTGCGCATGACGGGGACCAAGCTGGTTGGGCTGCACTGCGCCGGCTGGTCGGCCAATCGCTGGCAGGCCCGCGGGGTGCTGTTGCGCGGCAGCCGGCTGGAGAAGGCAGAGCTGCACCACTGCGACCTGTCCAATTGCCACGGCCAAGAATTGCACTGGCCGGCCAGCAAGTTGTTTGACACTCGGTTTGTAGAGACCCCCTTGACCAATGCCAATCTTGGCCGGTCAGTGCTGGTCGGCTGCGAATTTGCCCAGTCGGACCTGAACCATGCCAACCTGACGGAGTCGCTGCTGCTTGGCTGCCGATTCACCGATGCCCGCCAGGGCGGCGCCGTGCTGGACAACATCAACCTGTCTGGCGCAGTGCTGTGCAATGTCGACCTGCGCGGTGCCAACTTGTTCCGCGCCAGTTTTGCCAATGCCGTGCTGGTGGGCGTGGATCTGCGCGAAGCCAACCTCACCGGGGTCAGCTTCCGCAACGCCGTCATCGTCGACGTCAAGACGGATCGCGCCGACCTCAGCGGCACCACCCATCAGGAATTCACCAGCGCCGGCTCGTCGATGATGGAGGCGTTTGAGCGCCTCCGCCACCTCAGCCCTGACGTCACCGCCATGATCGCTGCGGCCCTGCTGCTGCGGTCCCCTGGAGCCACCGCCGCGCCAACGGCAGGCAGCAGTTCGGGCCAGAGCAGTGGCGACCCGCTGGCATCGCTGCTGCGCCTGAACTTTGCCGCCATGGTTCGCGAGCTGCAGGGCCGCGGCGGACCGCAGGAGCTCGGCCAGCTGCGCGTCGAGGGCGACCATGTGTTTGCCCGCTCCGTCAGCGGCGAGGAGGTGCGTCTGACGTCGTCTGCCGCCGCCCCGCCACGAGTGGCACCGCAGATGCGCGCCGTCGATCCTCCTGGGTCTGGCGCTGGTTCAGGCTCGTCGGCCGCCCGCAGCGCCCCGCCGCCCGCCGCGTCGCCGGCTCCGCCTGCCGCAGGTGGACGCTTCTCAGGCCTTGAGATCGATTGATGAAGGGCTGGCGCCTGCTGCTTGGGGTAGCGGGCTTGGGGCTGCTGCCCATGCTTGGCGGTGGGGCGGACGCGCTGGCGGCGGCCCCAGTCGTTCAGGTGCAGGTCAGCCGCGCTAGTCCGTGCGACCAAGATACCATTGCAGGAATGCTGAAGTCTGCCCAAGGCCGCATCCGCCGCTGCGTCGATGGCGCGCCGGGCAGCTGGAGCGCCAAAGTACAGCTGACGCAGAGCCAGCCCGCGGCCGCAAGGCAGGTCCATTCGACCTTTGAGCCGCGCCAGCAGCGCTGCCTGATGGCCCGCGTGGTGCGGCCCCTGCGGGCCACGGGCGCCAAACAGTGCTTGCCGCAGCTGAAGATTGTGGTCGACTAGCGCTGGCGGTCGCAGCACCTGCTCGCGCAACAGACAAGGGGGGCTCATGACCATCGGTCGGTCGGGTGATCAAGACTACAGGTGTCGCCGGTGGTTGGCGGTGTGGGCCCTGGGCGCTCTGGTGGCGACCGGCTGTGCTACGGAAGCCGCGGAGCCAGCCAAGCCCGCGGCCAAGCTGTTGATCAGCGGCACCTTTACCATTGACGTCGAGGGGGCTGTCCAGACAGTCAGCTATGCCGACGTGCTGGCAGAGGTCCACGCCGTTCACAAGACAGCCGCCGATGCCAAGAGCTACGCCTGCATTGCCCAGCTTGACGTGGCCATGGAGAAGCCAGATGGCTCATGCCGGCTGGAATTGAGTTTCGCGCCCAGCTCAGAAGGGTTGCGGGTAACCGGCGGTCAGTTCCACGTGGTTCGCGGCATCACGGCCGGTGGCGCCGTGGTCAAGACGGTGCCCTGCGGCAGCGGCTGGCCAGAAGCTTCGACCAAGCCTTTGGTCTATTCCGTGCTGGAAGGGCAGGGCGGCATCAACCTGGACCCGTTGCCGCCGGGCAAAGGTCAGCTGGCCGTGGCGCGCTTGAGCGACTTGAACTTGAGCTTGACCGGCAAGGCCTTGTTCAAGAAAGGCTTTGCCACCAAGATTGCCGTGGACCTCTCGGCCATCAAGCT
This sequence comes from uncultured Myxococcales bacterium, assembly GCA_903919145.1. Classification (GTDB taxonomy): domain Bacteria; phylum Myxococcota_A; class UBA9042; order UBA9042; family UBA9042; genus SXRM01. The sequence goes on from CAIXGW010000016.1 coordinate 54,820, forward strand.
CAAGGGCGAGCTGGACAGTACTGGCGACCCCAAGGCCAGCTGCGGCGCTGCCACCTTTCCGACCGGCGTCAGCTACTGTGCCAAAGCCGGAGCACCGCCAGAGGGCAGCACGCCAGGCACGGCACTGCGCCGCACCGTCAAGCTGCTGACTTGCCAGGGAGAGGAGCCGTTTGACCTGGGCGAGCTGTGCGGCAACGAAGCGATCTGGGTCATCGACTGGCGCGACTGGAGCGGCTCCAAGCTGCTGACGCAGATTCCCCAAGTGCTGGATCTGCTGCCCAAACGTCAGATCGGCATCGCGGTAGTTGTGGCTGAGGGCAAGACCAAGATCGTCGACAAGGACCCGGCTACAGGTGCCACCACGGCCGACGGCCCGGCGCCCACAGCTGCAGAATGTCAGGAGATCGCCAAGCAGGCGGGGTTGCCGCCGTCAGTCATCCTGCTGTTCGACAAAGACAAGCAGTTGATCATGCAAGACAAAGAGCTGGTATCGGCAGCGTTTGTGCCGCGGATGCTGTTTGCCAAGCCAGACGGCAAGATTGTCTCTGTGCTGCCAGGTCAAGACGGCACGGCGCCCACCAATGACCAGATCGTCGCGGCTATCAAAGCGATTACGGGGCCCTGACCCCGGGGGCAGCGGCGGGGGTCGGCGCCGCCGCGGGCTCTACGGCCTCGTCATCCGGTGGCGTGGCGGGCCTTGCCGGCGCGACTGGAGTGCCCTTGGCCGAGCGCACATCGTCCAGACTCAGGCCAAGCTCTGCGGCGCGGCGTTCGCGAACTTCTTCAAGCTTAGACAGGCGCTTGGCAAGGGCAGCCAGCTCGGCAGGGGTGGCCTTGCCTTCCTGCTGGGCCAGCTCGACGGCGGCAGCGTCCAGGTCGCCGGTCTCCAACAGCAGCTCGGCCAGGCGCAGACTGCCCCCCACCATCGACGGCAGGGCGCGCACCCCGGGGCGCAGCTTGGGCGCTGCAAGGCTGAGCGGGGCCACCAGGGCGACCTTGCCGCGGAAGCGCGGCAGAGGCTCGACCACCACGATGCCGCGGGCATCGGTGCCGAGCCAGCGCATCCCGTCTGGGGCCACGCTGGCGTCTTGCCACGGCTGGTCACCGCGCACCAGCTCCACGCTGTCTGGCAGGGTCCACTCGGCCCAGCCCTTGGCGTCGTCGCTGCGAAAGGTTCTCATGCCCAAGCGGAATTTGCAGGCACGGCTGGGGGGGCGCGGGTAGTACACAGCTACGCCGGCGCTGTCTCGCATCCAGTCGATGGCAAACGTACCGGCGGGCAAGGCGGTACGGCTGATCTGGCCGCTGGCCGCACCAAAACGGCCTTCTCCTTGCAGAATCGGGCCAATCACCGACGCCTTGATGCGGGTGTTGGGAGAAATCGCCCCCAGCCGCGGGGTGCGGCGGTCCTCTGGCCAGCCCGGGCGGGCCTCCATGCGCGTCTGTGCGCCTGGCTCCAGGCCTTTGCGCAGGGCCACTCGCCGCGGCGCCGTCCAATTCAGGCAGCCTTTGCCCGCAGCCGCGGCCCGGGCAATCACGACCTGCAGGGCCAGCTGATCGGCGGGACCCAGGCCCACAGCGTCGACCACGGCCTCGCCTGCGGCCAGCGGCGCCGTACCGACCAGCACGGTCTTGCCGCCATCGGGGTCGACCGCCCAGGCTTCGCCGCCAGCGGTGACGGCATAGACCCAGGCACCGTCTGGAGAAAATGCCAGCGCGGCAATGCCTTTCTTCTCCAGCAGCCGGCGCCGCTCCAGCGTCAAAGCGTTGGTGATGAGCAGCTTTGAGCCGTCGCTGCTGGCGATCTCTACCCGGTAGGGCGCCGACTGCATCAGCCGCGCCGCCAGCTGGGCGCGGCCTTCGGCGGCCTTGGCCGGGACGTCCGCCAGTGCCACCGCCGGCCCCAGCCAGGCACTGGTCAGCACCAGCCAGGTCAGGAAACGGCCTGACACAATTGGCAAACTGGCGGCATTGCGTGGGCAGGCGGGCAGGGACATCGCTGGCTCCGGCGGAATCTGCTGGCCATTGTAGCCCAGACCCCGCCAGACCGCGCGCAAATCGCCGGTCCAGCGCAAGGTCCGCGGCGAGCACCTATCGAACGAAGGGGGGGCGGGGCCTTGCCGCTCAACTAGACCAGCAACCTTGGCCAGGCTTTTCAGCCATCCACCCGCCAGCCAACTGGTCACTGTCCAACAGGTCCGTGGGGCACACAGGCAGACGCGCCGGGCCTACTTGGACTTCCACGGTGGGTCATAGCCAGGCTGCGGCTGCGGCGTTGGCTGCATCTGCGGTTGGTAGTTGGGCGCGCCCAGCAGATCGGGCTCATCGGTGCTGCGCACGGCGTAGGCCCAGGAGATCCAGGCCCAGGAAGACAGCAACTTGGAAGAAAAAGCGTCGACTGTCAGCCCCGGTGAGTAGACCCGCCACAGCCGCACGTACGCCGTCCCCTGTGGCAGCGGCGAGCTGGCGCCCATCGCCGCAAAGTCGGGCAGCTGGACCGCCATCACGGTGCCTTTGACAAACAATTCCCAGCGGGTCTGGTAGCTGTAGTCGGCGATGCGCACGATGTTCAGGGTCGGGTCCAGGCCTGGCTCGGCGGTCCAGGTGACTTGCTGCGCGCCGCCCGGGCCGGAGATCGGCTGCCCAGGCACCGGCAGCAGCAAGTTGGGGTATTCCAAGTAGGGCCCGATGACCAGCACCGGCTGGCCGGCGGCGATGCGCCCGCCGTCAAAAGTGGGCAACCACCCGCGCAGGTCCACCCGCAGATCGCTGGCTGACAGGTCCTGGACTTCGCCGCTGGGGTGGATGCGCAGCCACGTGCCTTGACCACCCACGGCCTCGATCGGCAATCCGGCGCCTGAGCCGCGCACCGACCACAGCGGCTGGGTGATCCCGGTGGCAATGACTTTCCATTTGGCGCCATTCCAATGGGCCAGGTAGCCGCGGTCGCCGGCGACCCATACGTCGCTGTCGCTGGTGCCCCAGACCGAGCGCAGCGTCAGCCAAGTAGGGCTGGCCATTGCGCTGAAAACCATCGACTCCGCGGGGGTGATCTGCTCTGGCAGGGGGGCCGCCAGCTGCAGCGATCCGCTGACCACCGCGCCCTGGTCGCCAACCATCCACAGGGATCCCTGCGGGCTGTGCCACAGAGCCTGAATCTGCTTGGCCGGCGGCAGCGGATCCCACTTGTTTTTGGGCGGCGCCGCCTCTGGCCACGGACCTGGATAGCCGGCCCAGTAAGCGCCGTTCCAGTGCATCAGCTGGCTCTGGTCATCCACGAGCCAGGCGTCCTGGGCGGTGCGGCCGGCGATGGCCACCACGTCTCTAGGGGCCTGTTGCGGCCAGCCTTGCCAGCCCAGGCCGGTCTTGCGCAGCAGCAGGCCGTCTTGACCGCCGATCCAGCCGTCGCCCTTGCCGTCGGGCGCCAGCCACACGGCGCGCAGGTCCGCGGCTGTCGGGCTCGGCTGGGGCGTAAAGTTGCCGCCGGTCCAGTGCAGGATGGTGCCGCGGTCGCCCACGGCTACCCGCAATTCGCCTGCACTATCCAGACTTGCCAGCGAACCCAGCGGTGCTCCAGAGGCGGCAGCCTTGGTGGCCCCGGGCGCCAGCCAGGCCATGCGATCCAGCCCGCGCGGGTCAATGTGCGTCGCCTGACTGGTGGTATTGGGCGAGGCACCGTAGGCCTGCGACAGGCCGCCGTACAATTCGTAGCGCAGGTCGCTGTTTTCGCCGCTCCACAGGCTTGGCGCCGGCTGCCGGTCAAAGACCAGGGTGTCGGTCTGGGCGTAAGTCGTTACCTGGCCGGTGGGGATATAACCTTCTGAACCCAGGCTAATTCCCGCCGTCATTTGCCGCAGACCGGTGGCCTGAGCCCCCATGGGAATGCGGTCCATCCGCACCCGCATGGTGCGGTCCAGCGGCACCTGGATCTGCACCACCGCGCCGTCTTGCTGCTGGCCGGGGATCGAGAACAGCCGCCGCACCAGCCCCATCGCCAGCGGCACAAACTCGCCAGATATCTTGTCCACATAGCCGGATCGACAGAGGATGGCGGTGTCACCGGGCGTCACCCTTACCGTGAATTTGCCCTTGCTGTCGGCCACGCCGTTGTTGGGGGATTGCGGCGGATAGCCAAAGATCGAGCCGCTGGACCCCTCGCAGCGCACTTGGGGCGTGCCGATGCGCGGCGTGCAGCGAAATTGTACCTTGGCAATGTCGGGGCCGACGGCGCGGCACTCGTAGCCGGGCTGGCAGTCACTGGCAGCCGTACACGGAAAAAGGCAATACTTTTGGGCAGTATTGGGCGGGACGGCAGCAGCCAGCGCCCCGGTGACCAGCGGCGGAGCGACCTCCTGGCAGACCGTGCCAGCCAGACAGTCCAGCGGGGTGCTGCAGGGCTTGCACTGGCTGGCTACGGCCGGCTCGTTCTTGCAGCTGCCCATCGGAAAGACCGTGTATTTATCGGCATCTACCACGGTGCCGGTGACGTAGCTCGGCAGCGGTGGCGGGTCGCCGGTGCCGCCGCCGCTGCCACTACCCGAGGCGGCCGGCGGAAATTCCTGAAGGCGGACCGTGATGTTCTCTACATTGACGGCGACCACCGACGCTGCCGACCAGCCCGCCTTGGTTGCGTGGACATGCAGAGGCCCCGCCAGCCCCGGGGCAGAGATCGTGACCTGGCCATTGGCGTCGGTCAGGCCCTGCAGCTCGGTCTGGGGGTCGCTGCCAAGCACCACCAGCGCGCCGGGCACAGGGCCGATCTTGCCCTTCTTGAGCACCGTCACATTGACGGCACCGTCGATGGCGTCACCCCAGGTGCCGTTGTCTGCTGAGATCGGGTCAAAATAGACAAAAGCCTTGGGCAGCGAGCGCTGTTCGCCGCTGTGCAGTTGTGCCAGAAGGGTGGCCGCTCCTGGCTTTCCCGGCGGGGTCCGCAGGCGGATGGCGCCGTCGTGCAACACCTGAAACACCTTGACGGGGGCGTCGCCCAGCCACAGTGACTTGACCTTGCCAAGGCCGCCGCCGACCAGGGTCACCCAGGTGCCGCCAGCCTTGGCGCCCTTGCCGGGCAGCAGCCCCCACAAGCTGACGTCCGTAGGCAGATACTGCACCCCAGCGACCAGCGTGGCCTGGCTGCCGTCGGCGAACCGCACGGTCACATCTGCCGGTCCCACCGAGCCGGCGGGGGCAAGGCCCTGGACCGTCAGCTCTGCGCCAGCAGAAACACTTGCGGTAGAAAGAACTTGCGAAGCCTGAAGCGCGCCGATCCGCAGCTGGGTGGCTTGGCCGTGGCCCTGAGTCCCCACCAGGTTCACTTGCACCAGCGGCCCGCCCAGCGGCGGCAGGGTCGCCGGGGTCACCGATTGGATCTGCGGCTGCGGCGCCAGATAGGTAAAACCCTTTGGCTTTGACAGGGTCGCGATGCCCAGCTGCACCTCAACGTCCACCGCCAGCGGCAGCGCGGACCAGCTGACGGCTGGCACCGGTGGCACCACCACAAAGGTGGCCCCAAGGCCCTGACCGGCTGGACCCGGCAGCGCTTGCAGGACCTTGACGGCCTGACCACCTAAGCGCACCACTGCGTTTTGGGCCATGGCGGCAGAAATCGGCCCAGAAACCGCCACGGCAACGCTGGCCAGCGCATTGACTGGCAGGGCGTTTGGGGCCACGCCAAGCAGGTCAGCTCCTTGCTGCCCGTGGACGTAGTGGAACGCGCTCTGCAGCTCGGCGGAACCGTCCTGGTTGGTGTAGCGGACGTCCCAGCTGCCTTGGCTCGCCACCGTCGGCGCGTTGACCACCAGCTGGCTACCGCCACCGCTGCTGCCAACGATCTGGGCGGCCAGAGTCGTCTTGCCCTGCAGCCACTGCACCACGGCGCCGCTGCCAGAAAGGCCGGTGCCGGTCAGCAGCACCTGCGGCCCCGTGCCAATGCCGGCAGTCGCAGGAGAAACCATGGTAAGGGTAGGCGCTTGGCGGTAGGTAAAGCCCTTCTTGAGCAGCCCTTGGCCATCGGCGTCGACGGCGGTGACGTTGGCCGGACCCGGGCCATGGGCCGGAGCCAGCACCATGGCAGTGTGCTCGTCTACCACCACCGCCTGCAGCGCTTGGCGGATGCCAAAGAAGAAGCGCGTCTGCGGGCCAAAGCCGCTGCCGGTCACGGTCACAGGGGTGCCACCGGCGCTGGGCCCATAGGTCGGTTGAACGGAAGTGACTGTAATGTCTGCTGTGTAGCGATACGCGTCGGGCAGGACCAGCTCCGGCCGGCCGGTGGCCACAACGGTCACATCGACCAGCCCGGGCGAACGCGGTGGCGCGGTGACTTGCACCGTTTGGTCGTCCAGCAATTGCAGATCCAGGCCGGGCGACTCGCCAAAGACCACCTGAATTGTGTCCTGCAGATCGAGCCCGCTCAGGGTCACCAGGTTCATCCCCAAAGAGGGCCCCTCGGCCGGCTCCAGCGACGACACCGTAGGGGCTTTGGGCTGCCAGGGAGCCTGCAGATCGCTCTTGGAGTTGCCATCGGCGGCTGAGCCAGAGGTCGCATCGCCCGGCAATTCTGCGGAGGTGTCGCCAGCGGAGCTTGAACCGTCCAGAGCTTGCGCCGATGGTGCTGAGGCGTCGTCTTGGCAACCGCATGCCAAGCTCAAGCCCAGGACGAGCAAGGCCAGCCACGCCAGCCTGCCGATCAATGGCACGCAGGCGCGCCGTGGCGCCGCGCGCTGGAGCCACAGGCTGCACCGGAGCTGCTGGGTTCGATCCGTCACAACGCCATCCCACACAGGTCGCCTCTGGCCACCCCACCGCGATTTAGAGTAGCAGAGCCTGCGAGCCGCGCTACGGTCCAGCGCAGAGTTCATGATCCAGCGTAGAAAAGTCGCTGCTGCTGGCCAGTTGACTTGCATCGCTGTGGCAGCGGCGCGATCCTGCGGCACCGCTGGCCAGCCCGCCGGCCCACAGGTTCACCGTGACACACCCCCGCGAACTGCCCTCTGCATCCGTTCAGCTGTTGCCGCCCCTGACGAGCTTGTCTGCCACCGCCGGCTGTGCCGCCAAGATCGCCCAGGTAGACCTGCGCGCGGCGCTTGGGTTCTTGCCAAAGCGCAGCGACCTGCGGGTGCTGGTGGGCCTGGAAACCGGCGACGACGCCGCGGTCATCGAGCTGACGCCGGAAATCGCACTGGTAGAGACCGTGGATATCTTTACGCCCATCGTCGATGACCCCTTTGACTTCGGCCGGATCGCTGCCGCCAACGCCTTGAGCGACATCTACGCGATGGGAGCCAAGCCGCTGTCAGCGCTGTCTTTTGTGGCCTGGCCGATGGCGGACTTGGGGCCAGAAGGACTGGGGCAGATCCTGCAAGGCGCGCAGAGCGTTTGCGACGAGGCGGGCATCGTGCTGGCGGGTGGCCACTCGATCGTCGACAAAGAGCCAAAATTTGGCCTGTTTGTCACTGGGACGGTGCATCCGCAGCGGATCGTCCGCAACGACGGCGCCCAGGCAGGCGACGTGCTGGTGCTTACCAAGCCCATTGGCACCGGAATCCTAACGACCGCCCGCAAGCGCGGCCTGATTGGCGACGCCGACCTGGCAGAAGCCGTGACCAACATGACCACCCTCAACGCCGCGGCCGCCGAGGCGATGATCGAGGTGGGCGTCCATGCCTGCACCGACGTCACCGGCTTTGGCTTGCTGGGCCATCTGGCCAATGTGCTGCGGGCCTCCAGCGTTCGCCTGCAAGAGAGCCTGGGGGCGCGCATCGATTTTGACGCAGTGCCGCTGCTGGCGAAGGTGCGCGATCTCACCGAGGCAGGGGTTTGCCCCGGCGGGACCAAGCGCAACCTGGCCTACGCGGCCCCAGACGTGAAGTTCTCTAAGGACTTCAGCGAGGCCGATCAGCTGCTACTGGCGGACGCCCAGACTTCTGGCGGGCTGCTGATCTGCGTCTCGGCGACCAAGCTGGACAAGTTGCTGGTGGCGCTGTCTCGCCGCGACGTGCCGGTGCGCGCCGTGATTGGCCAGGTGGTGGCGGCCGATATTCCTGGATTTATAGCGGTTGTTTAGGGCCAGCCAAGCGTACCGCCGCTGCAGCCGCTGGCGCCCGAGCAGGGCCCTGCGGTGAGCCTTGCTGGCGCCCGTGGGTGCGTGCTTGTCTAGATAAGCCAATGACATTCCTAAGAGCGACTGCAAGCCCTGGGGCGAAAAGTCGGCAGATTGCGCGCCGCGCCACCGGGCAGGGGCGGCGGCAGGATCTTGCGGGCCTTCGCCTTGGGCGTCGCCGCCGACCCTGTTGACCTATGACGCACTGCGTTGTAGCGTGGTCTGGCCCGCGAGTCGTCGGTCGCGGTGCTGGCGAGGACGCAATGGCAACGCGCAAGAAAGCTTCTGCTGAAGGCAACTTGGACCTGGGGACGGCCCCCGCTGCGGCGACTGGTGCCGCAAGCCCTGAGGCACCGCCTGCCCCGGTGGCAGCCGCCGTGGCTGCCAAGGCTGCGCCTAGCCCCACAGTCATCATCGCCCCGGCGCGCGAGCGCATTGCCATCGTCTCGACGCTGCGAACGCCGTTTTCGCGTTCCTGGAGCGATCTCAACGATGTCGACCCGGTCGAGCTATCGACCCAGGTCGCCCGCGAGCTGCTGTTCCGCCTAGAGCTGCCCTACCAAAAGGTCGATCAGGTGGTGTGGGGTACGGTGATCGCCGTGCCGCGCAGCCCCAACATCGCCCGCGAAGTCGCCTTGAATCTGGGCATGTACCATGCGCACGGCGTGACCGTGTCGCGGGCCTGCGCCAGCGGCTTTCAGTCGATCGCTTCTGGCGCAGAGATGATCTGGGCAGGGGTGGCCGACGTCGTGCTGTGCGGCGGCGTCGATGTAACCAGCCATGCGCCGGTGACCTACAAGAAAGCCGTGGTAGACAAGCTTCTGGAACTGCAGAAAGCCAAGGGCATTGACCTGCTCAAGAAGCTCCGCGGTCTGAACCCGCTGGATTTGCTGCCTTCGCCGCCGGCGCTGACCGAGCGGTACACCGGCAAGACCATGGGCGAGCACGCCGAAGAAATGGCCCAAAACTTTGGGATCAGCCGCGCCGCCCAAGAAGAATTGGCGATGCAGTCGCACCAGAAGGCCTATGCCGCGGTGCAGACAGGGCTGCTGGCGCAAGAAGTGATGACCGTGCAGACCCCCAAAGGTCCGATCAGCGCCGACAACCTGATCCGCGGCGACATGGACGCGGCCAAGCTGGCCAAGCTCAAGCCAGTTTTTGACCGCCGCAACGGCACCATCACTGCGGCGACCAGCTCGGCCCTGACTGACGGCGCCGGGGCCTGCCTCATCGCCCGCGAGTCGCGCGCCAAGGAGCTAGGCCTGCCGATCCTGGGCTACCTGCGCAGCTATGCGTTTGCCGGCCAGGATCCCAGAGAGAACATGCTGCTTGGCAACGTCTACTCGATGCCGCTTGCGATGGATCGCGCTGGCGTGGGTCTGGCCCAGCTGGACTTCATTGAAATCCACGAGGCCTTTGCCGCCCAGGTGCTCAGCAACCTCAAGATGCTCAAGGACCGCGAGTTCTTCCGCAGCAAGCTCGGTCGCGACCAAGCGCTGGGCGAGGTCGATCCGGCTCGCCTCAACGTCCGCGGCGGTTCGCTGGCCTACGGTCACCCGTTTGCCGCGACGGGCATTCGCATCATCGGGTCCATGCTCCACACCCTGCGCCACAACGGCAAGTCGCTGGGCTTGGGCACGGCCTGTGCGGCTGGCGGCATGGGCGCAGCCATGGTTGTGGAAGTCGAAGGATAGCCTGGTCTTTTTCGATAAAGGGAGTCTGACATGACTACGCAAACCCAAGCGATTCGCCTGGAAGGCCCAGACGCCGACGGCATCGCCACCCTATGGATCGACTGCCCGGGCAAGAAGGTGAACACCCTGTCCGTGTCGCTATTGCCCGACTTCGAGAAGGCTTTTGCGGCGGTGCAGGCCAATTCGGCTATCCGCGGCTTGGTCCTGGCCTCGGGCAAAGAGAGCGGCTTCATTGCTGGAGCCGACATCGACGACCTGGGCCAGGTGCGCACCGCTTCTGACGGCGAGAAGATCAGCCGCGAAGGCCAAGCGGCTCTTGGCAAGCTGGCTGACCTCAAGCTGCCCACGGTGGCCGCCATCCACGGCGAGGCGCTGGGCGGAGGCCTGGAGCTGGCTCTGGCGTGCAAGGCGCGTGTGTGCACGACCCACAAGAAGACCAAGCTGGGTCTGCCCGAAGTGATGCTGGGTCTGCTGCCGGGCGCCGGCGGCACAGTGCGGCTGCCCAAGCTGGTGGGGCTGACAGCCTCCTTGGACATGATGCTGACCGGCAAGACGATTCGCGGCGAGAAGGCCCTGAAGATGGGCCTGGTCGACCGCTGCGTGCCGGCTCCGCAGCTGATGGACGCGGCCCGCGGTCTGTGTCGCGACATGGTGCACGGCAAGGTCGAGCCCAAGGCCAAGCACGGCGTCAAGGAAGAGGTCCAGTCTTTCTTGCTGGAGCGCAATCCGCTGGGCAAGATGATGGTGCTGAGCGAGGCCAAGAAGAAGGTTCTCAAGCAGACCAAGGGCATGTACCCGGCGCCCCTCAAGATTTTGGAGGTCCTGCACAAGGGCACCCTGGAAGCGGAAGCCCGGGCGTTTGGCGAGTTGCTGATGACCCCAGAGTCGGCTGGCCTGCGCCACCTGTTTGCGGCGATCTCCCACCTCAAGAAGGACGACGGGCCGGGCACGGCGGGCATCACCGGCCGCAAGGTGGCCCGCGTGGGCATGTTGGGCGCGGGTTTGATGGGCGCTGGAATTGCGACCGTCTTGGCCGACAACGGCGTGGAGGTCCGGCTGAAGGACCGCGAGCACACCGCCATTGGCCGGGCCCTGGACTACGCCCGCAAGGTGTACGGCAAGGCCAAAAAGAAGAAGGTCTACCCGCAGGCCGGCGTGGACGAGCGGATGGCGCGCATCTCTGGCGGCACCGACTGGGCGGGCATTGGCCAGGCCGACGTGCTGATCGAGGCGGTCTTTGAGGACCTGGGGCTCAAGCAGCGCCTGCTGGCCGAGTTTGAGGACGTCACCAAGCTCGGCGGGATCTTTGCCAGCAACACCAGCGCCTTGCCGATCACCGAGATTGCGGCCAAGGCGGCCCGGCCAGAGAACGTCATTGGCATGCACTTCTTCTCGCCCGTAGAGAAGATGCCGTTGGTCGAGGTCATCGTCACCGATCAGACTTCGCCCCAGGTGACCAAGACCACTGTCGATATCGCCCGCAAGATGGGCAAGAACGTGATCGTGGTCAAGGATTGCGCGGGGTTCTACACCACGCGGGCCCTGGTCCCCTACATGTCAGAGGCGATCTTCCTGGCGCTGGACGGCTACAAGCTGGAAGACATCGATGAGGCGGCCACCCGGGTCGGCTTTCCGGTGGGACCGATCACGCTGTCCGACGAAGTGGGCATCGACGTGGGGGTCAAGGTCCTTAAGGAAATGAAGCACTACTACGGCGAGCGCATGCAGCTGCCGCCGGACGTGTCGGCGGCCCTGATGGAAGAAGGGCGCCTGGGCCGCAAGAACAACAAGGGCTTCTACCTGTACAAAGACGGCAAGTCGCTCAATGACGACAAGGGCCACAAGCAGATCGACGAGACGGTCTACCGCCACTTCCCGGGCGGCAAAGGCACCAAGCAGCCCGATTGGCGCGAGATGGCTGACCGCCTGATTCTCGGCTTGGTCAATGAAGCGGCTTTGTGCTTGCAGGAAGGGATCTTGCGCGACGCCTATGCCGGCGACCTGGGCGCTGTGATGGGCATTGGCTTTCCGCCGTTTGAGGGCGGGCCGTTCCGCTTTGTCGACCGCTTTGGGGCTCGCAGCACGGTCGACAAGATGCGCGGCCTGGAAGCCAAGTACGGCAAGCGCTTTGCCCCGTGCAAGCTGCTGGTAGAGATGGCGGAGAGCGACGGCAAATTTTACCCCTAGCCCGCAAGCCTACATTTCTTGAACTAATGACCGAAAGCCCAATGGTATTGAGTGATTGGGTGTAAGTTGGCCGTAGGATGCCCCAAGGGCCCAGCCGGATTGCCTTAGCATTGCAGCAGCTTTGCCGCCCCTGGACCCACCAGCGGGCAGGGGGCAACCGCGCAGCCTCTTGTCCGCCACGGTGGGCAAACTCTACAGTCGGGGTGACCCCAGCGATTGGGGCCGCGCCTTGGAGGACCCCGACATGCTGTCCAGAGCCCCCCTCAAGCGTCTTGGCTACCGCAGGGCTGCGCACCCGGTCCGCCCAGCCGTGCTGACCATGAGGCTGCTGGCGATGCTGGCGCTGGTCTTTGCCGTGGGTTGCGCGCCCGAAGCCGGCAACGCGCCGACCGAAGCCGATGGCAAGGCGTTGGCCAAGCTCGTCCAAGACGTCGAGACCGTGCACAAGCTGATTCTTGCCAACCCACCACCCAACAAGAAGAAGTCAGAGGGCGACCTGACCGCCGACCAGCGCTCTAAGCTGCTGTCGCTGTGGGGGCCGCACGTCGACCACGATCTGGCGTTGGCTTCGTACCAAGAGCGCTTCTTGGATACCTGGCGCGGCGCTGGCGAATTTGACGATCAGACCCGCGCGCTCTCGGTGGGGGTGGCGGCGCTGGCGGTGCGGGTGTCGAGCAACCTGGACTTTCTGGAGATCGGCCTGCGCAGCGAGGCAGCTGAAGCGGCGATGGAAGATGCTTCGCCAGAGTACGGCTTGATGAGCGGCCACTTTCACCGGATTCTGATCGACACCGCCAAGCCCCACACCCAGCTCAAGCTTCAGCTCGCGCTGGAGGCGCTGCGGCGGCGCCTGACAGAATTTCGCAGCAAGAAGCGCCCCAAAGACGCGCCGTTTGTGGTCGTGTCTGACAAGGGGCTGCTGCTGGCCGAGGATGTCGAGCGCCGCTACAACTCGGTGGCGCCGCGGCTCATGGCGCGGGCCATGGGCAAGGTCACCGGCGGCCAGCTACAGACCTTGAGCGGAGCCCTGGTGACCAACATCGCCCTGTGGCTGGGCGACACCCGGCTGCGCGGGGCCCGCAAGAGCCTGATTTCCGCAGAGCAGGTCGAGTGGCTGGCCACCCAGGCCCAGCCGGGCGACGTCATTGTAGAGCGCCGCAACTGGTATCTCTCTAACCTTGGCTTGCCTGGATTCTGGCCCCACGCGGAGCTCTACATCGGCACGCCCGCCGAGATGGCCGCCGCGCTAGACAAAGACCCAGACGTGATCAAGGTTTTTGGCGCCGCCGGCCTCACCGGATGGCTGCAGGCCAAAGCGCCGGACACGTGGGCCCACTACAGCGAGCTGGCAGCCGACGGCAAGCCGCACCGGATTCTTGAAGCGATCAGCGACGGTGTGCTGTTCTCTAGCCTCAACGAGGCCGCCCAGGCCGACTACGTGGGGGTGCTGCGGCCGCGCCTGAGCAACCTCGACCGCGCGCAGGCGATCGCCAAGGCTTTTGACCAGATCGGCAAGCCCTACGACTTTGATTTCGACTTCTTGACGCTGGACCTGCTGGTGTGCAGCGAAGTTGTGTACCAGGCGTACCTGCCGGAGAAAGCCAAACAGACCGGGCTGTTGCTGCCGCTGACCGAAGTGATGGGCCGCAAGACCCTGCCGCCCAATGACATCATTCGCACTTTTGACCAGCAGTACGGTACAGCGCAACAGCAGTTTGATTTTGTGGCATTTCTTGATGGGCGCGAGGCGACGCGCTCGGCAATCCTTGGCTCGGAGGCGGATCTGCGCGCTTCGTGGCGGCGGCCCAAGTGGGACCTGTCGCAGCAGTAGCCGCCCCCCTTCCCAGACTTTCTTGAGGCATCTATGAAAACCCACCGCCGGCGATCGGCCACGTGGCCCGCCTCCGCCCTGGTCGCCGTGCTCTTGGGCCTGACCACCGCCGCGACGTCCGGTTGCAGCGTGGCGACGCTGGGTGCGGCGCGACCCGTCGACATGGGCAGCCATCAAGTGGTGATCGCCCCGTCGATGGTGCGGATTGCCCGAGGCGGTAGCCCGTATATCGGCCCGCAGCTGGAAATCGGCGAGCGCTACGGCGTGTCCAAGAAGGCTGACATTGGCGTCAGGCTGTGGCTGCCGATGCCTGGCTACGTGGTCGATTCGCGCATAGCGCTGCGCCGCTCGGCCGATCCCAATTCTGGCTTGGACATTGCGCTGCAGCCGGGCACTTCTTACCTGTACGTGCCCGGCGGCGATGCCAATTCGTCGCCCCTGCACATCGCCACCCTGGCGCTGCCGGTGTTGTTTGGCCTGAATTTTGGCGGCGGTCGACAGCTGGTGCTGGGGGCAAAACTGCTCGACATTCTTGCAGTCGACACGGTCAACGGCGCCGAGCCAGCCAACATCCTTAGCGCCGCGGCCACGGTGGGCCTGGTCTGGCCGATCACCGACAGCTTCTCTGTGGCGCCAGAATTGGGCGTGGGCGCGGCGCTTCTGGGTTCGCTGGCCGGCTACGGCAGCGACCTAGGCGTCTCTGGGACCACGGTGCAGTTCTCCTTGGGGCTTTTGCTGGGCGGCAAGGCCCCGGCGCCGATGAAGTGCGTTGCGCTGCCCGTCGACTCCACCCCTCAGGACTGAGTCGCGGCGGACCCCTAGGCCCCTAGACCGGCAGAAATTCTGCGCAACCTTGGGGTTGCCGTCAGGAGGGGTGCATCCTCGGCCAGGGTTCGCTATTCTCTGGCGACCGCGCGAGCCAGCGCGAGCACCAGTTGAACCACGGCCACCATGCTCCACGCCCGCCACGAACATAGCCCGAGCGCCGCCTACGGCCGACCAGTGCACATGTGGACCTATGGCCATGCCGGCCGCCCAGTGCTGGCTTTTCCCACCGCCGGTGGCTATGCCCACGAGTGGGAGCACCACGGCGTGGTCAAGACGCTGGCCGACTGGATTGAAGCGGGGCGCATCCGCCTGTACTGCCCAGAGACCAACGCCGCGGCCGTGTGGATCCATCCCGGCACCGATCTGGCGGACCGCATGGCCCGTCACCAAGCCTATGAGCAGTTTATCTCTCAGGAATTAGTGCCGCGCATCTGGGCTGAGAGCGGCCGGCGAGACATTGCCGTCATCGGCGCCAGCGTTGGAGCTATGTATGCCGTCAACGCCGGTTTGAAGCACCCCGAGCTTTTCAGCCACGCGATTGGCCTGTCGGGGCGCTACCGCGCCAACTACTTCACCGGTGGCTCGCGCGACGAAGGAGTCTACTTCAGCGACCCCAGTGCCTACGTGTGGAACCTGGGCGGCGATCACCTGGCCCGGGTGCGCCACCACGCCAAGATCACGCTGGTGTGCGGCCAGGGCGCCCACGAGGGCACCTGCCTGGCAGAGACGCGCCATCTGGCCAGTGGCCTGAGCAGTGCCGGCGTGCCCACGTGGCTTGACCTGTGGGGCCAGGACGTCTCGCACGACTGGAAGTGGTGGCGTCGGCAAATCCGATATCATATCGGGATGTTGCTTTAGGTTCCCCCCGTCAAGAAAAAGTGCAAGAAAATCTTTGGCCGCTGCGCTTGGCGCAGATCCAAGGCCCCCGCCGCGCGTCCAAGTCGGTGGACTTTGGCGTTGCGAGGTGGCCAATGCAGACGAAAACTTTTGCTTCTTCTTTGATTCTATTAGTCTTTGCTGGTTTGGGTGTGGGGTTTCCCACTCAGGCAGCAGCCAGTGCGGCTACCGGCTCGTATTCGGTAGAAGTGGTCGACCAGTGGGGTGGCCGCTTGCCGACGTGGTGGCACGGCGGTCGCACCTGGGTGATGGGCGAACAAGGTCAGCGCTACCGGATTCGCGTGCGCAATCGCAGCCCGCAGCGGGTGGAAGCTGTCATCTCTGTGGATGGCCGCGACGCGATCGACGGCAAGGCCGCCCACACCAGCAAGCCCGGGTACATTGTGCCGCCGTGGGGCGAGGTGGCCGTCGATGGCTTCCGCGTGTCGATGCGCGACGTGGCGACCTTTCGCTTCTCTTCGGTAGAGGACTCTTATGCCGCCCAGATGGGCAACGACCGCAACGTCGGCGTGATTGGTGTGGCGGTGTTCAGCGAGCGGCGCTACGTGGAACCCCAGCCAGTGCGCCGGCCATGGGAGGAGCGGCCAGGGTGCGGCAGCTGCGACCGCGACCAGGGCCGCGCCGGCCCGACCCGCCAAGGAGAAAGCAAGGCGGGCGGCGGCGCTGCTCCGCAGGGCAGCGCGGACTCGGCCAAGGCCGAAGCAGCCCCGCGCAGCCAGGGCGGGGCTTCCAAGCGCGCGATGGCTGACAGTGAGGCCGGCGAACGTCCTGGCCTTGGCACCCAGTTTGGCGAGCGCCGCGAATCACGGGTCCAACAAGTCGATTTTCTAAGGCGCCACCCCAGCCAGCCCGATGCCGTGCTGTCGATCCGCTACAACGACGCGCCAGGCCTCATCGCCGCCGGTGTGCCGATCCGTCCGCCGCGCCCGACCCCGCTGCAGCGCGAGCACTGGCGCCGCGACCACGCCCGGCCCTTTGAGGACCAGCCCAATGCTTTTGCCTCTCCGCCCGCCGGTTGGGACGGCGACTGGTAGCGCCGCGGCCAGCCGTGTCGGATTCTTCGGACGGCGTGTCTAGGTTCGGCGAAATTGCTAGAAATCCATGACAAGTATAGCTATTTATGTCTGATGGGCGCCGGCGTCGGGATTTGGCGAAGCGACATTAAGACAGCTCCAGCAGCAAGCTATCTGCAACCCTCTGAAAACTATAAGTAGTCAAGTTGGCACGGCCCTTGCTATACCTATAGTCAGGACGCGATGGCAAGCGCCCAGCCCACCGAGACAGCGGATGCGACCCGCGCAAGAGGTGGAAGTTAGGCCGCAATGCCGCGTTCTTGCCTCATACCAGCTTTCCTGTCTAGCCGCTTGGCTAGCCCCAACTGACCGGAGGACCCTATGTCGACTTCTCGCAACCACATCGCCCTGCTTCCCACCTACATCGGCGCTGGCCTTGGCATGCTGGCCTTCTTGCTGGTTGGCGCGGTTCCCGGAGTGCTCTACGGCGGTTACATGGGCCTGGTGATGACCGAGGCCTTGTTTGGCCACGTAGATGAGGTGTCGATGCTGGCGCGAAGCGTGACCGGCGGCGGCATGATCCTGGGCCTGCTCTCTTCGATGTTCCTGTTCTTGGTCAGCGGTGCCTTCGCCGGCACGCTGGTCGGCCTGCCGTTTGCCCGGTTGCTGCACGGAGCCAGCGCTTCGGCGGCGGTGCCAAGCCCGGTGGCCGCAGAGACCCCCAGTCGCTGAGGCAGCCCTGTCTGACAATCCCGACAACGCCCTGTCGGGGTTTCCAGACATCCAGGGCAAGTTGATGAAAGTTAGCGGTTCGTCCTTGTCGCCCAATCCCGACACCCGGGGTTGGGCGACTTCCTTTTTGTTCCCCAGCGGGTCCAAGGCTCTCTGCGCACGGCCGCGACTCTCCACGTGCTCGGGCCGCCTGTGCCGCGATTGCCGGTAGACTGTAGCAAAAGCAATGGGTTGCCGATTTGTGATGGTTTGGTCACAGAGCGAGCGCCTTGGCACGGATCTTCCAAGGCATTGGGGCGGTGCAGGGGGGAGTCTATCCCCAGACCTGACCGACGAGGCCGCCCAGGAGGATAGCGATGAACACCCCCGACCCACCGACCTTGCCGCCTACGGCGAGACCAAGACGCTACCTGCAGTGCGCACAGACTGCCCTGCTGGCGCTGCTGTGGCTGTTGAGCGCCGCGCCCGCCGTTGCTGCGCCCCAAGA
Source organism: uncultured Myxococcales bacterium (assembly GCA_903919145.1). Lineage (GTDB taxonomy): Bacteria > Myxococcota_A > UBA9042 > UBA9042 > UBA9042 > SXRM01. The sequence continues at coordinate 72,587 of CAIXGW010000016.1, forward strand.
CGCTGACGATCCCAAGTGGTGCCGAGCCTGCCACCAGGAGCCAGAGCTGTCGGCCAAGTCCTTCCGCCAGAGTGCTCACGCCAAGCAGACCTGCCGTGACTGCCACACTGGCTTTCAGTTCAATCCCCACGAGCCCGTACAGGTGGCCAAGGGCAAGGACATCGACGCTCTCAAAGAGCTGGGCTTTGGCCAACCGGTGGCGCTGGCTTCTTGCATCAGCTGCCATGACGACTCGACGGCGGCGGCGGGCACTTTTGACCACGCCAAGCCGCGGCAAGGGGCCAAGCCGCTGACCGCCAAGCAGGCCAAAGACCAGGGCATCCCCTATTGCTTTGACTGCCACGGCCCGGTTCACGAGATCGCCCTGGCCAAGGACCAGCCGCCCGTGGAGCGCCGGCGGGCCATGAACAAGCGCTGCGGCAATTGCCACGGCGACGCCAAGAAGATGGAGCCATTTCAGCGCAGCTCGCTGATGGTCAAGGAATACGGGCACACCATGCACGCCCGCAAGCTGGAGCTGGGATCAGACGACGCGCCTGGCTGCATGGACTGCCATCCGGCGCACCAAAAGGCGCGGGCCAAGGCAGAACAAGCGGGTAGCGCCTGCGCGCAGTGCCACAAGGGTGTTGCCAAGGAATTCAGCGTACTGGCCAACCACAAGCCGGTGGACCGCGACTCGCGGCCGGTCAGCTTCTGGACCCAAAAGTTCTTTGCCTGGTTGACGTTCTTGACGATCCTGGCCCTGTCTCTGCACGTGCTGCTCGATCTGCTGGGCGTGATTCGCCGCTCTTGGTTCAAGCAAGAGGACCCGCACCACGCCGCCAAGCTGGCCGAAGTGCCTCTGCCGGCACTGGCAGCGGTGAGCGGCGGCCGGGTCGAGCCCGCCGGCACGGTGCTGCGCTTTGACCTATGGCAGCGCATTGCCCACGGCGTGATGGCGCTGTCCTTCACTACCTTGGTGTTGACGGGCTGGCCTCTGTCGGCGGCCGGAATTGGCGCGTCGCGCTCGCTGGTTGGCGCCTTTGGTGGGCTTGAGCAGGTGGCTTGGCTGCACCGGGTCGCTGCGGTGGGCTTGGTCCTGGCCTGCGTCATTCACCTGATCTATCTGGTGGCTTTGGTGGCCAAGGGCAAGCTGCGCTTCTCCATGTTGCCCAAGCCCAAGGACATCAAGGACCTGGTGGCCAACCTGGCGTGGTTTGTCGGCCTGCGCAAGCAGCGCCCGGCGTACGACCGCTTCTCTTACTTTGAGAAGTTTGACTACTGGGCGGTGTTTTGGGGCTGCGTCATCATGATTGGCTCTGGAGCCGTGCGCTGGTTCCCCGACACCGTGCTCAAGGTCGCGCCGACGTGGGTCTACGAGGTCGCCTTCCTGGCCCACACCGACGAAGCGCTGCTGGCGGCCCTGGCGATCTTTGTGTGGCACTTCTACAACGTCCACCTGCGCCCGGCGGTGTTCCCGATGTCGTGGGTGTTCCTGACGGGGCGCATGACCTTGGAAGAGCACGCAGAGGAGCACGGCGCCGAGTTTGAAGCGTGGCAGGCTGCCGCCAAGGCGCGCGCCAACGCCGCGGCCGCCCCGGCGCCAGCAGCGGAGCCCGTTGCCGCCGTTTCAACTGCCGGCCAGCCCGCAGTGCCAGCGGCGGTGGAGCCAGCGGTGCCCGCCAACGCCAAAGCAGATCAGCCGGCCACGCCGAATCCGCCGACGGCCAAAGACGGCGAGGGGAGGTAGCTCATGCAACCCAAGACGGCAAAGGCCTGGCTGATGGTGGTGGTAGGTGGCTTTGCGGTCCTAGCGGTGCGCGGCAACACGGTGTTGGGCGGCGAGGCGCCGGCCGTCGACCCCGCAGCCGCTGCCTCCGAAGAGTCCGCCAAAGGCGGCGCAGCCGGGGTCAAGCCCGCCGCAGCGGCGGCCGCGGACCCAGCCGAGGTGGCGCGCGCCGCCAAGATGGAGAAGGTCAAGAAGCTGGGGTGTTTTCAGTGCCACAACTTTGAGCACTACCTCAACGGTCGGCCCAAGCCGGCCAAGCCTCCCGGTGGCCCGGCAGGGCTTGCGCCGCCGGACGGCGCCTGTGGCGGCCCCGGGCACGAGTGCAAGGCGGCGCCGCCCAGCGCGGTCGCCGCTGTAGCGGCGGCAGGGACCGTAGCGGCGGACAAAGAAGAGGACAAGGACGAGCCAGAAGCGCAAGCCCAAGACAAGGAAGAGGAGAAGGAAGAGGCAGAGGCCGAAGAAGAGGAAGAGGAAGAGGATAGTCCCCCCGATCCCAAAGATTTTGCCCACGGACCGCATGAGCAAGAGGGGATTGGCCACTGTCACCAGTGCCACGCGATCGAGGGGCATTTTCAGGTGAAGGTCCGCATGCAAGCATGCGCGGAGTGCCACTGACCCTTGGCGGGCCAAGGCGCAAGCGGACCAGGGCAGACAACCCGTTTTGAGATCAGTGGCTCTAGCCACCAGCGCACGGCGGGGGAGGCAGCGGGACCATGAATGCCAATGAGCCGCTGCTGCCCTGGCCCTTGCACACCCGTGTGGCGCAGTTGCTGGTTTTTGGCCTGGTGCCGGCGCTGTTGCTCATGGCTTTTGTCAGCTGGCAGCACGTGGCGAATTATGTAGAGAGCGACCCCGGTTACTGCGCCCAGTGCCATGCCAGCCGCGATCAATACGTGGTGTGGGACCAGGATGCCCACCACCGGGTCGCTTGCCAAAAGTGCCATCAGCAGACGCTGCAAGAGGCGGCCGCCATGTTGCAGGCCTATGTCAAAGGCGGAGGCGTTGCGCGCAGTGGCAAGAAGAAACTCATCCATTCTGGGTGGGTAGAGGACCGGGCCTGCCTGGGTTGCCACGGACCCACGGCCAGCAGCAGGGTGTCGATGGCCAACTCGCCCGCCCACCTGGTCCACCTGGAGCTGCCCAGGGTAGACTGCCTAACCTGCCACTCTCGCGGCATTCACCGCCGCAGCGAGCCCGAGACGTCTTGCCAGAAATGCCACGACGAGAAGGCCGGCAAGGGCTGCGCAGGAGACGGAAAGTGCACGGCCTGCCATACTTTTGTTGGCCCTGCGGACTCCTTGCTGCCTTCGCGGGCCACCTGCGAGGGCTGCCATCAGGTCTCTGGGGTTGGCAAGAGCACCCACGCCAAGGATCCGCACATGGGCAACCTGGACTGCTCGGTCTGCCATCGCCCCCACGCTCCAAGTGGACCCAAGGTGGTAGCTTGCCTTTCCTGCCATGCCGGCAAAAGCAGCAGCTGTTTTCACGGGGTGGCCGGCCGATCGACCTGCATCGACTGCCACAAGCCACACTTGTGGGACGCCAGCGCCGTAGAGTGCCGCAGCTGCCACAGCGGTCCTCACGTGGTCGCCGCTGGGCCTGACTGCCGCCAGTGCCACGGCGTGCGGCCCCAAGAGAGGGCGCCGTGAGATTCTGGCTGCCACCGCGTCTACCAGAGCTGAGCCTGCGCACCAAGCTGCTGGTGCTGATCTCCAGCGTGACGTGCCTGATCCTCAGCGGTCAGACGCTGTTTTGGCTGTCGAGCGAGGTGACCTCGATTGACCGGCGGATCGTCGCCCAAGGCGTCATTCAGGCTCAGGGCGTCGCCACCGGCATTGCCGACCGTCTGGGCGCGACCGACGGCGCCCGGCTGGCCCAGATGCTGCAGCGCGTGGCCAAGGTCATTGACGTGGTCAGTCTAGAAATCTATGACGCGCAGGGATTCTTGCTGGCGCGCGCGGGGGCAGGCAGTGGCACTCCCGTCAAGATTACCCCGCTTGGCGTGTTTGAGCGGCCGCGCCCAGGCCCAGGGCTGGCTGGTTTGCTGGGCGGCAAAGTGGTCTATGCGGTGCAGGCGCCGATTGTCCGCGATGCAGCGGTGATTGGCCACGTCGCCCTGACCTACCGGTCCAGCGAAATCGCCGACAAGTCAGCCCGCCTCATCGCCGTGGCCCTGACCATGGCCGGGCTGTGGCTGGTCATTGGCGCAGGCCTGAGCACCTTCTATGTCCGCAGGATCACCAAGCCGCTGGCAGTGTTGACCGACGCCGCACTCAGGATTGCCGATGGCAAGGTCGAGTCCGTGCAGCTGGGCAAGGCGATCGGTGGCGATGAGATCGCGGTGTTGCATGGGGCATTTGCTAAACTTGTTGATGACTTGCGGGCGCAGATGCAGCAGAACAAGCAGCTGCTGGAGGTCCAGCGCCAGCTCAACGCCAGACTGCGCGAGCGGGTCGATGACATGAGCGACGACCTGCGGGCGCGGGTGGCGCACCTTCACGCGGTCATTGGCGGTCTGCAAGAAGGCGTCATTACCTGCGACCTGGAAGGCGATGTGCTGGACTACAACCCGGCGGCGACCCGCCATCTGGTGGGGCTGGCGCGGCTGGCGGCCGGCATGACGGTGGCCGAAATCACCGGTGTGGCCAGTGAGTTGGCACCGACGGTGCGAGAGGTTCTGGCCAGCGGCCGGCCGCGGCAATTAGAGTGGACCGTGGCCAGCCAGGTGGGCCCGTGGGGCGCGGAGACGGCGGTCGACCGCAACTCAGTGGCTGGCGAGCGGACCATTGCCTTTACCGTGGCGCCGATTGCCCATGGCACCGCTGCTCCGGTGGGGGCCGTGGTGACGCTGCGCGACATGACCATAGCCCGCCTGGCCGAAGCCCGTCTGCGCCGCCACGACCGGTTGATTTCGCTGGGGACTATTGCCGCGGGGCTGGCCCATGAACTGGGCAATTGCATGCACGCCATCAACGGCTTTGCCACGCTGCTGTACCGCGACACGCCGGCCGACGATCCGCGGCGCAAAGACGTCGCCACCATTCGCGACGAGAACCAGCGGGCCATTGACCTGCTAGAGCGCTTCTTGCAGTTCGCGCGGCCGCGGCGGGTGGCGGTCCGCAATGAGCCGGTGGCGGATCTGCTGAGCGAGACCCTGTCGCTGTGCGCCTACAAGCTGCGCAAGGCCAAGATCGAGGTCACCCAGCACCTGGACGAACGCGCCGACACCGTGCGCTGCGACGGCCCGCTGCTGGTGCAGGTGCTGGTCAATCTGGTGCTCAATGCCTCAGACGCCATGGAGGGGCTGGAGGTCAGGCAGTTGCGGCTGCACGCCCGCCTGGTAGAGGGCGACAAAGTGGCGATCGAAGTGGCCGACAGCGGCGCCGGCATCGCCAAAGAGCACCTGGAGCGGATCTTTGACCCGTTCTTTACCACCAAGGAGGCGACCGGCACGGGGCTAGGCCTGTCGATTGCCCATCAGATCGTCGATGCTCACCATGGCACCCTGACAGTCCACAGCTCGCCGGGCGCGGGTGCGACCTTTGTGGTCACCTTGCCAAGGAGCGCTGCCGCCGAAGGCGCTCTGGCAGAATCCAGTGCCGCAACCGACCATCCGCCCAAGGCCGCAACGCCATTGGCTGCCGACCAGCACTGTGAGGTAGGGGCATGAAGAAGCCAGTCGTATTGTTCATTGACGACCAGCAGTCGGCCCGCGACCTGTTCATCCGCCTGCTGGACCCAGCGCGCTATCAGCCGGTGGTGGCCCCCGGAGTCAAGGCGGCAGAGGACTACCTGCGCACCGGTCCAGCCGATGTGGTGGTCACCGACCTGCGCATGCCCGATGTCGACGGGCTGGAGGGCTTGGAGCGGCTGCACGCCATCGACGCAGACCTGCCCGTAGTGCTTATCACCGCTTTTGGCACGGTAGAGACCGCCGTGGAGGCCATGAAGCGCGGGGCCTTTGACTACCTGCGCAAGCCTTTTGACCCCGGCGAGCTGGAGATCGTCATTGACCGGGCCCTGCAGCACCGTCAGCTTTTGCAGGAAAACAAACACCTGCGCTCCCAGGTAGCGCGCAACTCTACCTCGGCCGCCATCGTCTGCGATGCCCCGGCGATGTTGCCGGTCATTCGGCTGATTTCGCGGGTGGCCGGTTCAGATGCGTCGGTGCTCATGCTCGGCGAAAGCGGCACCGGCAAAGACGTGTTTGCCCAGCAGATCCGCAAGCTCAGCCACCGCGCGGCGGCGCCGTTTGTGTCGATCAACTGCAGTGCGATTCCCGAGCATCTGCTAGAGAGCGAGCTGTTTGGTCACGAAAAGGGCGCGTTTTCAGGGGCCAATACCGCGCGAGACGGCTTCTTTGCCGAGGCAGACGGCGGCACGCTATTTCTGGACGAAATCGGCGACATGAGCCTGGCGCTGCAGCCCAAGCTGCTTAGGGTGCTGCAAAACGGCGAGTACTACCGCGTTGGCAGTCGGCGCCTGGCCAAGACCGATGTGCGGCTGGTCTCTGCCTCCAACCAGGCCATGGAGGACCTGGTCGAGCGCGGTCAGTTCCGCCGCGACTTGTACTACCGCATCAACACCGTGCGCATCGATCTGCCACCGCTGCGCCAGCGCATGGAGGATCTGCCCAAGCTGGCCGAGCTGTTTTTGGCCAAGGCCCGCGAGCGCGATCCCGGGCTGCCATCGCGGTGGTCGGCCGCGGCGCTGCAGGCGTTGATGGCTTACCACTGGCCTGGCAATGTCAGAGAGTTGCAGCACATGGTCCAGCGGGCCGCGCTGGTGACCGATGGAGACGTGATCCAGCCAGAAGCCTTGCCCGAGGCGCTGCAGCATAGCCCGGCCGCAAAAGGCCTGCACGTGGCCGAGGATCTGCCCTTCAAGGAAGCCAAGAAATCCTTTGAGCACTCCTATTTCAGTAGGCTCCTGGACCGCAGCGGCCACAACGTGCAGCGCGCGGCAGACGCAGCCGGCCTGCACCGCAGCACTCTGTATGAGAAACTGGCCGCGCTGGGCATTGCCACCGAGGGCGAGAGCAGCTGATTTTGCCAGCGGCCCGCGCCGCGACCTTGACTGTGCCGCCGGCCGCCGCAGAATCGGCAGATGAAGTTGCTCCTTGCCGATCCCCCAGAGATGTTCCTGCAAGGGCAGGGCGCTACCCGTCAGGTGCAGCCGCTGGGCTTGGCCTACGTGGGGGCGGCGGTGGCCGACCTTGCGCAAGTGCGCTTCTTGCTTCCAGATACCCGCGCCTATCTCGGCAGCGACCCGTGGCAGGAACTGGCCGACGCCATCGCGGCCGAGCGCCCCGACGTCCTGGGACTGACCGCGGTGACCGCCAACTACGCCGCGGCGGCCCGGCTGGCCGAGGTGGCGCGCCAGGTCCGGCCCGGCCTGCTGGTGGTCCTGGGCGGGGTGCACGCTTCGACCGAGCCCGAGGCGGCGCTGCGCGGGGCCCCGGCCGTGGACCTGGTCGTTCGCGGCGAGGGCGAGCAGACCCTGCGCGAGATCCTGATGGCTTGGCAGCAGCAAGGCCTGCGCCGCCCCCAGTGGGCCGACATTCCCGGGGTGTGGTACCGCGACGGCGACCAGGTGCGCGCCGCCTTGCCGCGGCCGCCCAGCGCCGACCTGGACGCCTTGCCGCTGCCACTGCGCGAAGGATTGGTGTGGCAAGCCGATGTCCAGCCGGCGTTCTACCAAGCGCTGATTACCCTGCGGGGCTGCCCGTACCAGTGCATCTACTGCGCGGTGCCCTCCCTTGACAGTGCCCGGACCCGCTACCGCTCTGCCGCCAACGTGATGGCAGAGGTCGATCAGCTGCGAGACCGCTATGGCGCCAACTACCTTTTCTTTCACGATAGCGTCTTTACCCTGCACCGCCGCAGGACTCTGGAGCTGGCGGAGCTGCTGGCTCAGGCGCCCCGACCCACGCCATTTTGCATCCAGACGCGCGCCGACCGTTTGGACCAGCAGGTGTTGGACGCCTTGGTCAAAGCCGGGCTGCACCAGGTGTTTTTTGGCATCGAGTCGGGGGACCCCTACTCCCTAGAGCAGATCCGCAAGGCCATGCCGCTGGCCGTGATTCGCGACGCCGTCCACCGGGTTCAGCAGGCCGGCGTGCGCTGCAGCGGCTTCTTCATGATTGGCTGGCCGTGGGACAACGAGGCGAGCATCGCCCGATCCTTGGACTTTGCCGAGACGCTGCCCCTGGACGCCATCAGCCTGTTCTCTGCCACGCCGCTGCCGGGCACCGAGCTGTGGCGCCTCAGTCAAAACCGCGCGGTGCCAAGCTCGGTGGACTTCCGCCAGCCCCAGGTCAACGTGACCAGCATGGCCGATGGCGTCTATGCCCAGGTCTTTGCCGCGGCCAGTCAACGCGTTGAGCAGTTCAACCAGCGGCAAATGGCGCTGCGCTGGACGGCGCCGACCTGGCAAACCCTGCACCAGCAGCCAGGGTAGGTGCCTGCGGTTCCAAGGCGGGCCTTCTCTTGGAGGGTGTTTGCGTTTCAACCCGGCTGCTGAAGCAGCGGGCTATCATGACGCCGTCTGCCTCCGCAGACGGCCAGACCGGGCCGCCCGTGAAGACGGGCGGCGCGATGATAGCCCGCCAATTCATTGGCCGGGCGAATTCTTGGCAAGCCACAGAGCTCGCAATTGCTGGTAAATCTCGAGTCCGCGCCCGCCGACGGCACGGAGGTCTTATGTAAACACCCTCTTACGCACGGTCGCCAAAGGGCAAGATCAATTGCCTAGAGTGCTTGGGCTCTTTGACTTCTGGGCCCAGGCCGCTGGCCGACACCCCCAGCAGGCGGATGGGGCGACGGCCGACTTCGGTGGAGGTCCTGAGCAGCTCCAGCGCAGCGGCCACCAGCTGGGGCGAGTCGTCGGTGGCGGCGGCAAAAGTCCGGCTGCGGGTGATCGAGGTAAAGTCGGCGTACTTGACCTTGAGGGTCAGCGTCCTCGCCGGCTTGCCCAGGCGGCGCAGGTCGGCCGCCACCTCGTCGGCCAGGTCAGCGGCCAAGCGCCCCAGCGCCGCAGCGTCGGTGGAGTCGTGGGCCAAAGTTGTCTCAGAGCCAACGCTTTTTCGCTCATGGTGGCTGCACACCGGGCGGTCATCGCGGCCGTGCGCCAGCTCGACCAGGAAATGGGCAAAGGAGCCGACAATGGCCTCTACATCGCTGAGCGGCGCCGCGCGCAGGTCGGCGGTGGTGTGAAACCCCGCGGCAGTCAAACGCTTGGCAGTCACTGGCCCGACCCCCCACAGCCTGTCAATGCTCAAGCGTGCCACAAACTCGCCGACCCGGTGCGGCGGCACGACCACCAGGCCGTTGGGCTTGTGGAGGTCGCTGGCCACCTTGGCAATGAACTTGTTGGGGCCGACTCCGGCCGAGGCGGTCAGCTGCAGCTCGCTGCGGATTCGCTCTTTGAGGTGCATGGCAATGCGGGTGGCCGAGGCCTCGCCCAGCAGGTTCTCGGTCACGTCGAGGTAGGCCTCGTCTAGAGACAAGGGCTCCACCAGCGGCGTAGCCGACAGGAAGATCGCTCTGATCTGCCTGCTGATGTCCGCATAGTGGCCGATGCGCGGCGTCAGAAACACCGCCTGGGGGCACAGCCGCTGGGCCTTGGCGCAGCTCATCGCCGAGCGCACGCCGTACTGCCGCGCCAGGTACGAAGCCGAGCACACCACCGCTCGGCTGGCCGGATCACCACCGACAATCAGCGGAACATCGCGCAATTCCGGGCGATCGCGCTGCTCTACCGAGGCGTAGTAGGCGTCCATGTCGATGTGGATGATCTTGCGCTGCATCGTTGGATTCGCACCGCGGCTGCGGGCAGCCCAAGCGTACCGGTTTGGGGTTCAGGGCACTAGGAGCCTGTCGGGATAATCCCCGCCAGGCTCCGTGCCAGTTTGCGTCTTTTCAGTCGGGCAAGAAATATTGGAAGTGAATTCCAATATTTCGCCCGCCTGGGCGCTCGCAAGACGATCGCCCTAGGACCCTGTCGGATGCTGCAGCTGATTCAATAGTTTTAACGAGTTATCCGTAGGCGACGGCATTACTCCGACAGGCTCCTAGCCTATAGGGCGGTCACGCGCCTGGGCTATGGGCCAGAGCCATGCTGCGCTGCAGCCGGGCGCCCTGCAGGCCCCAAACCTCTGACAGCCGCGGATCGCGCCTTGACCGCTGGCGAGCCCCTGGGCCTTTCTGCAGGGTCAGTCCACGCAACCCGGTCGGTCGGTCTCTGGGCAGCGAAACCTGACGTGCAGGTGGTCCGCATGGCCGGCAGCGTGGCGAATCAGGCCCTGGGGTGTCGACTTGGCGGCCGGGTACTGAAAGATGGGCTCCAGCTGCCGCTCGCTGTAGCCGTGGTCCAGCAGATCCTGGTAGAGCACCGCCTGCAGGTCATAGTCCATGAACACAAAGCCCAACCGGCCGCTCGCCAGCCAGGCATCCAGCAGGGTCCACAGCCGCTCGGTGTCCAGCGTGCTGGCGTCTGTCGGCAGAAACTGGCGGGCGCCGCGGTCCGTGCGCGGATAGCCCAGGTCGACGTCGCGGCCGCTCTGGTGCGACTTGTGGGGCGGGTAGAAGCCGCCTTCTGGCTTGGAGATGGCGCCAATGACCAGCGGCGGACTGCCGGGAAACTGCTCGGCCATCTGCGCCGCGCCCCACTGCAGCAGCGCCACGGTCTCATCGGTGCCGTAGCCGTTCTTGTTGGTCGAGACGTAGCCCGGCCCGGCAGCGGCGATCCGGCACGGCGACTCCAGAGAGCCAGAGGTCACGCCGCCCACAGACAGAGAAGGACCGTCGCGCTCGCCCTGGTTGGCGCAGCGCGGTGCCGGCAGCGCCAACAGGAGCTCTTTTTGCCCCGCCTGCCCGCCTGCTGCCCGCGGCCGGATCCGCCCCTGGATGACTTCTACCGCGCTGTCGACCACGCCGTCATCCAGCTCAGGCTGGTTGGCAAATTCCATGCGGTCAAAGCCCGGCTCGCGCCTGGGAGTACTGCAGCCGTGACACCCCAGGGCCATAGCAACGGAGCATAAACTCAAAAGAAGCTTGAATGCCCCAGGCTGCTGGGCCCCCAAAGCGCTAGGTAGCTGCGTCATTGGCCAGCTTGGCGTTGCGGTGGGTCACCGTTACCCGCCCCAGGCTGAGGCTGCGCAGGTGAACGGCTATGGCCTCGGCCAGGGCGACCGATCGGTGCTGGCCGCCGGTGCAGCCAATCGCGACCGTCACCAGCGCGCGCCCCTCGTTGGCGTGGAGGGGTAGGGTGAAATCAAGTAGTTGCGTCATGTGCATCAGCGCTTCTTGGCCGCCGCGCTGCCACACAAACTCGGCGACCGCCCCATCGACGCCAGAGAGAGCGGCCAGCTCTGGCACAAAGTAGGGATTGGCCAGGTAGCGCACGTCGAACACGTAGTCGGCATCCCGCGGCATGCCGTGCTTAAAGCCAAAGCTCTCAATCGCCACTTGCAGCCGCAGCTCGCTGGACAGCTCTACATCAAACAAGCGCTGCACGTGTCGCTTGAGCTGATGGATGTTCATGTCAGAGGTGTCAATGACCAGGGTGGTCCGCTCTCGCACTTCCAGCATGACCGCGCGTTCTTGGCGGATGGCCTCGGTAATCGTGCCGGCCTGCCAGATTGGGTGCTTGCGGCGGGTCTCGGCAAAGCGCCGGACCAGCACATCGTCGGCACAGTCCAGAAACAAGAAGGTCGGCAGAACTCCCTTGGCGGCCAGGTGCTCCACAGCTTGGTTCAGGTCGCCCAGCAGCTGGCCGGCGCGGATGTCGATGCCCACTGCCACCGGCGTCGAGGTCAGCCGCTCGTGCAGCGTGTCCACCAGGGTAGGCAGCAGCACCGCCGGCAGGTTGTCTACGCAGTAGTAGCCCAGATCCTCTAAGGCGCGCAGACAGGTAGAGCGCCCAGAGCCGCTGATGCCCGTGACCACCAACACCCGCGAGACGCTTTCTTCGCCGCTAGTCTGTAGAGCACCCGTCATGGCCGCCCGTCGATCGGGCAAGGCTAGTAGGCCTTGCGCCGCTTGGAAGAGGATTCGATCCCCAGTTGCTCTCTGTATTTGGCTACGGTGCGTCGCGCGATGTCCATTGGCGAGGTCGGCCGCAAACCTTCTACCTGGCTCTCTGTGCACTGCAAGCGCGCCAACATTCTGCCGCGGTCCCAGCTGCCCTGCAATATTTCTGCGATTTCCTGATCGGACAGCGGTGAAGCCGGCTTCTCTCGCTCCAGCAGCTTCTTGATGGCCTGGCGCACCGCACTGGCAGCCATGTCTTCGCCGCCTTGGGCGACAATTCGCGAGCCAAAGAAGTACTTCAGCTCATAGATGCCCTGGGGAGTGTGGACGTACTTGTTGGTGGTGACGCGCGACACCGTGGACTCGTGCAGGCCCACGTCCTCCGCCACTTCGCGCAGGACCAGCGGGCGCAGCTTGTCTACCCCTTGGTCCAGAAATGGCCGCTGAAACCGCATGATCGACTCGGTCACGCGCTGTATCGTCGACTGCCGCTGGTGGATCGAGCGGATCATCCAGGTGGCGGCGCGCAGCTTCTCTTGCAGGTATTCGCGAGCCTTGTCGCGCTGTTGGTCGCGACCGCTGGGCGGGGTGCTGCTGTCTTTGTGGCCATTGGTCTCGCGCTGAGCGTGGACTTCGGCGTGGCTGCCCGGCTCTTCTCCGGCCAGCGCGGCCTGGTAGTAGCCGGCGACCCGCAGCTTGGGCAGGCCATCTTCGTTGAGCGTGACCAAGTAGTCGTCTCCGACCTTGGTCACAAACACGTCTGGGGTGATGTAGCGCGCCGTCTCGCCGGTGAAACGGCGCCCTGGCCGCGGCTCCAGGGTGGCCAGCGTGTGGACCAACCTCTCCAGTTCTTCTGCCGTGCAGCGCAGATCCTTGCGAATGGCCGCGTAGTCGCGCGACTCAATGCGCGGCAGGTGCTGGTCGATCAGCCGGTGCAACAACGGCTCTTCTGGGTAGCGCTGCTCGGCCTGCAGCGCCAGGCACTCTCGCAGGTCGCGGCTGCCGATGCCCACGGGATCCAGCGACTTGACCAGGTCCAGCGCCTGGATGACCTCTTCTTCTGAGGCCCGGCAGCGCAGCGCAATGTCTCGCAGGCTGTTGGCGGCGTAGACCTCTGTCTCAAAGCCTTTGGCCTCAGCCAGTTCTTGCCACTGCTGCATTTCCTGGTCGGTCATCCAGGTCAGGACCAAGCCCGCGCCCACCTCTCTGGCCTCGTTGCCCTGGGCCTGGGCTTGGCGCAACAGCGAGCGCCGCAGCGCGTCATTGCCGCCGCGCACGTCCAGGCGGCTGGGGCGGAAGTAGCCGTCGTCGTCCAGGTTGCCAATGATGTCTTCGGCGATCCGCAGCAAAACGATGTCAAAATCCTGAGTCGCCAGCTGCTCTTCCAGGTGCTCGCGCAGGGTCGATCCGCGGGTCAGCGTCTGGGCCAGCCCCGGGCGTTCTTCGTCGGTGTCGCGGTAGGAGCCTGCGCCTTCGGTGGGCGAGCGCGCCAGGTCGGTGAAGTAGTTCTGCCAGTCGATCTCGACCCGCTCGCTAGCCTGGGCGGGCGTCTCAAAATCTGTGGTGCTTCCTTCGCCTTGCGTGATGGGGCTGGGCGTGTCGCCGGGGCCGATGTCGGCCATTGGCACTTCTTCTAGCATGGGATTTTCTGACAGCGCCTCGCCGATGCTGTCCATCAGCTCTGCCCGAGACAATTGCAGCAGCCGAATCGCCTGTTGCAGCGACTGGGTCATGACCAGCCGCTGCTCCAGCCCCATCTTGACTTGCAGGCTCTGTCTGAAATCCATGCGCAGTGGTCTTGGGGGTAGAGCCCCTGAAGCAATAGGTTATAGAATCGGCAGTTGACTGGGTCGGGCTTTCCCAAATCGCTGTCCGCTGCCGGCCCGTGAGCCAGTGTAGCCCGCTCGCTCATGCCTGTACATGGAACAACGACCACCGGTCCGCAACTTTCTAGCAAACTTCGTGCCAGATTTGTCACAGCGGCCAAAATGATTGACAGACCAGCGGCAACCCCTTGACAGCGGCGGCCCGCGACCTTGAATGTCCGGCTCGGCGGTGCAAGCCGCGACCCCTTGCCCGCAGTCTCTCGCCCGCGGATCCTCTGCTGGAACGCCACATTTCCCGCCCTATTGCCCTGGGAGTTCATCGGAATGTCCAAGCGCGACTACTATGAAGTGCTAGGTGTGGCCCGCGATGCGGGAGATGCCGATATCAAGAAGGCCTTTCGCCAGAGCGCGCTCAAGAACCATCCCGATCGCAATCCCGGCGACAAGGAAGCGGAAGAACGCTTCAAAGAGGCGGCGGAGGCCTACGACGTCCTATCGGACGCCGACAAGCGCAGCCGCTTTGATCGCTTTGGCCACCAGGGCATGGGGGGAGCCGGCGGCGCCTCCAACTACGCCAATATGGACGATTTGTTCAGTCATTTTGGCGACATCTTTGGCGACATCTTTGGCGGCAGAGGCCAGGGCCGCAGCCGGCCCCAGCGCGGCGCCGATCTGCGCTACGATCTGGCGATCAGCCTGGAAGAAGCGGTGCAGGGCGTGCGCAAAGAGATCGCTCTGCCGCGCGTCGACCCCTGCGAGGTGTGCCGCGGCAGCGGCGCCAAGCCGGGCACCAGCCCTGATGAATGTGCGCAGTGCCGCGGCCGCGGCCAGGTCAGCACCCGCCAGGGCCCGTTCATGTTCTCTGTCTCCTGCCCCGGCTGCGGCGGCCAGGGTCGCACGCTCAAGGCCGCCAACCGCTGCACCGGCTGCGGCGGCACCGGTCAGACCCGCAGCGAGCGCAAGGTGGGGGTGCGCATCCCGCCCGGTGTCGACACCGGCACCCGCCTGCGCATTTCGGGCGAGGGCGAGAAAGGCGCCTCCGGCCAGCCGTCGGGCGATCTGTACGTGGTGGTGCAGGTAGAGCCGCACCACTCATTCCAGCGCCATGAAGACGACCTACACTGCGAGATCGCCATTGACGTAGTTCGCGCCGTGCTGGGCGGGCTTGTAGATGTGCCGCTTGTCGATGGGACCATTGAAAAGGTCAAGCTTCCCGCAGGCATCCAGCCCGGCGAGCAGGTCCGCATTCGCGGCAAGGGCGTGCCCCACCTCTCTGGCGGCGGTCGCGGCGACCAGTTTGCCCACGTCAAGCTGGTGGTGCCGCGCAAGCTGACGCCGGAGCAGCACGAGCTGTTTGAGCGCCTGGCCGCCCTGGGCTAGCAGCCAGTGCCAATTGACTTGAAGCCGCTAAGCTCTTACACTTCCGCGCCCGCTGCGGCGGCACACCGGGCTTGTCCAGGTCCGGCCCCGCACAAGCTGACGCCGTCCGGCTCAGCAGGCGCAGCACCCCACGGCGCAACGGCGCGAGACCTTGTCTGGACCTCGCCGCGCTTATCCGCGTCGCACCTCGGCCGCCGAGCCGAGCAGAAGGATACGATTCATGGATACCGTGCAAGTCAATGCCCGCCCGCGCTTTCTCTCTGGTTCCGATGTGGCGAAGAAGGTGCGCCGCGCCGGTTATCTGCCAGCGGTGATGTACGGCCAGGGCTTCGGCAACAAAATCGTCGCCGTTGAGCCCCAGAGCGTCAAGAAGGGTCTGCAGGGCCCCTACGGTCGCAATGCGATGTTTGACATCACCTTGGAGGGGGAGACCCACCTCGCGATCGCCAAGGAAGTGCAACTGCACCCCTTGACCCGCACGCTGGTGCACGTCGACCTGATGGTCGTCAAGCCGGACACCCGCATGGTCGTCACCGTTCCGGTCGTGCTGAGCGGTCGTTCTGTGGGCCAGAAAGCCGGTGGTCGCCTGGAGCAGACCACCCGCTACGTCAAGCTGGCTTGCACCCCCGTGTCGCTGCCCAAGCTGATCGAGATCGATCTGACTCCGTTCGAAAACGGCACGCTGATGACCATTGAGACGCTGCCGCTGCCGGCCGACGTCACTCCGGTGTTCAAGCGCTCGTTCAAGATCTTTGAGATCATCGCTCCGAAGGTCGAAGACAAGCCGGTCGAAGAGGTCAAGCCCAAGGGCAAGAAGTAGCCAGCTAAGGACGTCGACTGACGATGGCAGCGGCATCTTCAGCGGGGCCCCCTCGCACGCCACCTGACGCATCTGCAGCCGCGGGTGCGATCAGGGCAGTGGTGGGTCTTGGCAATCCGGGCAAACAGTACGCCCTGACCCGCCACAACGTCGGGTTTATGGCGGTAGAGCGCCTGGCCGAGGGCCTGGGCGCCAGTTGGTCCGCCAAGTTCAACGGTTTGATGGCCCGAGCCCGCCTCGGTGACCGCGAGCTGACGCTGCTGGAGCCCCAGCAGTTCATGAACCTGAGCGGACATGCCACCCAAGCCATGGCGCAGTTCTACGGGATCAAACCCGCAGAGATCCTGGTGGTGCATGATGATCTGGACCTGGCCTTTGGGCGGATCCAGCTCAAGGTCGGCGGCGGGCATGGCGGGCACAACGGCCTGCGCTCGCTGCAAGCCCAGCTTGGCGACGCCGGATTTGCCCGGTTGCGCATTGGCATCGGGCGACCAGATGGCGCCAAAGGCGGCGAAGAGGCAGTGTCCAACTGGGTGCTGTCGCCCTTCTCACCCGCCGAGCGGGCCGAGCTGGCCGACGTGCTGGCGCGCGCGCTGGTCGCCGTGCAAGACGCCGTGAACCTGGGGCCGCGCCCGGCCATGAACCTGCACAATGCGGTGGCCAAGCCGGCGCCCACAGGCAAGGCAGGAGACGGCAGGGCGGATGCAGGCAAGGTCGCAGACGGCAAGCCCGTCTCGGCTGAGAAGAAGCCGGGCTAAGGTACGCAGGCGCCTAGAAGGCCTGCACAGAGCGCGGTGGGTGCGGTGCTTCGGCAGCGTGTCCTCCAGCGGCAGAAGGCAGATGGACTGCTGACTGCCCCTTGCTCGCCACGACTCCACCGGCTGAAAGGCCAGGGGAGCCCCGAGCGGGCGAAAGCACCTGGGATTGACCCAAGTGCCTATCCGAGAGGAGTAGCGAAATGCTCGTCAGACTGTACGAGACGCTGTTCATCACTCGAGTGGACGCGGAAGCAGAGGCGGTGGAGAAGCTCCACCAGCGACTGCTGAAAGCCCTCGAGACGATCGGCGGTGTTGAGATCAAGCTGGCCGATTGGGGCAAGCGCAAGCTGGCCTACGAAATCGCCAAGAACAAGAAAGGCAACTACTGGTACTTTGGGTACATTGCCAACCCACAGTTCGTCAAAGAGTTGGAGCGTCAGCTGCG
The DNA here is from genome assembly GCA_903919145.1 of uncultured Myxococcales bacterium. Classification (GTDB taxonomy): domain Bacteria; phylum Myxococcota_A; class UBA9042; order UBA9042; family UBA9042; genus SXRM01. Next base: position 89,615 of record CAIXGW010000016.1, read on the forward strand.
CATCAGCAACGACGTCATCCGCTACCAGACGGTCTGTCTGTCCAATCTCGCCCAGCTCTCAGATTTCGATCTGGAGAACGAGAAGAAGCGCGTGGAGGGTCTGACCCCCGAGCGCGAAGAGGACGAAGAGGACCAGTACCTTCGCCGTGCCGAGGAGCGCAAGTTGCGCCGCCTGGACGATGAAGATGACGACATGGACGAGGAGGTCTGATGAAGCCCGCTGAAGGAGCTACGCGTCAGCGCCGCTTTGGCCGTCGGAAGGTTTGCCCTTTCTGCGCCGACAAGACGCTATACATTGATTACAAGACCCCGAGCATGTTGAAGCGCTTCATCTCTGAGCGCGGCAAGATCGTGCCCCGGCGCATCTCTGGCGTTTGCGCCATGCACCAGCGCCAGCTGTGCACGGAGATCAAGCGGGCGCGCATCATGGCTTTCATGCCGTACTCCAGCGCCACCGCTGACTAAGGGAGGGAGCCATGAAAGTCATCCTGCGCGAAAACGTGCCGAACGTCGGCAAGATCGGCGACGTTCTTGAGGTGGCGGACGGCTTTGGCCGCAACTACCTCCTGCCGCGCAACTTGGCCATGCTGGCCAACGAGCGCAACGTCAAGGAAATGGACCACAACAAGCGGATCGCCGCTTCGCGTATGGCCAAATCCAAGGCCAAGGCCGAAGAGGACAGCAAGCAGCTGTCTGGCGTTCGCATCTCGGTGTCCAAGCATGCTGGCGAAGAAGGCAAGCTGTTTGGCTCGGTGACGGTGCGTGAAGTGGCAGATCTGTTGGCCGAAAAGGGCTTCATGATCGATCGCCGCGACATCACCCTGCCAGAGAACATCCGCACGCTCGGCGAGTACGCTTTCACCGTCAAGTTGCACCACGACGTCGTGGCCAAGCTGACTCTGGAAGTCGTCGCCGGCTAAGGCGATCAGGTTTTACCTGGCAACGGCCGGGGTTGCTCTGCAAAGAGTGTCCCCGGCCGTTGGCGTTTTTGGCAGGGGCTGGCGGCCCTAAGGGTCGGTGGCCAATGGTCCTGCGCGCAATTCCAGCCAAGATCCCCAGGTGGCTGGCGTCGGCAGGATCGGCTCCAGCCCGCTAGGGCTCGGCGCCAGGCCCGCTGGCCAAAGCCAGGGCATAGCGCTCGCGTAGCGCGTCGGCCACGACCCGCGCATCCTCGTCTTCGCTGATGCTGAGGGGAGCCAGGGCATCAATGACCGCGACGCCGCGCTTGGGCACAAACTGCCCCTGCGGCCACAGGGCAAAGTGGTTGTGCAGGACCATCGGTTGAATCGGCACCTTGGCCATGGCGGCCAGGTGAAAGGCCCCCAGCTTGAAGCGCCCAAGCGCGCCGTCGGCCGAGCGGGTCCCCTCGGGAGCGATCAGCAGCTGCAGCTGTTCCGCGTGCATGCGCGCCGCGGCGTGCTGCAGGGACTCGTAGGCGTGCTCGCGGTTGCCGCGCTCTAGGAACACCGAGCCCAGCGAGGCACAGCCAATGCCAAGCAGCGGGATCTTGCGCATTTCTTTCTTGACGACCAGGACGCCGCCTTCTGGCAGCAGAGCCGCCCCGGTCAGGACGTCCAGCGTCGAGCTGTGGTTGAACGTCAGGACCCGCGGAGTCCGCTGGGCCAGCACCTGCTGGGCGCGGGCAGTAAACTGCACCTCGATGCCGGCGATGCGGGCCATGGTGCGCCCCCACATCCGCACCAGCTGCGGACCGCCCACCGTGCGCCGCTTGGGGCCCATGACCGAGCACGCGACCACAATCCCGGGGATGAAGGCAGAGGTAAACGCCCAGCCCGCAGCCTGGCGCGCCCAAGCCGTGGCAGAGAAGGCAGAGATGCTGGGATCGGCAGGTGGGCGAGAGGAAGAAGCCATCATGGCAACCATCTTGGATCTCTGTGGCGCGGCTGTCTAGAGCTATTGCGGTCGCACCCGGCGCACTGCAGCCAGCAGCTTGGCAATCCGCAGCTGGTCCAGCGGCGGCAAAGACGGCAGGTCGCGCTCGATCATGGCCAATTCAAGGGTCATGGCCGCGCGGGTGCGCCGCAGCAGCTCGCGGGGGTAGGAGTCATCTGGCAGCAAGCGGGCGTTGGCGCGCGAGTCGGTGTCGATGCCATACCAGGCCCCTGCTTCGCGGCGGATCCGCTCGGCCGGCGGAGCGACTTCGCCCAGGGCGGCGCGGCGGATGAGCGACAGATCCTCTGTTCTGCCAAGGGCGTCAGCTACCTGAGCCGTGTCATTGAGCACCCGGGTCAGGGCTTCTCTGGCGGACATGGCGTGCATCGAAGACGGGATCCAGCGGATCTGGGCGTTCAAGCCGCCATATAGGACGGCCTGCTCGTTGCTCTTGGCGGCCTGCAGCTCAAGCTCGCCGTACTCCAGCTCGTCGATCTGCGCCGGGTTCTCTGCCAGCCAGACAAACAACACATCCAAGAAGCTGTGGACAGCCTTCATCCACTCGTACGGCGTTTGGTAGTCGCCTCCAGGGCTGTCTACGGCGAACGCTGGCGGCGTCTCTAGGGTGCGCACTTCGACCCGGTTGCGAGGCGCCCGCACGTAGCGCTCTAGCAGGTCTTGGCGCCATCGCTCCATCTTCTGCCAGGCTGGGTCGCCGCGCAGGGGGTTTTCTTGATAGTGGGGGCCGTGTTGGAAGCAGGCGAACAGCAGGGCTTTGGCCCGCGCCTCGCCCTCCGCATCGCCCAGGTCCAGCCCGGCATCGGCGCACAGCTCGGCAAAACTGGGCCCCGGGGCGACGCGGCCCGGCTGGGCCCGCACCGCCAGCCAGATGTCGCGACCAGAAAGAAGGGTGCCTGACTCGGCAAACTGCCTCATGGTGCGGCGGAACTGCACTGGGTCGTGGTACAGCCCAGACACGTCCATCAGGGTGCGGCCCGGCCACACGTGGCCTAACCGGGCGGAATCCCAAGGCGTGATGCTGGTGCCGTACACCGGAGCCGGCCGCTCAAACCCGGCGCCAAAGAACAGCGGCGAAGACGCCGACAGGGCGATCGACAGCGCACCGGCCACCAGGCGCATTCTGCCGGTCATCTCAATGATTTTGCGCGAGATATCGGCTTCACCGACGTCGCCAATCCACGGCGCCGACAGGTTGAAGTGGTCGCCAGCCGCAGCGCCTACTTTGTCGCCGTGCACGCCGATCTGGTACTGGTAGTAGAAGCGCTTGAACGGATCGGTGTCGCGGGTTGCGTCGTCTTGGGTGATCCACGGCGGTCGCCACGCAGCGCCATGCAGCAACTGAGCGCGGTGGCCGTGCTTGGCGTTCAGGTCCTGCAGCGCCGAGTCAATGAGGATGGCCATCAGCCGCTGCGCCGCAGCCGTAGACACCGGCGCGCGCAGAGGTGCCGGGTTGGCCTCGACGATGGTCTCTGGCACGTCTGGCACGACTTCTTCAGCCAGCTCAGCCACATCGCCGCCATGTCCGCGCAGCCACCGCCGAATGGCGCTGGTGGGCTGCTGGCCGGCCAGGGTGTGCAGCACTTCAAAAGTCTGCGAGTCGATGACAATGCCTTCGGTCTCGGGGCCCAGGTGAGGGGCGCCGGTCTCGATGGCGGTGCGGATCGCGTCGAGGCGCCGGGATGTGATTCGCTCAGGCACGCGCTTGCTCCAGCAATTGTTCAAGGATGGCGCCGACCCGCTCGACATCGGCCAGGGTCACTGCCGCCGTCAGTCGCACCAGCACGGTCGCCTCGGGCGCAGGAGAGAACATGCCACCCGGCGCCCCCACCAAGCCGTAGCGGGCCACCAGCGCAGAGATCACAGCCTTGGCATCGGTCAGCGGCTGGCCGCCTGGGTCCTTGAGCAGGCTGTTGCCCTGGCCGTCTACAAGGGCGGCGGTGCCGTAGAAGGAGCCGCCGATCGACAGGGGAATGCCCAGCCGGTCGCAGACCGCGCGCATAGCGTCGCGCGCATCGCGCAGGGCCACGTAGCGCGGTCCCATGGCGGCGTGCAGGCCACCGGGAAAGGTGTGCAGCGCCGCCGCCACCAGCGCCTCTTGCGGCCGCGGATAGAGGTTGGTGGTCTTGAGCCGCTCGCTGGCGTGGTGTATCAGCGTCTTGGCCGGGCCATCGTGGCCCGCCGGGGCGCACCAAATCAGCGAAGCGGTCTTGTTTTGCGAGCTGGAGACCTTGGTCTCGCCCACCAAAATGCCCAGGTATCCCAGCACCTCCGGCGCCAGCTTGGCCTCGAGCTCGGCCATTGGCACGCACGCCGCGTGGCCGCGCGGGTCCAGCGGCGAGTAGAACGCGTCGATCAGCATGGGCACCTGGGCCGCTGCCGCCACCTCGGCCATGCGCGCCAATTCTTCTGCGCTAAGGCCGATACCGCTGGGATTGCTGGGGACTACGGGTACCACGCCAATGACCGACCGGCCCACTTCGGCGGCAAAAGCCAGCGCCGAGCGCAGCCCCTCGCAGCTGCCCGCCAAGCCGTGGCCCGGCACCGCCGGCATGTGGATGAGCTCCAGGTCCAGGTCGGCCGCCAGCGGCTGATAGCCCGACCAGGCCAGCGGATCCAAGACAATGGCATAGGGGGCCGGCAGCTTCTGCAGCTTGGCAGCGGCGATCATGCCGCGAAAGGCGCAGTCGAGTGCGGCGCGGCCAGACACGGTGTGCACCGCCAGCGTCCGCCCTGCGATTCCCCAGCTCTGGGCCAAGATGTTCAGAACCGATAGATACTGCTGCTGATAGTTGCCGGGATAGCCATAGGCGCCCCCCGTCACGCGCCGCAGCTCGCTGGCGCCCTCGGCCACCAGCCGGTCGCGGGTCTGCTCGATCCAGGCGCCCAGATCGGCGTGAAGAGGCTGGCCGACGTCGTCGATGTCACCGGCCGACTGATCGATGACCGGCAAGCCAGCGGCGCGGCGGTCGCGGGCCAGCTTCTTGAGGTCGGGCAGCGTCGGCAGGCCGGGAACAGCAACAGAAATGAGCGGTTCGCGCAAGCCGACCGCGCCGGCGACAAAGCGCTCCATGGCGGCGGCGCTTGGAGAGAGGGATGGGATCACGGTGAACTCCATGGGCAGGGCTGCGCGATTGGCCCGGCGGCGCTCGGTGTACCAAGCCCGCGGCGGTCGCGCAAGCTGTGTCCGCTTTGGTGCCAGCGGGTTGCGATTCCGCGGGCGGCCGGGGCAAGAATCGGTCCACCGGAGCTGAGGTGAGAAGAAGGTGTGCGCCTACTTGCAGATCGGCGCCACCGTGATGCTGGACCCGGGCGTGCAGGTCTGGTCCTTGCAGTCCTTGTACTGGGTCCAGTCGCCATAACTAGTTATTGACCCTGCGCATTTCGAAGGCTCGGTGCCGGTGCAGCCGCCGCTGAAGACGTCGCGCTTCATCACCAGGCTGCCCTCGCACTTGTACTCGGCGCCGCTCTTGAGGCCGCCGCAGGTGGCGCCCTTTTCTTTAAGGGTGTTGGTCGGGATGTCGCAGCAGATGCCGGCGGTGCAGCAGCCCGCCACGGCCTTGAGCTCGCACTTGCCCGTGACCGTGTTGCAGGCTTTCTCTTCGCAAATGCCCGGCACGGCGGGATCGGCGTCGCAGTCGGCATTGGTCACGCAGCATCCGGGCTTCTGGGTGCCGCTGCACACGCCCGCCGCATCGCACTTGGGCAGGTTGAAGCAGCCGCCAAGGTTGCAGGCTGAGCCGGCGGCCTTCTGGGTCCACGCGCTGGGCGTCTTGGTGTCGCACACAAAACAGCCGCCGCTGCCGGGCTGCGAGGCGCCGCTGGCGATGCACTTGCCGTCAATCAGGCACTTGCCGGCCGCCGCCGTCCAGCCGCTTTTGTTCTTGGCGGGATCGCAGGTTTGGCAGGCGTTGGTCGGGTCGGCTTGGCCGGTCGAGTAGCAGGTGCCGTCAATGAGGCACTTGCCGGCCGCCGCGGTCCAGCCGCTCTTGTTCTTGGTGGGGTCGCAGATCTGGCACGAGTTGGTGGGGTCGACGGCGTTGGCGGCGATGCAGGCCCCGTCAATCGCACAAAACCCGGTCTTGCCGGACCAGCCGGTGGGGTTGGCGACCGGGTCGCAGATCTCGCAGCTGCTGGCGGGGTTGATGTCGCCGGACTTGTGACACACGTCGCCGATCAGGCAGCTGCCGGTCTTGACCGACCAGGCGCTGGTGGACTTGGTGGTGTCGCACACCGCGCACGCCGCACCGTCTTTGGCCGTGCCGCTGGCCACGCAGACGCCCTGGATGGCGCACTTGCCCGTCTTGGCGGTCCAGGCGGTCTGCGACTTGGCCGGGTCGCAGGTCGAGCAGCCGCCCGAGTCGGGCTGTTCGTCGCCGGCTTTGAAGCAGGCTCCATCGACCAGGCACTGTACGGCCTTGGTCTTGTTGACGCACTTGCCGTCGGCCTTGCTGCAGTAGTCGTCGGTACAGGCAATGCCGTCGTCGCAGTTCATGGGCTGCAGCGTGCAGGTACCTGACAGGCACTTGGGGGTGTTGCAGGCGTCTCCGCCGCTGCACTCGCTGTCGGCCATGCAGCAGGACTTCAAGGGCTGCTGAAAACAGATGCCCTGGGCCTTGTTGCACGAGTCCTGGGTGCAGTCATTGCTGTCGTCGCAGTCCTTGTCGCTGCCGCAGGTGCAGACGGCCGCAAAGTCGTCACAGCAAGAGCCCTCGCTCTGGCATAGCACCGAGCAGTGGCAAGCATTCTCTTCCAGGTAGATGCCGCAGTGCCCTTGGCAAGAGGTGATGGGCGCCGTGGTCTCTGGGCCAATGTCCTGGGCATCGCTGCCGGTAGCGCCATCTTCCAGGTCGCTAGGCGCCACATCACTGCCGGACTGTTCGTCGCCGGCAAGGCCATCTGGGTCGGCCGTGTCTGGCAGGCGCGCGCTGTCTTCGCCGCCGCTGGAGTCGGGCACGGGAAAGCCGTTCTCGCTGTCGAGCTCCGTCTTGGTTTCTGGCAGGTTGTAGCTGGGCTCTTTCTTGGGCTCTTCGCTGGCACAGCCGATCGCCAAGGCCGCGGCCACCGCGAACTGCACTGCCAAGCGGACCTTTTGACTGCACCCGACCATCAAGACCTCGCGACGGCGGTCGCCATCAGCGCCCAGGCTCAGGGCAAAGGTGACCCTCGGCTCGGTCAGTATATCGCCGCTCTTTCAGCCGCGCGAATTCACCGGCCCCAATCAGCAGCGGATTGCGGCGGGACGCGGGCGTCGCTGGGCGGGGCGGCCTCTTCATCGCCGTCGTCTCCGCCGATATTGGCCGTAGATGGTGCGGGATCCGGCGGCGGCGCTTCTTCAGTAGCGGCCGGCTTGGCGGGCTCTTCTGCCGACGGCGCGGCTGCGGCAGGCGTCGCATCGCCCCCGGAAGAGGGCGCGGGAGCTTCGGCGCACGGTACGTCTGGCCGCGACAATTCCTCAGGCGCCGACGCCGGCTTCAGCTGGGCTGCCGGGCCACAGCCAAGCTGCAAGGCCGCCATTGTCAACGCTGTCGCCACGGCCAAGGCGATTCGCAAGCGTGCTGACTCTGACCGATGCTGCACAGGTGCCTCCACAAGCGTGCGCCAAGGGTGCGACCGCAGGCCCGGCTTGTCAAACACGGCAGTCTGCCGCAACCTTCCCCACCATGACCAACCTTCCTCTGCTTTTGTTGCGCCATGCCCACCTGTACGACCCGGTTGACCGCGGCGTAGTGGACTTACTGATTGCCGGCTCACAAGTGGCTGCTGTGGGAGCTGGTTTGGGGCCGGCGCCAGCGGGTTGGCCCTGCGAGACCCTGGATCTGCAAGGGGCGGCGGTGGCGCCGGGGCTGATAGATTGCCATGTGCATTTTGCCGGTGGCGGCGGCGAGGCGGGCGCCCAGACGCGGGTGCCGCCGGTGCAGCTGACCCACCTGACCCTGGCGGGCGTCACCAGCGCGATTGGCCTGCTTGGCACCGATGGATCGACACGCACCATTGCGGAATTGCTGGCGTGTGCCCGTACCCTGGCCTTTCACGGCCTGTCTACCTGGTGCTACACCGGCTCCTATGAGCTGCCGCTGGTGACCCTGACCGGCTCGGTGCGCGGCGATCTGGTGCACAACGATCGCCTGGTGGCCGTGGGCGAGCTGGCCGTGTCAGACCACCGCAGCTCGCAGCCGACCTATGACGAATTGCTGCGGGTGGCCGCGGATTGCCACGTCAGCGGCATGATGACCGGCAAGGCCGGCCTGCTGCACCTGCACCTGGGGGACGGCAAGCGCGGCCTGGAGCTGCTGCGGCGGGCCTTGACCGAAACAGAGCTTCCCGCCAGGACTTTTCACCCAACCCATGTCAACCGTCAGCGCTGGCTGTGGCAAGAGGCCAAGGCGCTGGCCCGCGACCACGGCTGCACCGTGGACGTCACGGCCTTTGAGGCAGACGCTGACTCCCTAGATGTGGTTGAAGCAATTGAGGATTGGCTCGACAGTGGCCTTGACCCGGCGCGCCTGACCGCCAGCAGCGACGGCGGCGGCTGCTTGCCGGTGTTTGATCGCGACGGCGTGTTGCTGCACATGGACGTGGGCCGCTCGATGGGCCTGTCTGACGCGCTGGTCGAACTGCTTAGCCGCGGCCGGACCCTATCAGAGGTGCTGCCGTTCTTTACCAGCAATGTGGCGCGGTTGTTTCGCCTGCGCGGCAAAGGCAGCTTGAGCGCGGGCGCCGATGCCGACCTGCAGGTGCTGGATGCCAGCGGCCGACCGACCGACGTGCTGGCCGGCGGGCGCTGGTTGGTGCGCCATCGCCAGCCGGTGGTGCGCGGCCTGTTTGAGCCGGGGTGACCCTGGGATAAGCCTAGGCGGCCCATGAACAAATTGGGCATGCCGCTGGGTCGTGGCCCCGCGCCGGGCACTGGCCGCGGCCAAAGTAGATGATCTGCAGGTGCAGCTTGTTCCAGTGTTCTTTGGGAAACAGGCGCTTGCAGTCGCGCTCGGTCTGCTCTACCGACTTGCCAGAGGTCAGCCCCCAGCGGGTGGCCAGCCGGTGAATGTGGGTATCCACCGGAAATGACGGCACGCCAAAGGCTTGCGCCATCACCACCTGGGCAGTCTTGTGGCCCACGCCAGGCAGGGCTTCTAGGGCGTCCAGGTCCGCTGGCACCTCGCCGCCGTGGCGTTGCAGCAGCAGCTCTGATAGTCCCTTGATAGCCTTGGATTTTTGTGGAGACAGCCCGCACGGCCGGATGATGGCGCGGATCGCCTCTTCAGACTGTTTGGCCATTTGCTGAGGGGTCCGAGCCAGGGTGAACAGGGCCGGCGTGACGGTGTTGACCCGCACGTCGGTGCACTGGGCGCTCAGCAGCACCGCGATAAGCAGGGTGTAGGCATCGCTGTGGTCCAGCGGTACGGGCGGGGCAGGGTAGAGCGAATCAAGAATAGCCATGATCCGCTGGCATTTTTCTGCCATGGCAGCGTCGCTCGGCGGCTGCGTTGCCGCGGGTCCTGCCGCCGCCGCGGCTACCACTGCCACAGAAAGTCCACGGTAGGCCACACCTCATGGCTGCGAACCCTCTCGACCTTGGCGTAGCCGTCGCTGCCTTTGGACTCTTCTCGCTGGTGGCGGTCGCTGTTCCAGTAGATGGCGCCCAGGGTCAGGCGGGTGTGGGTGCTGGTGCGCAAGTCGGCGCCCAGGTAGGCACTGGCGACCACCGGAGAGGTGTCGTCTTCCAGCGGCCGGCCCAGCAGATAGGCGCCCAGCTCGCCGCGCAGCCGCAGGAAATCGGCCACCGCGTGGTCGTAGGCGACGCGAACCTGGCTGCGCGACTGGCCCAATTCTGGATTCAGCTGCGTCTCTACCGGAGCCCAGGCGTGCAGCGGCCGCGCCGCGTCGCCCACCAACGGCAGGGCTCCCGCGGTCTGGGCGCGCAGCGTCAGGGTGCCGCGCTCTTGGCCCGCCGCATCGACAAAGCCCTTGGAGATCAGCAATCCTAGCTTGCCCGCCAGCAGCCAGCCCGGCCGCTCGCAGCTGCCGCTGCGCTGGGGATCGTCGCCGACCACCTTGCAGGAAGGCACCAGATCGCCAGCCAGACCCAAGGGCTTGGCCAGCCGCCAGGCACCGGTGGGCAGAGACAGGCCGGTCTCCAGGGTCCAGCGCCACTCTCCGGGCTTCTCTGCCACTTTGAGCGGCGTGCGCAGCGTGACGTGGGGCGCCACCAGCATCACCAGCGGGTTGACCTCGAATTCGCCGGCCCAGGTGCCCACCCGCAGGGGATTGAACACGCCAATGGCAAAGCTGCCGCGCGGCAAGACGTCGGCTGTCTCGCGGGCTGGCAGCAATTCAGCACGGGCCACAGCTGGCGACAGCACAGCGGCAGCCACAGCAGTCAGCGCCAGCGCGGCTGCCCGGATTGCATGGCAATAGCGCATCACTTCACCTCCCACAGGCCAGTGACCGGCGCATGGTCAGACAGGCGCAGGTAGTCCTGGGTCAGCACCGGGCCCAGGCCGTTGGCGCCGCCAAGTTTTTGGCCCTTCTGCTGGGCGACGTCGGCCGAGCCAGCCACCCAGCTGGTGCCTTTGCTGACAAACAGGTAGTCCAAGGTGCGATTCCAGAAGCCGGCTTCGCCCTTGTCGTTCTTTTCGTCTGGGCCCAGAACGGTGTGGGTGTAGTAGCGCTTCTGCTCCAGCTCGCTGCCGCCGTACTGAGACAGGTCAATGAAGGGCACCATGTCGTCATAGAACGGCTTCATCACCGCTGGGGTGTAGGGCGGCTGGACAAAGTCAGAGCTGCACACGGCCTTCTCGCGCTCGTCCATAAAGCCCACCACCTTGGCAGCGCTGGGTGGCAGCTCGTTGAAGTCGCCGCCGACGACCACCGGCAGGGTCTCTTTGAGCGCCAGGTCGTGAATCTGCTTGATTTGCTTCTGCTTGGTGCCGTCGTTGTCATAGGCTTCGGTGTGGACCACCATGGCCACGACCCGCGATCCGCTGCGGACCTCGATCTCGGCCCGGCCAATGGCGCGCTTGATGTAGAACATCGCCGTCAAGCCGTCCTGATCGGTTCTGTCGACCTGGCGGATGCGCTCTGCCTTGGTGATGGGGTACTTAGAGAAGATGGCGTTGCCCAAGTTGATGCGGCCCACGCCCTCTGACGCCACATACTGGCTGTCCCACGTCTCGTAGTAGGCGGCGTAGTTGAGGTCGGTGTTCTCTAGGATGCCGCGCACCATGTCAAAGTAGGCGCTGCGCCGCGAATTGACCTCGATCTCTTCGGTCATCAGCACGTCGGGGTTCAGCTCATCAATGGCGGCGTAAAGCTTGGCCATGTTGGCGTCGACCTCGGCCTTGCTCATCTGCACCCGATCGCCCCAGCAATCGAACCAGAACGGGATCCGCGCGGCGCCATACTTGACGTTCCAGGCGACCACCCGCAGCTGGGCCGGCTGGGGCTGAACCTTGGGCGGCACCAGCGTCGACCTCTTGAAAATCAGCACCTCTTGCCGATCAAAATCCTGTGGATCAGCAAAGGGTTCACACCCCAGCTGCCCCACGGCCAGGCTCAAGGCCACCAGCAGCAGCGCGGCCCGGCGGGCGATGCTTTTCCTTGGGCTTGTTGTCGGCGTGGTCATCCGCGTCGTCCTTTGGGTTGCCCCCGGCGTTTCCATCTGTGCCCCCGGTCAGCGATTGCGTTTGATGTTGGCCAGTTCTTCGCGCATCTCGCGGTTGGCATCGGCGACGCGCTGCAGTTGCTCAGAGTGCTCTGCAAAGCGCTCGCGAGCGTCCTGCAGCGCATCCTGCAACCGATCGGCCGCGTGGTCCAGCAGCACACCGCGAATCGCATCCAGGCGCTGCAGGGCCTCGGCCAGCGACTCGTCGGTCCGGGTCACGGACGCCGTCAGGTGGTCGCGCTGGGCGCTGCCCTCGCTGGTCCGAGCCTGCTCTACCCCAAGGCCCAGGCGCACTTCTACCAGATCGGCAATGCTGTCGACCAGGGCATCCACATCGGTCAGCACGCTAGAGGCGATCGGCAGCTGCGACCCTTGCAGGACCTGGGTGATCTGCTGGCGCTCGCGCAGCGCGGTGGCCATCGCCGGGTGCTGCCAGCCCAGCTTGCGCCAGCGCCACGCCCCGGGGCTGCGCCGCAGCGACTGAACCATCCGCCAGACGGCCCAGACCACCAGGCCAAGCAGAAAGGCGCGTATTCCCAGGCTGAAGATCCGGCTCAGCACGAAGCGCTACTCCCCCAAGAAAAAGCGCCGCCAGGCAGACATCGAGCCAAATTCATGGAGGAACCGCGGGTCAGAAGAGTTGAGCTCAATGGCCCCCAGCTTGAAGTTGCGCGTGGCCTCGATGGCTGAGAAGGTCTTGCCGGCGCGACTGGCAAGCGCATCGGCCTCCAATTTCTTGCCCAGCGCTTCAGCCTCTGCTTCGGCGCGCTCTCCTTGGGCCAGCAGCTTCTCATACTCCGCGTCGGCCTCAGAGCGGCGCGTCTTGTCAAACTCCACCGCCTTGGCCTTGACCTCGGCAATGGTGATCTCGATTTCCTTGCGCTTTTCTTCGATCTGCTTGTTCCAGGTCTCGCGCTCTAGGGCGACGTCTTTGTCGATGCCCTTCTGCACGGTGTCCGTCTCTTGCTTGGCCTTGGATTCCTGCTGCTTGGCCGTGTCGAGCTCGGCCTGTACGGCAAACAGCTGCTTGGCCTGCAGCTGCGCCTCATAGGGCGGGTCAAACTGGATGGCGCGGATGACCACCCCCGACTCGACGACCCGGATGTGGTACTGCCGCAGCTGCTTGTTGAGCGGCTTGATGGCCGACTTGGCGACTTTTTCGCGCTCGGCGGGAATCTGCACGGTCTCATTGGACAGCTGCGCCAAGTGTTCGCGCAGAAAACCTTCTGACACGGCCTGGACTTTGCTGTGGTAGCTGTCGGCAAAGCCCTCTCTGACGATCAGGTGCGCCTCGCCCGGCACGATCTGGTAGATGACGGCGATGTCGACGTGAACGACGTTGTTCTCTCTGGTTCGCAGATCCAGCGTGTTGGTGCCGGTGAATTCGACATAGTGCAGGCTGCGCTTGAGCCGGTACCAGCTGTGCAGCAGCGGCAGGCCAATGTGGTGGCCCTGCTCAAAGTCGTCGTCTTCGATGCCCGAGCTCAGCGAGCGGCGCACGCCGATCTCGTCGGGTTCGATGTAGGTGCTGCACATCGACGGCGCCACCCAGGCGCAAATCGTCAGCAAGCTCAGCGTCTGCAGGTTGATCCAGCGCTTCCAGCCAGGGGCGGCTGGCTGCGTGTCTGGCTCCTGCGCCGTGGCCGCTTCGGGCCCGGGCTTGCGCCGCGGAGGCGGGGGAGGAGGAGGTGGCGCTGCGCCTTCCGTGGGATCGCCGTCGACTTCGCTGCTCATGGCTTGAGCTCCCCAGCCGCCTCAAGGTGGCGCACGTTTAGCGTCGAAGGCACGGGCCGCGCATAGGGAACGGCCGTCACGTTTTGCAACTGCGGAAAGACGTTTTTGGCGATCTCCAAGTTGAGCACGTCTGGCCCGGCGGCGCCCACCGCGTTGATCTTGGCGGCCAGGCCGCGCGCCCGCTCTTTGGCTGCCTCGGCCGCTGCCACAGAGCGATTGGTCTTTTCGGCAAAGATCGCCTTGGCCTCGGCAATCCGCCCAATGGCGTAGGTCTCTGCCGAGCGCTGCACGCTGACCAGTTCATTGAGGGCCTGCTGCTGCTTGGCCGCCAGATCCGCGGCCAGGGTCTGGAACTCAGCGGACTTCTGCTCGCGAATCTCTTGGATTTTTCGCTCTTTCTCTTTGACCAGCCGCTCGCGCTGTTTGGCGTTGACCTGCACCGCCTGCTCTGCGGTCTGCCGCTCTTTGATGGCGGCCTCTACGGCCACGTCAAAGCTGGGCTTGGGCGTCAGAATCTGGCTGACCTCAATGCCGGTGGGCTTGAGGCGCTGGTTCAGGGTGGTCTTGGAGAGGGTGGTGGCCTTGGAATAGCTCGACGGGTCAGCCGCCTGCAAGAAGCTGTAGCGGCCAAACTCGTCTCGCAGTACTTCGCGAGCATGGGTCAGCATGGCCTCTTGCTTGTAGGCGTCGCCGCGGCCGTGGGTCTCTATGATCACGTCGGCTTTGGTGGCATCCAGCTGGTAGTGAATCTCCAGCTTGCCAAACCAGAAGTTGGATCCGTCACTGGCCCGCACCGTCAAGCGCCGCACATGCGAGGCGTCCCTGTCTTGATCGCCTTGCATGATAAGGACTTGTGGCCGGATATCCAGCGTCTCTACCCGCTGAAACCACGGCACGTAGCTCACCGTGCCCTGCTCAGCGATGACCCGGCGCTCTGGCCCAAACAGGGCGATGCCGGTGGTGTTGTAGATGACGGCCACTTCGCCGGGCTCAATTTCAGTCAAGCCGGCCCCACCGCTGCCAAGGGTATAGGCGGCGAGGATCAAGGCGACGCCGGGCAGGATCCAGCGGGTCGGTCGCAACCGGCTGGCAAAGCCTTGGGCGCGCTGCGGTAGGGGGGAACTAGACATGAGTCACCTCAGCTCCGTTCTATCGCACGGATCCGCCCGGCATAAAAGGGCGGGCTGCAATGGTATGGAAGAGTTGAGGAGTTTGGCGGCTTGCCCTGGGTCGCGGCCGGCGGCGAAAGAGCAGGAACAGCCAAGGCGTTGCTTGCGGTACCCCTCAGGGGGCGTCGGACTCTGCTGCACCAGCCCACAGAGCGGCCACCTCCAGGTGACTCATGTTCTGCTCGGCCGGCTGGGTACACAGGTAGCGGGCGCACTCAATGGGCCGGGCCTGGTAGATCTTGCAGCCGTGGCCATCGTAGAAAACACAGACACCGCGCAGAGTTCTATACAAGGCATCGACGCGGGTGCCCGGCTGCCAGGCCGGCTTGCCAAAGCGATCCAGCTTGACCGGTGCAAACACCTCTACACGTTTCTCCTCAAATTCGATCCCATCAATGACCAAGAACTTCCTTACAAACTCATCGGGCTGCATGCCAAGCGCTTGCGCCGATTGCTCTAATTCCCCGGGGCCGTACCAGCCAGGGCTGGACTTGCAGCACAGCCCGCGGCGGATGCAGCCCAGAGAGGGGTCGGGGTGCTCGTCTGGCTCTTCGGCAGACCAGTAGGGGTTGTCGCCGCTCTCTGGCCCCGGTGCGTCTTCCGCGGGGCGGCTAGCTGGCTGCTCGCGGCCAAAGATCTTGAGGCGCTGTACTGGCTTGGGGTCGGTCATCGGCATTCCTACTGCGGCTGTCGGGCGCGCGGGTGGCAACGCTAGCACAGATCCGCCGAGCGTATCTGCCCTTTGCTGCTTGCCCGCCCCTCTTGAGCGACCTACCGTTCTGCCAGTCGCCCTCCCCAGGCGCCCAGAATTGCCCAATGAACCATCCGAAAATCGCTACCTTTGCCTCACTTTTTCCCGCCCTTGCTCTCTCCGGTTGCGCCGAAGACGAGCCCTCTCAGTCTACCGCCACGCTGTACCTGATGGACGCACCGCCGCCCGGCGTCACTTCAGTGATCGTCCACGTCGCCAGCATCCAGGTTCACGTCGATGACAAGACCAAGACCACCTCGGACGACGCGGCCGACACCAAAAAAGACGGCGACGGCAAGTGGAAGACCCTGCTGGTCAACAAGCCCGTTGACCTGGTGCTGGCCCAGACTGAGACGGCGGCCGTCAAGCTGGGCGAGCTGCCCCTGCCCGACGGCAAGATCACCCAGATCCGCCTCATGCTCGATAGCACCCAGAAGAACACCGCCAAAGTCGGAGACAAGACCTGCGACCTGGACCTCAGCAAGGTCAAGGATGGCCTGAGGATCAATCATTCGTTCAAGGCGCTGGATGTAGGCACTGGCAAGCAGCACCAAGCCTGGGTCGACTTCAAGCTCGACGAGGCGATGGAGGCCACCAAGGACTGCTACGCCCTCAAGCCGGTGCTAAAGCTCAAGAAGTTCAAGACGGGCGGCACGGAAGTTGGGCTGTAGTCGCGCCTAGACTTTTCTTTCAGCCCGCAAGACGTTGGGGCTGTGGAAGATCGTGGCGTCGCCGGCCCGTTCGGTCAGCTTGCCGTTGCGCCACAGGCCGATCCTCTCCATCCACGCCTCAAACTCGGGCGCGGGACGCAAGCCGTGGATCTCTCGCAGCTGGGCATTGTTGTGAAATGACGTGGTGTTGTAGTTCAGCATCACGTCGTCGCCCAGCGGAATGCCCATCAGGAAATTGACGCCGGCCGAGGCCAGCAGCATCTCCAGGCACTCCTGGTCGTCCTGGTCGCTCTCGGCGTGGTTGGTGTAGCAGACGTCGGTGCCCATCGACACCCCCATCAGCTTGCCCATGAAGTGATCTTCCAGGCCGGCGCGGGCGATCTGCTTGCCGTTCTGTAGGTATTCTGGGCCAATGAAGCCGACCACGCTGTTGACCAAGAACGGATGGTAGCGGCGGGCAAACCCATAGGTGCGCGCCTCCATGGTGGTCTGGTCGGTGTCGTAGTGGGCATTGGCCGAAAGCGCCGTTCCTTGCCCGGTCTCAAAGTACATGACGTCAGGCCCTTCGGCGCTGCCCTCGCGGCGGGTCAGGTCGTAGGCTTCATCGATCATCGCCACAGAGATGCCAAAGTTGCGGTTGGCTTTTTCGGTGCCGGCCAGCGACTGAAAGCACAGGTCCACGGGGGCTTTGTGCTTGCGGATGGCGTCCATCTGGATGGTCACGTGGGCCAGCACGCACACCTGGGTCGGGATGCGGTGCTGGCGGGTCAGGTCTTTGACGGCGTGCAGGATCGCCGCGGTGTTGTCCGTCGACTCGGTGGCCGGGTTGATGCCAATGACCGCGTCGCCGTTGCCATAGCTCAGGCCGTCTCGCACCGCTGCCAAGATGCCCTCTACCACGTCGACCGGGTGATTGGGCTGCAGCCGCGACGAGATCCGCCCCTCCAGGCCAATGGTGTTGTTGCAGCGCCGGACCACGCGGATCTTTTTGCCGGCAACCACCAGGTCCATGGCCGACATCAGCTTGGCAGTCGCCGCCACCATCTCTGGCGTCAGGCCCTTGGAGATGGCGGCAATATCCTCAGCATTGGTGCGGCGATCCAGCAACCACTCGCGCAGCTGCCCCGGCGTCCAGCTGTGGATCTTCTTGTACGCCCGCTGGTCCAAGCCGTCGACGATGAGGCGGGTAATCTCGTCGGTCTCATAGGGGACCGAAGGATTCTCAAAGAAATGGCGCAATTCCACGTCGGCGATGACGCGCTTGGCGGCGACGCGCTGGCTGGTGGACTCGGCGGCCAGGCCCGCGGCGCGATCGCCGGACTTCTCTTCGCTGGCGCGGTTGAGCGCGTCTTTAAGGCTGCGAAAAGTGAAGGTCTGGCCGTGCAGTTGGGTGCTCAGCTTCATGGTCTAGGGGTCCTCCCTGGAGGCACACACGCTCAGACCGGTCGAGAACACGCCAGATAGGCCGCTCACACAGTACGGCTGGTTCGGGTTGATCGCTTGGCAGTAGGCGCTGATGCCCGTGGTATTGTCATTCTTGCAGTAGACTGCGCACTCCTTACCTGCGCCCTTGGCCGCGGCGATGCAGGTGAAGCTGAGGCCCTTGTCATTGCCGTTGTCATTGCTGCACTGCGAGGTGGCGCCGCCGCAAGAGCACTGCTTGGTGCACACGCCGACCGTCGAAGACAAGCCCTGCTGCATGGCCGTCTTGACGCAGGTGCCGTACTTGCACTGCGCGGCGCTGGTGCAGGCGATGCCGGGCAGCAACCCGGTGGCGTTGGAAATGACTGGTGCCGGGTAGGGGCACACACCCTGCTCGGTCGTGGTGGTGTCGACGCAGCCGCCAAGCGCACCCAGGGCCAAAAACACTGCCAGCCATCTCATCGGAGCCTCCAAAGCGCGGCGATTGCGGCGGCGGGCGATCATCCGCCCACTTCGCGCAACGCTGCGTCTCGCAACTGATAGTAGGTCTTTAGAACCTTGCGCACGTAGTCATCTGTGGCCGCAAACGGGGTGGCGTCGCGGCTCAGCACCCGCATCGAGCCGGCGTGGTAGGCCGACAGGACCTTGACCAGATCGCCTTCAAACTTGTTGGCCAAGACCCGCAGAAAGCGCGTGCCGCCCATGATGTTTTGCGCCGGATCGTTGATGTCCTCTACGCCCAGCGCCGCAGCGGTGGCCGGCAGCAGCTGCATCAAGCCCACGGCGCCTTTGTGCGAGACCACCAGCGGATTGGCGCCGCTCTCTACCTGCATGACTGCCCGAATCAGCTGGGCCGGCAAGCGGTAGCGCGCCGCCGCCAGGCCGATCTCGACGGCAAAGGGCCCGTCATCTGGCAGGCCGGCGCTGGGTCCGGCGCCTGCTCCGGCTTCTTCGCGCGGCGGAGCTGGCGTTGGGCTGCGCTTGCCCCAGGCGTCGCGGCGCACCGGTGCGCTGCCCGGCGCGGGCGCATAGGCAGCCGGAGCCGACGGGGCCGCGGGCGCGGTGTAGCCGCCGCTGGTCAACACGACGCTGCCGCCGCCGCCACCGCCGCCGCCACCGCGCCATGAGCAGCCAGGGGGATCGGCATAGGAGACTTCGCAGCGCTTGGCCACCCAGCTATCTGAACGCCGCCCCGCCCGAAAATGTTTGAGGTTGACCGAGCGCAGGACCTTGGCGCCGGTCTCGTCGCGGTCGCCGAGATCGCAATTGAAGATGACCTCTGAGCACGCGGCGTGGGCAGGCCAGGCGACCGCCATGCCCACCACAGCCACCAGCCCTGCGCCGAGGCCGCGCAAGTAGGTGCGCACGCTGACGATGGTCGCTGGCAGCTGGATCATGGGCAACCTGGGCAAAAGGAGAATAGGAACCCTGCGCACCACAACCCCCCAGTATGCCAGATTCTGCCCGCTTGGCCAGAATGGCCGCAGCCCATCGCGGCGCTGCGGTTTTCGCCCTGCTGCCAACGTGCTATGAAGCCTTCCGCCCCGCGCATCCCCCGCCTGGAGGCCCTATCCCGTGTCCGACTCACCCGCCCCGCCCCAAGTCGCCTTGGTCGGTTTTGGCCCTTGGGGCCGCAACATCGCCCGCGTCCTTCATCAACTCGGCGCCCTGGCAGGGGTTTGCGACCCCGACCCGGCGGCCCGCGTCTCGGCCCAAGCCGCCTATCCCGCCCTGCCTGTGTGGTCCAGCGCCGACGAAGTGCCCGCCGCGCTGGCGGTGGCGATCGCGTCGCCAGCGGCCCTGCACGCCCAGCAGGCGCAGTGGTTCTTGCGGCGCGGCCAGCACGTCTTTGTAGAGAAGCCGATTGCCCTGCAGGTCGACGACTGTGCGCCGCTGCTGGAATTGGCCAAGCACCACAAGCTAGTGCTGATGGTCGGCCATCTGCTGCACCACCATCCCGCCGTCATTGCGCTGGACCAGCTGGTGCAGCAAGGGGTCCTGGGGCGCCTACAGTACCTGTACTCCAACCGCCTGAATTTGGGCAGGTTTCGCCGCGAAGAGAACTCGCTGTGGTCCTTTGCTCCCCATGATATCGCGGTGATGTTGCGGTTGGTGGGCGCCTCGCCCCAGCGCGTCACGGCCACCGGCGGCTACTTCTTGCATGCCCACATCGCTGATACCACCATGACTACGCTAACTTGGGACCAGGGGGTTCAGGCGCACATCCACGTGTCGTGGCTGCATCCCTTCAAGGAGCAGCGCCTGGTGGTGGTGGGCCAAGAGGCCATGGCCGTCTTTGACGATCAGCAGCCGTGGCCCAACAAGTTGACGCTGTTTCGCCACGGCGTGGACTGGCGAGACGGGGTGCCGTCGCCGCGCCGCGCCGAGCCCGAAGCCGTTCCGCTGCCCCAGCTGGAGCCGCTGCGCCAAGAGATGCTGGCTTTTTTGCAGGCCATTGCCGACCCGACCGCGCCGATCATCGCCGACGGCGCCGAAGCGACCCGGGTGCTGCGGGTGCTGGACGCCGCCGAGCGTTCTCTGCGCCAGGCTGGGGTGCCGGTCGACCTGGCCGCCGTGGAGCCGCCGCAGCTGGACCGTCCGATTGGCGAGATTGCAGGGGATTGGCAGAGCCGCGGCGTGACGGTGCACCCCAGCGCCCAAGTGGGGCAGGGCGCGCAGCTGGGCCAGGGCACCCGGGTCTGGCACTTCTCTCATGTCATGGACGGCGCCGTGGTGGGCCGCGACTGCGTGCTGGGCCAGAACAGCTTTGTGCAAAGCGGAGCCGTGCTGGGAGACAGGGTGCGCCTGCAGAACAACGTCTCTGTCTACGCCGGAGTGGTGCTGGCCGATGACGTCTTCTGCGGTCCTTCTTGCGTGTTTACCAACGTGGTTCGCCCGCGGGCCCACGTCAGCCGCAAGCAGGAATTTGCCGCCACTCCGATCGGCCAGGGCGCTACCTTGGGCGCCAATGCGACCATTGTCTGCGGCAACCGCATTGGCAGCTACGCGTTTGTGGCTGCCGGCGCCGTGGTTACCCGCGACGTTCCCGATCACGGCTTGGTGGCCGGCAATCCCGCCCGGCTGCGTGGCTGGGTCTGCAGCTGCGGCGAGAAATTGGCTTTGGCGCTGGCCCCGGTAGAAGGCGCCGCCGCGGTGTGCCAGCGCTGCAAGCTGGTGTGGCAGTGGGACGGCCAGAGCGTCTTGGAGGCAAAGCAGCCATGAGCGAAATTCCACCGGTTCCGTTCTTTGATATGGCCCGCGTCTTGGCTCCGCTGCGCGGCGAGCTGCACGCGGCCCTGGACCGCTGTCTGCAGCACGGCACGTTTGTCTTGGGGCCAGAAGTCGTTGGCTTTGAAAGCAAACTCTCAGCCTGGCTGCGGATTCCCCATGCTGTTGGTGTATCTAGCGGCACCGACGCCCTGCTGGCCACGTTCTTGGCCCTGCAGCTGGAAGGCGGTGACTGGACGCCGCTGCGGGCCGGCGACGAGGTGCTGACCACGCCGTTTTCCTTTATCTCGTCAGCTACCTCGGTGCTGAGAGCTGGACTGCGGCCGGTGTTTGCCGATCTGGCGCCCGGCACTTTTCACCCGGGCTTGCAGGAGCTGCAGCGAGCCGTCACCCCTCGCACCAAGGCGGTTCTGGTCGTTCACCTCTTTGGCGAGCCGCTGGACATTGCGCCGATTGCCGAGTGGTGCCGCGCCAACGGCCTGCTGCTGGTAGAAGACTGCGCGCAGGCGATTGGCGCCGTTCAGCCCGACGGCCGCTCGGTGGGAGGCGCGGGAATCGCCGGCTGCTTCTCGTTCTTTCCGGCCAAGAACCTGGGGGCGCTGGGAGACGGCGGCGCGGTGGTCACCCGCCACGAAGGGCTTGCCGCCAAAGTCAAAGAGACGCGCCAACACGGCCAGGCGGTGCGCTACCAGTTTGAGCACCTGGGCGGCAATTTTCGCTTGGATGCCCTACAGGCGGCCTTTCTTTCTACGCTTTTGCCGCACCTGGATGGCTTCTTGGCCCAGCGGCGCCACCGCGCCAGGCGCTACTTGCAGGCGTTTGGGCCGCTTGCCCAGGTGCGGCCCGACCAGCTGCGGCTGCCGCCTGATCGGCCGGGCCACGCCTGGAACCAGTTTGTGGTGCGCAGTGACGATCGCAGCCACCTGCGTCAGGTCCTGCAGCAGGCGGGGGTGGCGACGCAGATTTACTATCCATCGGCCTTGCACCAGCAAGGGGCGCTACAGGCCGCCGACCCGCCGGTCAGCCTGCCCTTTGCCGAGCAAGCCTGCCGCACGGTGCTGGCGCTGCCGGTGGCGCCGGGAATGACCGATGCCGAGCAAGATCGCGTGATTTCAGCAGTTCTGCGGGCCTGGTAGAGCTCTCTGCCAGAAAGCCTTGCGAAATTCTGAATTCACAGGGGATCTCTAGAGTTGGGCCGGAGACACCCCACAGCGCGGGACCGTTGTGGGTGGCAGGCTCCGCTGGGGGCGAGCCTGTCGACCCGCTGGTGCATCGCTGCTGAAGCCGCAGAGGCCTTGGCGGAATAGTCGCCCGGAGCCCAGGGTTCAACTCGCGCCGCAGGCCCATTTCGGCTACACTGCGCGCCCCGCCACAGGAGGCACCTATCGCCATGCTCCATTCTCAGCCGACGGTCCTGCACGACGACGACGACCCAGACGATCCCGACGCTCCGCCGCCGCCCCCGGCAGAAGCTCCTAAAAAAGATGGCGAATCCCGCACGGACCTGACCGAGCGCATGCTCAAAGCGCGGCTGGTGGTGCTGTCTGGCCCCGTGGACGACAAGCTGGCTGCCCGGGTGATCCACGAATTGCTGGTGCTGGAAGCCGATGACGCGACCAAGCCGATCACGATGTACCTCAATAGCCCCGGCGGCAGCGTGACGTCTGGCTTTGCGATCTACGACATGATGCGCTTTGTCCGCCCGCGGGTGGTGGTGGTCTGCGTGGGGCTGACGGCCTCGATTGGCACCATCATCCTGCTCGGCGCGGCCAAAGAAGATCGCTTGGCTCTGCCCAACACCCGGCTGCTCATTCACCAGCCGCTGATTGCCGGCAATGTCTATGGCCCGGCCAGCGACCTGGAAATTACTGCCAACGAAATCCTCAAGACCCGCGGCAAGATCAACCAGCTGCTGGCGGCGGAGACCGGGCAGCCGCTGGTGCGCATTGAAGCCGACACCCAGCGCGACTACTGGCTGACGGCCCAGGAAGCGATGGACTACGGCTTGGTCTCGCGCCTGGTGACCCAGCGCTCTGAGCTGGACGGTCTGACGGCTTGATTCGCCGCCGCCACGGCGCAGGCGAGTGCACCCTGCGACTCGCCGCGCCGATGGTGGTGCCGCAGCCGGCCGCACCTGCGGCAAGCTGGGCCTTTCTGCAGGCGCGCAATTCTGAAGAATGGCGAAGAGGATGCGGGCGACCCAAGGGGCCATGGGCTAGCGGCACTGTGAACACTGGCACTGTCAACGCGGCACTGTGACCACTGGCACCGTAAGAGCACTGTAGACGCGGCGCTGTGAAACTCGGGACTTGCCAACGCAGTGGCGCCCCTGGGCTTTGCCAGGAGCCGCGACCCTCACATGTCGATAATCATCACACCGTCGTAGTCTTCTTCGCGGCGGCGGTCGGCGTCGGCATCGCGGTCCCAGCTTGGCGGCCGTTGCAGGGGCATCCGGCTGGGCGGCTCAAGATGAGGCTGCTGGCGACTACCGCGCCGCTGCTCTTCTTCTCTGCGCTTGATCTGCTCGATGATGAAGGCGTCCAGCATGGCACCCTCCCTTGGGGCGGCCGGTGTAGGTCCGGCTCTTTACAAGCTAGCATTCGGTCAAGGGTCCCGCAAATTCACCGTGCAAGAAGTGCGCTCTGCCGATCCCTAGGGGGTTTTGGCCGGCGGCACCGCCGGGTCGGGCGGTGGCATCTGCGCAATAAAAGCTTCAAGATCAGGGTGGTAACGGTCCTCTAGGCCGCTGGCCAGGTGCAGAGCCAAGCATGACGGAAATGTCAGGGGGGGGCTATCCGCGCCGCCAGCGCTTGGCCAAAACCCGCCGACCAGGGCGCGCACCGGCGCAGCATCGCCTTCTCGGTGGTAGAGCGGGCACACACGGCTGTGCAGGCCGGCCTTGGCCAGGGCCTGAACTAGCCTCTCTCGGTCAGCCCACGGAAAGACCCAGGCGCTGATGGCGGTGGGCGCCATGGCCTGAGCGGCGCGCTGGGCAAAGACGGTCAACGGCGCCGAGCTCTCTACGTGGGCCAGGCGCCGCTCTTCCAGGGCAGGGGCAACACCGGTGCCTGGCACGCGAAATGGCGGATTGCACAGCACCGCGTCGACCTGCGGCGGCGGCTCTGGCCACGCGGCGGCGAGGTCGAACTGCCAGACCCTGGCCCGCTGGGCCAAGCCGTTCAGGTGTACGTTGCGCAGCGCCCGGTTGGCCTGGCCACCCTGCAATTCCACCAGGATCAGCTCAACCTGCGGCAGCGCCAGGCCCAGCGCCAGCGCCACCATCCCGGCGCCCGCCCCAAGGTCCAGCACCTGCGGCGGCGGCAAACCTGGCCTGCGCTGGGCCAGCAGCTGACCGGCAAACCACGCCAGCGCCAGGGAGTCTACCGAGGTCCGGTGACCTTGCCGCGACTGCAGCAGGCGCAAGCGGCCGCGCAGCAGAATGTCTAGCGTTTCGTCAGGATGGGGAGTCGGCATGGGCTCCGTGGCCGGCAAGACGGCGCACGCCCGGGAGGTCTAGCCGAGGGCAGGGCGTGGCGAGGGGCGGCCACCGCAACAGCTGGCTGGTCGCACAGGCCTTGCTGGGAGAGTCGCCGAGCTCAGTGCTGCGGTTTCGCGGGCCCGCCCCGCCGGCCAAGCGATCGAGCTGGCTTGGTGGGCAGGGACTTTACTGAGCGACAAAGGTGACCGGGCTGTCCAGGGGCATCGGCGGCAGGGCGACCAGCGCCGGGCCAGGGCTTGCCACGCCGCGCGGCAAGTACGCTGCTGCGCCGGCCTCCAGGGGCTTGTTCGACTCAGTGTAGAACAGCCAGCCTGCAACACCGGCCAGGGCCACGCCCAGGCCCAGGCCCACGCCCGACAGCGTGGCTTTGGTCTGCGCGCTGGACTTGTAGTCCTCTAGGATCGTCGCGTACTCGGTCTTGTTGGCCTGGGTATACGCCCCTGCGCATTCTTGAGAAGGATCCGCGCAGTAGTAGGCCTTGACGCTGGAAAGGTCCAGGTAGCTCGACAGGCCCACGCCCATGCCGAGCATGGCCACCGCGCCGCCCGCGGCCACCCAGCCCATGGTCGAACCGTGCCAGGGCTTGGTCGCGCCAGCGGGGGTGGTGGGTTCGGCGACGTTTTTGTCAGCCTTTTCGCCAAGGATGGTGACGATCACCTTGTTGACCGCGCGCTTGCTGATGCCGACCTTGGGTACCTTGACCTCGCCGGCCGAGCGCACCAGCTTGCCACTGGCCACGTCGACCAGGTACGAGGCCAGCTTGCCGTCGATGACGCCCACGGCGCACACCAGGTTGACGTCCAGATCCTTGCCAATGGCCACGGCGTCCTGCAGGACCCGGGCTTCGGCGCTCTTGAAGTCGGCGTACTTGAGGCCGACGCGGTCGTCTTCTAGGGCCAGGTGCGACTCAAAGCCCAGATCGACGCTGACCTTGGCCACTGCGCCGCCGTCTACCTTGACGTTGCGCAGCATCGAGGTCTCTGAGCCAGCCTGCAGGCGCAAGCCGTAGACGCCCGGGATCAGGTCGGGGACGGAAGCGGGGGTGGCGCCGCGGTCATTGCCGCCAAGGATGATGCGTGCTCCGGTGGGCGTCGATGCCACTTCGACCGAGCCCTTGGGCATCTTCTCGATCTTCTTGACTTCGGCCTTGAACAGCTCGACGACGTCGGGGCGGTAGTTGTCGTCGGTGACTTTGGCCTTGAAGCCAAACGTGGTGATGACAATGCGGAAAACCTCGCTGGCGGCGCCCTTGTCTCCGGCGGCTACGTAGGCGGTGGCCAGCTGGGCCAGCACGTCCAAGTATTCGTCTCTCAGCTTGGCATCGGCGCCGGGAGCGGCCAGGGCGGCGCGGTACTTGGCTTCGGCTGCGTTCAAGGCCTTGATGGCGCCCTGGAAGTCGGCGTTGTCGAGCAGATCGACCGCCTTCTTGCGCGAGTCGGTCAAGCCGGCGCGGCGGTCATCGGTCAGCGCCGTCGGCACCTGCACCCGGTCCTTGCGCACCTTCTCTGCGGTGGTCTTGCCGTCGACCAAGATGATGTCGCCGGGGCTCTCTTCGCGGAAAGCAGAGGTAATTTCAGCAAGGTACTTGCCGGTCAGCGGGTCGGCTTCCTCGCCCGTGCGCAGCTCGACAATGGCCAAGGTGCGCTCGACGTCGCCGTCCGCCGCCAGAGCCGTCAGAGCCATCGGCTGGGCCATGCCCAACAGCAGCAGGCAGGCGAGCGATTGCTGCGCCAAGCGCCGCAGGGAAACCTTGGGGGACATCTTGCCCATACCAGCCTCTGGATGTTGTTGCGCATTTTCGCAACGGCTTGCGTCGTTCTCTGCCCTGCGGCCCTTTGCTGGAGGGTGGCGCAGGTCCGCGCGGTACCCCGCAACGCGCAGGCGGGCCGAGGTATCGCAACCCGGCGGATGATAGGCCCATGCAGCGCCGCGGTCAAGGACTGTGTGGTCCCAAGCGGCCGGACTAATTAACTGAAAAAGTTAGCCATTGCCAGCTTGACTGGCCCCGCCTTGGGTTCGGCTGCGGTCTCAAGGCGTCTCGGCGACCGGCTGCGAGACTGAATTTCGCCCAGAAGCACAATAGAATTAAGCAGAATACGCTGGCACGTACCTTGCACCCCTGCCCAGGCGTGGGCGGTGGCCAGAGCGTGGAGGCGGCAATGCAGGGATTGAGGGTCAGCAAGGACTGGGCGTGGATCTGGGCAGCAGCAGTGGCGTGGGCGTGGCTGGCGGGCTGCAGCGCGCCCAGCAGCGGGGCCGAGCGCAGTGGCGCCGCCGATGGGCGGCAGCTGGCCGTCGCGGCTATGGAATTGCCCGCGCCAGCTACCGTGGCCGTGCAGGCAACGCGACCCAGGGTTGTCATCAGCGAGCTGCTGACCGATCCGCTGTTGCGCGATGAGGGCGCGGGCGACTATGTCGAGATCGCCAACCTGGCCACCGTCTCTGTGCGGCTGGCTGATCTGGCGCTGCTGCTGCCTTCAGGCAAGAAGATGGCCATTGAGCGCCCCCGTCAGCCGTGGCTGCAGCCCGGCGAAGTGGCGGTGGTGCAGGGATCGGAGGCTCCGGGGCGCATTCGGGTCAAGGGGCTGCGCTTGCCCAACGCGGCAGGCCGTCTGGAGCTGTGGTGGCGCGGTGAGCGGATCGACGTGGCCCAGTGGCAGCGGCGCCGGCCGTGGCCGCGATCCAGGCCGGGGGTGGCGCTGGAGCGAGTGTCTCCCCAGGTCGACGGCAGCGGGCCGGCCGCGTGGCGGCAGGCCAGCGAGGTCGTCGATCGTCTGGAGCGCGGCTCGCCGGGAGCGGTGGTGTGGCCCTGCGCGGCGGTCGCCGGAACTGCGATGGCGCGGACGTGCGCCCCCTCTCGGCCTGCGCGCCTGCGCCACTGCCCGCGGTGACAACGCCCGGCAGTGCCGCCGAAAAACGCAACAGGCCGACCTCATTGCTGAGACCGGCCTGCTGTTGGGTGGCTGGGGGGGGACTTGAACCCTCGACCTAGCGATTATGAGTCGCTCGCTCTAACCAGCTGAGCTACCCAGCCACCGGAGCGCAACCAGCAGACGACGCGAAGTCGCAGCTGGAATGCGATCGATTTAACGCTTGCTGAACTGGAAGCGCGCGCGGGCGGCAGAGCGGCCGTACTTCTTGCGCTCCTTGGCGCGTGGATCGCGGGTCAGCAGGCCAGCGGCCTTGAGCGCGGGGCGCAGTTCGGGAGAGAACACCGTCAGGGCGCGCGAGATGCCGTGGCGAATCGCACCGGCCTGGCCAGCCAGACCGCCGCCAGCGACGGAGATCTTGACGTCGAACTGACCCATCTGCTCGATCACGCCAAAGGGCTCGTTGACAACCATTTCCAGGGTCGGGCGGCGCAGGTACTCGGCCAGCTCGCGGTTGTTGACCGTGATGGTGCCGGTGCCTTGAGAAATGTACACGCGCGCAGTGGCCTCCTTGCGGCGGCCAGTGGCGTACCAGCGCTTGCTGGCGGCGGAGGAGTCAGAGACGCGACGAGTGGTTGCCATGTTCTACCTTGAAGTGCGCTGCGAGCGGGTCCGCTGGCGCGATACGAGCAATGTGCTGCGAAAGAAACGCCTGGTTACGGCTACAGCGAGCGGGCGATCGGGTTCTGGGCCGAGTGCGGGTGAACCGCGCCGGCGTAAACCTTCAGCTTGGTGATCAGGCGGCGACCGAGCGCGCCCTTGGGCAACATGCCCCACACAGCCAAGCGGATCGCCTGCTCAGACTTGCGGCCCAAGAAGATGCGCGCGGGCTCGCTCTTGATGCCGCCGGCAAAACCGGTGTGGCGGTGGTACATCTTGTTCTGCATCTTGTTGCCGGTCAACTTGACCTGCGACGCGTTCAAGACCACCACAAAGTCGCCGCAGTCGGCGTTGGGGGTGAACGACGGCTTGTCTTTGCCGCGCAGGATGTTGGCGAGCTGGACCGCAGCGCGGCCAAGAACAACATCCTTGAGATCGACCACGTACCACTGGTGCGGCACATCTTGCTTGCGGACACTGGTGGTCTGCGGGCTGAGGCTCATGACGGTTCCTTCTGATTCGGGCGCTCTGTTCGGCGCGGCTCACGGGGCCAACTTGACGATGCAAGTGGCGAGGTCAGTGGGCGCAACTTCTGAAGCAGATCCACGCGGTTCTGCTTGGGGCTGTCGCGCTTGGCCCGGGTCGGCTTGGTGCTGACCCGGCTTGCCTTCGCAGGCCAGGTTGGTGGCTCGCGAGGGGCGGAATTCTAAAGGCACCGGGGGGGCCTGTCAAGCGCAAACCGCGCCGACCCCCACCCCCCAGCGCCCGCGGGCCTCTAGAGGCCGGCTTCGGCGCGCAGATCAGCCACGCGATCGGTGCGCTCCCAGGTGAAGCCGGTCTCGCTGCGACCAAAGTGGCCACCTGCGGCGGTGGCGGTATAGATCGGCCGCAGCAGGTCCAGCTGTTCGATGATCCGCGCTGGGCGGAAGTCGAAGGTGGCCAAGACCGCTTTTTCGATCAGCTCAGGGCTGACATGGTTGGAGCGGTAGCAGTCTACCTTGACGCTTGTGGGGCGGGCCACGCCAATGGCGTAGGACACCTGGACTTCGCACTCGTCGGCGAGGCCGGCGGCGACGATGTTCTTGGCCACGTAGCGCGCGTAGTACGCCGCCGAGCGATCGACCTTGGACGGATCCTTGCCAGAGAAGGCACCGCCGCCGTGGCGACCCCAGCCGCCGTAGGTGTCAACGATGATCTTGCGGCCGGTCAGGCCGGCGTCGCCGTGGGGGCCGCCGATGACAAACTTGCCGGTGGGATTGACGTGAAACTTGGTGGACGGGGTGATCAGGTGCTTGGGCAGCACCGGCATGATGATGTGCTCTAGCACCTGGGCGCGCAGCTCGTCATAGCTGATGGTGTCGCGGTGCATGGTCGACAGCACTACGGCATCGATCGCCACGGGCTTGTTGCCGGAGTAGCGGATCGAGACCTGCGACTTGGCATCTGGGCGCAGCCACGGCAAGGCGCGGCTGTGCAGCAACTTTTCCTGACGACGGGTCAGCTTGTGAGACAAGACGATCGGCAGCGGCATCAGCTCTTCGGTCTGGTTGCAGGCAAAACCGAACATCAGGCCTTGATCGCCAGCGCCCTGTTCGGGGTCAAGGCCGGCGCCCAGATCCACGCCCTGGGCGATGTCGGCGGACTGCTTGCCGATGGACACCAAGACGCCGCAGGACTCGGACTCAAAGCGATCGGCGGGATCGTCATAGCCGATGCGGCGGATGGTTTCGCGGGCCACGCTGCGGTAGTCGACGTTGGCGTGGGTCGTGATCTCGCCGGCCAGGACCACAAGGCCCGTGGTCACCAGGGTCTCGCAAGCAACGCGGGCGCGCGGGTCTTGCGTGAGGATGGCATCGAGGACGGCGTCGGAGATCTGGTCGGACACCTTGTCTGGGTGGCCCGCAGAGACTGATTCGCTGGTGAAGGTGAAGTCGCTCATGTGCTGTCGTTCCTAGGTGTAGCCCCAGCGCCGGGGGCGGGAAGAATTGTCTCCCGCGGCGCCGCTGTCAAGATGCCCGGCGCTGCCACTGCAGCGTCGGCCGGCGATCAGGGCTCGCCGCGTCGCCGGGCTAGAGGGCCGTGCCCGCGGCCTCTTTTTGCAGTGGCATGTCGGCGGCGCGATCGGCTAAACTTGAAGGTTTTGCCACGCCGGAGCCGGTGTGACGCACAGAGGCAACGTGGGCAAGCACATAGGCAGCGCAGACGCAGGTGGACCGGGCTGCCAGACCGTTGCAGCCGGCCGGCGCGGTCGCGGTCCTATTTTTCCGGGCTTGGCGATCGGGCTGTTGGCGCTGCTGTACAGCTGCGGTGGCAACTATGCCCTTGATTACTATGCTGTGGGCTACGACGCGGCGGGAGACATTGCGGCGCCGAAATTCGGTGCGGACGCGGTGACCAAAGCGGATGCTGCTGGCAAGGCCGATGCGAGTACGGCCGATGCCGGCACAGAGCCAGACGGGTCAGCTGAAGATGAAGAGGGCGAGGCGGCCAACCCAGACGGGGTAGGTGCGGCGGATGGCCTGACAGCGGGCCAAGACGGTGCGGCCGGCGGCGGCTGCGGCACCGCCAAAGCCTGCAGCGAAGACGCCGAGTGCCCATCGCTGCAATGTAGCGTCTCATCGTGCAAATCCGGCTGCTGCGCCAGCACGGCGGCGGCCGCTGGCTCGCCCTGCGAGGACGGCGACGCCTGCACCACGGGCGACAGCTGCGGCGCCAAAGGCTGCGCCGGCAAGCCGAAAACCTGCGACGACGGCAAAGACTGCACGTCGGACAGCTGCGACCCGGCAAGCGGAACCTGCGCCTCTGCCCTGGCCCCCGGCTGGTGCCAGATCAACGGCAATTGCCTGGCCGATGGCCAAGCGAGCCTGGCCAGTGCCTGCAAGGTCTGCGATTCAGCCAAGTCCACTGGGAGCTGGAGTCTTGCCGCCAGCTGCTGCGCCAAAGACGCCGATTGCCCCAAGGGCGGCGCCTGCGACGTACCGACCTGCGATCTGGCGACCAACCTCTGCGGATTTCAGCAGGCCGTGGGCTGCTGCGTCGCCGATCAGGACTGCAGCGACGGCAATGCCTGCACGATCGACAGCTGCGACGCCGCCAGCGGCACCTGCGCCTACAAGGTCGCCGAGTGCCAAGACCCCAGCCCCTGCCAGACCGCGATCTGCGACGGCAAGAGCGGCGAGTGCAAGGCCTCTACCAAGGCGGGATGGTGTTTGATTAACGGAACTTGCCAGTCACAGGGAGCCCAGAACGCCGCCAACGGCTGCCAAGTGTGCGACTCGCTGGCCAGCCAAGACCAGTGGACCGTGGCCAACGGAATCGGCTGCAATGACGGCAACCCTTGCACATTCAACGACACGTGCGGGCCGGGCGCCAAGTGCGCTGGCACCATCCAGCAGGGCTGCTGCCTGAGCGATGCCGACTGCGCGCCTTCGGGCAATCCCTGCACGCTCAACAGCTGCGACGCCGCTCTGGGTCTGTGCATGCCCAAGGCCAAACCCGGCTGCTGCACCACCGGCACCTGCTGCGACGCGGCGACCAAGACGATCAAGCCCGCCAAGACGGTGTGCGGCAGCTTGCCAGTGTCCACGCAGTACCAGTGCAGCGGCCAGGACGTGCAGCAGCGCGACATCACGGCCGGCTGCAATGGCACCAGCGGCGACGGCTGCTCGACTGCCGCTGGCGACTTGGTGACGTCGGTCTGGAAGACCGTCCAGAGCTGCGCCTCGGGAACCGTGTGCACAGCCAGTGGTTCTTCGGTCAAGCCGACTTGCAAGAGCACCGTGCCGGCCGGCTCATGCGCCAACTCCTGCGGCGGCAAGTCGAGCAATGGCGTGTGCTTCTGCGACAGCGTCTGCACGTCAGCGGGCGATTGCTGCGCCGACTTCAAGGCCACCTGCAGCTGCAGCAGCGGCACCTGCTGCGACACGGCTGCCGGCCTGTTCAAGGCCAAGGGCAGCGCCTGCCCAGGCGTCAAGTCGCAGTACCAGTGCGTTGGCAAAGAGCTGCAGAAGCGGACCGACAGCGGCAGCTGCGACGGCAAGGGCGTCTGCGGATCCACTGCAACGCCGGCGTGGGGGGCATGGGTCAAGTCCAAAACCTGTACTTCTACGCAGAACTGCGCCGCCTTGGTCGACTTGAGCGCGGGCGACTGCTACGCCATCCCCCCTGGCAGCTGCATCGGGGCGTGCGGCACGCTGGGCCAAAGCGAGTGCTATTGCGATGCTATGTGCACCCAACTTGGCGATTGTTGCGGCGATTATGTCAAGGCGGGCTGCGTAGGCTTGACGGCTTGCGGCGGCAGCGCTCCCAACAGCTGCAAGGGCATCTGCGGCAAGCAGTCTAGCGGCAGCTCGCTGTGCTGGTGCGACACCGGCTGCGAGACCTTTGGCGATTGCTGCGCAGACAAGGCCCTGTGCGCCTGCCAATGAGCGGAATCTGCACGCGGACCGCCGTCCAAGCGGCTGGAACAGGGCGCCGTGTACGATAGCCACGCCCACCTGGACGATCCTGCCACAGCCGTTGCGCAGATGCTGGCACTGCTTGGGCGGCTACCCGATTGGCAGGGCGCGCTGACCGCGGGCTACGGGCCAGAGCGCTTTGTCGCCAGCCGGCAGTTGTGCGCAGCGGACCCGCGGATCGTGCGATCCCTGGGGCTGCACCCGTGGTGGCTGGCCGAGCATCCAGCCGCCCACAGAGAGCTTGGTTGGCTGAAATTGCTTGAGGAACTGCAAAGTTGGCCGGCGGTGGCCCTGGGCGAGATCGGTCTGGACAAGGGGCTGCGCGAGCGCCTGGACCTGGACCAGCAGGCCCATTGGTTTGAGCGCGGGCTGCGGCTGGCCCAGCAGCAGCGGCTGCCGGTCGTGCTGCACATTGTGGGTTGGTACGGGCGGGCCCTGGAGATTTTGCGACAGGTCGCGCCGCAGTGGCGCGGGGTGGTGCACCGCTGGTCGGGACCGCCGGAGCTGGTCCAGCCGTATGCCGACCTTGGCCTGCACATTTCGCTGGCGCTGGAGCCGCGGCCCAACCAGGTCAAGCGCGCGGTGATCGCCCAGGTGGTGCCGCTGGAGCGCCTGCTGGTAGAGACGGACTGGCCATTTCTGGACCTGAGCTACTCCCAGGCGCTGGCTGCGGCGCAGCAATTGTTGAGCCAGGTGGCCGACTGGCGCGGTCAGGACTTGGCATTGCTGCAAGAGGCGGTATACAGCAACGCCCGCGCCCTCTATCTGGGCGGACCGCAGCCGCCCGCCGATCAGCGGTGACAGCGCCAGCGCGAATTCGCATGGAGAACCAAAGTGGAACAGCAGACCCCAGTCCCAGAGGTGGCGGCCCGGCCGCGGTTGGCCAAGTCGCGCCCGGCGCAGCGGCGCTTTGACCGGCTGGTGCGCTTGGTGTCGGTGCCCGGCTTTGAGCGGCTACAGGATGCGCACGTGATCGTGTTTGGCGTGGGCGGCGTGGGCGGCTATGCGGCCGAAGGGCTGGTGCGCAGCGGCATTGGGCGTGTGACGCTGGTCGACTACGACGTGGTCTGCGCCACCAATCTCAACCGCCAGATCCAAGCGCTGACGACCAATGTGGGCCGGCCCAAGGCAGAGGTCCTGGCCGAGCGCCTGCGCACCATCAATCCGCAGTGCCAGGTCGAGGCGATCGCCGCCTTCTACAGCGCCGAGCGGGCCGACGAGCTGCTGCCCTTGACCGACCCTCCGAGCTTTGTGGTCGACGCGATCGACAACGTCACCGCCAAGCTGCACTTGCTCAACCGCTGTAGAAGTCAGGGGATTGCTGTGGTCAGCTCGATGGGCGCCGCCGGCAAGCTGGACCCTACCCAGGTGCGGGTTGCCGACCTGTACGAGACCCACACCGACCCGCTGGCCCGGGCGGTGCGGCGGTCTCTGCGCAAGCACTACCAGTGGCCCGAGGCGGGCAAGGGAGCCAAGGTCAGAAGTGGGATTTCCGTAGTGTATTCGTTAGAGAGCCGGCGCTTTCCGCTGCCGCCCGACTGGGATCGCGAGCACGGTTTTCAGTGCGTCTGCCCGCCCAATGAGGCGGACGTGCACCAGTGCAGCCACCGCAACCTCATTGAAGGGTCGGCGGTGTTTGTCACTTCGGTGTTTGGCATGACCGCGGCCGCCGTGGTGGTGCGGGCGCTGGTGGGCGAACTGGCGGCGCCGACGATTGCCGAGCTGCCGCGGTCCGATCACGACCACGACCACGGCCACGACCACGACCACGGCGCTGGGCACGGTCCGGCCCCGTCTGCCCACGGCTAGGCCTCAAAGCCGCCGGCAGCCAGTGTCGTTGCGGAACCCGGAACCGACGTGGTTGGGGGTACGGAAGAGGACCCAGCAGCAGCAGCCAAGACCTGTGGTCAAGAACCGGGGGTAACCCGAATCGAATCAACGGTCCTGGGTACTAATAGTCGGCCATGGCTTTCTTGGCCGGCCCGGGCTGGCCGCCGGCGACGCCGGTGCCGGAAAACGCCATGGTCACATAGAAGCTGGACCACGAGGCGGCTTGACGGGCGGCGGCGCGGATCTTGTCTGGCACGACTTCTTCGCCCTGGCGACCGCCCTGGCGCCAAGCGGCGATGTGATCGCGCACAGCCTCAATGGCAAAGGTCATTTCGCTCTTGCGAGCCGTCACCTGGGCGTCGTGGCGGGTCAGCCAGTGGTCGGCGAGCACCACGGCGCCGGCGGCCAGGCACAGGTAGGCGACCATCTCGCTAAAGCCGGCGTCCAGATTGGCTTCGGCAGGAACTTGCAGCGCCGCGGCCTGCGCCCGATCCATCATCCGCGCCGAGATCAGCGCCGCCGCCAGGTAGGCCCAGGCGTGACCCTGGCCCAGCGCTTTGGTCAGCGTATCGGCTCCGCGCAAGGCCACGGAGTAGTTTCCGATCTCGGCCCACTCGGCTATGGCATCCAGGAACTTGGTCGGCCAGGCAGCGGCCGGCAGCTCTGCCGTCTCCATCAGAGTATCCATCGCAGAACGCGGATTCTCTTGCTTGGCCAGCCACTCGTCCAAGGCATCCAGGACCTGGCCAATGGTGGGGGCATGGAAATTGTCGGCCCACTGGACGGAGAAGTCGGCGTCGATCAGGTAGACGGACATCCGCGCCAGGCGGTCGGCAGGCCAATGGGGCAGGGCCCAGCGCTCCCACAGCTCTTGCACGGCCATCCACACCAGCGGACGGGTATTGTCGTCCAGGCGATCGCCGGCCAGCTCTAGCCAGTCATCCTCTACGTCGGACTGGCGGGTGGCCTTGGCGGCCTCTGCCAGCAGGGCTTCTTTGCTAGTGACAATGCCCAGTTCAGCCAGGGCGGTCAGCAGATCGGCATCGCTCCAGGCTCGCAAGCTGGGGCTCGCGGCGTCCCAGGTCTGCAGGCTGTGGGTCTCAGGGGCGGCGGCAGGCGAAGAGGGCTCTGACATGCAAACTCCAAAGTCGGCTGAGGTACCCCGAACTCTAACCGAGCTTGGCCAGCGCCGCCAGCACCTGGTCCACGTGGCCCTTGACCGACACTTTGGGCCAAGCAGCGGCGATGTTGCCCTGGGCGTCGACAAGGTAGGTCGAGCGTATGATCCCCTGGACTTGCTTGCCGTACATGACCTTGGTGCCAAAGGCGCCCCAGGCGGCCAGGGTCGACTTGTCGGGGTCGCTCAGCAGGGGAAAGGTGAGTCCATACTTGGTCTTGAAGCGGACGTGCGCGGCCACCGAGTCGCCAGAGATGCCCAGTACGGTAGCGCCAAACTGCTCGGCCCACTCTGCTTTGCGGTCGCGGAAATCGCAGGCCTCTGTGGTGCAACCAGGCGTATCGTCGCGGGGATAGAAGTAGACCACCACCGGGCGGCCGCGCAGGGCTGAGAGGGTGACGGTGCTGCCGTCATCGGCGGTCAGGGTAAAGTCGGGGGCGGCAGAGCCAAGGGTCAGCATCGTAGGTCCTGTGCACCCGGACAGTGGGCGCGGATGGGCGCTGAAAGCATCAGCATTTGGTCGGCGATCGCAACCAATAGTTGCCGATGCTGCGGAAAGCCGGTACGGTTTGGCCTTGCGCAGCACTCCGCCGCGCTGGGCAGGGTTCTATGCGCATCGCCATCATCAGCGACGTTCACGCCAACATTCAAGCGCTGAGCAAGGTCTTGGAGCGCTGCGACAAGGAAGACGTCGACGAGATCGTCTGCCTGGGCGATGTTGTGGGTTACGGCGGCAATCCCAATGAATGCTGTGACCTCTTGCGCGAATACTGCTCGGTAGTGCTGATGGGCAACCACGATGCCGCGACCGTGGGTGTGATGGATGCCGACTACTACTACGACTCAGCCCGGCGGGTGTTGTACTGGTCGCGCAAGGAGCTGACGGAGGAAAACTTCCGCTGGCTCTATAGCTTGCCCTACACCCACCAGCGCCCGGACCTGGATGCGGGCTTCTACCACTCTGCGCCGATCCTGCCGTCGGGCTTCTATTACGTGGTGCGCAACGAAGAGGCCGAAGCCTTGACCCGCATGAAGGAAGGGTTTTTTACCCACAACTTCATTGGCCACTCGCACCTGACTACGACCTACGAGTACAGCGGCAAGAAGGTCAAAGACGTCACCGGCAACTACACCTACCGCGAGGGCAATCGCTACCTGTTCAACGTCGGGTCGGTGGGGCAGCCGCGCGATCGCAATCCGCAGGCGTGCTTTGTGATCTTTGACGCCAAGCGCAAGACCGTAGAGCACGTGCGCGTTCCCTACGACATCGCCGCCGCCCAGGCCCGCATTCGCGAAGTGGGCCACGACGACAAGTTTGCCCGCCGCCTCTCTTTGGGGCAGTAGCGGCAGCAGAATCGTTGGGCCCACCAAGAGTGGCTTGGGGCGCGCCAGACCGGGCTTGTTCTAGCTTGGTTGTACCCGAATTGTTCTGCCTTTGCCTAAGTTTTCCCTGAGTCTGCCCGAGCTGACCAGCCAGCAACTTACGCGCCGACCGCTGCTCGCCGACCTCTACTCGCCGGCAAAGACCCGTGCGCGCAGGCGCCAGCGACCGGCCTCGCGCCGCTTGGCGATGGCATCGGTGGGCGTGGCTTTGAGCAGATAGCCTTCGCCGGAGCCGTTGCTGATGATGACTTCTTTGGGCGCGCCTTCAGCAATCACCAGCTGGCGCAGGTCGCCGTTGCGGCCGAGATCGCGCACCGTCAGCAAGTAGGGGCCCGCACTGGCGGCCGCCTCAATGCGGATCTGCTTCATGGAAGGGTCGCCGCCGTCGATGCGCAGCCAGTCTACTGCGGCCGAGTCGTCGGTGTCGCCGTGGTGCCAGGCGCCAAGGACCATGGGCTGGGCAGAATCTTCTGTGTTGTTGGGTTCTTGCTCGGTCTGGTCGGCGGCGTCGGTGATCTGGTAGCGCAGGGTGTAGAGCACCGGGTCCGGCCGCAGCTCGCCGTTGGCCGGGGCTACCCGCTGCACCAACGCCACGTCTGGCTGCTGCTGCGAGGACCCCACAAAGGCCAGCACCGGCTTCAGCTCGCCGGGAATGACCTTGCGCGCCGCGATCATCCGCTGCTTGCCGTCGAGCAGGGCCAGGCGCAAGTTGGCCCACTCCTGGCCGGGCGCCAGCTCCAGGTGGACCTTGAGCAGGCGGCCGTCGATGTTGCCTGGCATGTTGAACTGGTCGCGATCGCCCGGGCCGTCCAGCACGGCGCTGTGGTCGATGCTGGGCTCCAGCTCGTTGCCCGGGCGCTCGTCATTGGGTTCGCGCTCGCTGTGCATGGAGCGCGGCTTGAGCTCGACCTGCAGCGAGTAGCGGTCAGACAGCGACTCTCCGGGGATCTGCCCCGGCACCACCAGCTCGGCCAGGCAGACTACCGTGGGGTTCAGGCGTGGGTCGGGCAGGCGCAGCAGCTCGCCTTGGCCCTTGCCGCGATGGCTGTGAAGGAGCACCGGCCGGCCGCCGTCTTTGTACAGGCTTAGCGCCAAGTCCATGGTTGGCACGCCGGTCACGTGGATCGCCAGCTCTTGGCCCTCGGCCACTGCGGGCAGGCGGAAGCAGTCGCGATCGCCAGCGGTATCCGAGTGGCGCTTGCCGATCCGCCCCTCTGCAGCTTGGCCCGGGCCCAGCGGATTGGCTCGGCCAAACTCGTCGTTGGGTTCTTGCTCCTCGGTCGAAGGCGCCGACATCGACCACCACACGCCGCCGGCCAGGGCCAGCACCGCCGCCGCCAAGGTCGCAAAAAACACGGCGGTTCTGCGGTTTTGGGTGACGCCGCCCGCAGAGAGCTTCTCTTCGGAATCGGCCGCCTCGGCCTGGCGCAGGGGCGCTGGCTGGGCTTGCGCTGGCGCAGTCGGGCCGTCCAGGGCATTGCCGGCGGGCACAGGCTTGGCCGCGGCAGGTTTGGCGGGATTGGGCTTGACGGCGGCGGGCTTGGCCACCGCGCCCGCCGGGTCTTTCCAGCTGCTGCGCAGACCGGCCACCAGGGCATGGCTGAGCTCTTCCATGCTCTGGAAGCGCTCATCTGGGTCCTTGGCCAGGGCTTTGGCCACCAGCGCCTCCAAGGCGGGCGGAACTTGCACAGAGGGAGCTGCTTCGGCCATGGCGGGCAGCGGCTCCATCAGGTGGGCCTTGAGGATGTCAAAGGTGTTCTTCTGGCGGAACACGTGCTGGCCCGTCAGCATTCGAAACATCAGCGCGCCCACGGCGTAGATGTCGGCGCGGCCGTCGATTTCGCCAGCGCGGATCTGCTCTGGGCTCATGAAATACGGCGTGCCAAAGATGTCGCGCTGGCTGTGGATGGTGTACGGGTCGTCAGCGCCTTGGACCTTTGCCAGGCCGAAGTCGAGGATCTTGATAAAGTCCGGGTGGGCCTGCCCGGTGACCAGCATGATGTTTTCTGGCTTGAGGTCGCGGTGGATGATGCCGTGCTTGTGGGCCTCTGCCAGCGAGTCGCACATCTGCAGGACCAGCCGCGCCACCCGGTCGGCCTGCAGCGGGCCCTCTCTCTCTAGCGTGGCGTCCAGCGCCTCTCCCTCAAGCAACTCCATGACGAGATAAAAGATCTCTCCCCATCGGCCAAAGTCGTAAACCATCACCGTGTGCGGGCTAGACAGCCGCGAGATGGCCCGCGCCTCTCTGGTAAAGCGGGCGATCAGCTGCTTCTTGGCGACGAGGCTCTCATGGAGCATCTTGATCGCCATGGTCTTTTTGAGGTGGACTTGCTCGCAGCGAAAGACCACGCCCATGCCGCCGCGGCCCACCAGAGACTGGACCAAGTAGCGGTCGTCGATCAGCTGGCCCAGGTAGGCGCTGCGCTGCTCGTCTTCGCCGTCGCCATCTTCCAGCGAGGTGACCAGGGTGGCGGCGTTGGCGGCGTCGCGCGGCTGGCTGTTGGACTTGCCGGTGGGCGTGGCGTTCTCAAACCCAGAGACTTGCCGCGCCTGCCCGCTGGTGGGCCTGCTGATGCCTGAAGACGGCTTGGGCAGCACTGGGGCGGACTTGCCGGCACCAGCGGCTGGGCGGCTGGCCAGCGGCACTGACCCGGTGGTGT
Source organism: uncultured Myxococcales bacterium (assembly GCA_903919145.1). Taxonomy (GTDB): domain Bacteria; phylum Myxococcota_A; class UBA9042; order UBA9042; family UBA9042; genus SXRM01. The sequence goes on from CAIXGW010000016.1 coordinate 128,701, forward strand.
TGGCGGCGGCCGCGGCGGGGCGCCCAGACCGGACTGGCAGGGTCAGCGCCGGCACTTCGGCCGAACCAGGGGTGTGCGGAGCGATGGTCGCCGCGGCCGCGTAGTTGCCTGCCGCGCCTGGTGAATGGGCCGCAGGTGTACCGGCAACCTGGGCAACCGGCAGCGGCGGTGGCGTGTGCTGGTGAAGGGGCTGCTGGTCGGCCGCCGGATCGGTGGGCACGGGACCGACGATCGTGGCGGCATCATCGTCGATGACTGCGACCCGCAAGGGGGGGCGGACCGAGGGTTGCAGCGACTTGAGCTCAGCGGCGGGCGGGGTAGCCGTCTCATCGGCTGGCGACGCGGCTTCGCTGGCCGCCACCGGCTGCAAAGGCTCCCCATCCTCGCGGCAAAACCGCTCGCCGCCTTGATAGGTTCTGCCGCAGCTGGCGCAACGCTTCATACCGGTTCACACAACCGTTGGCGAACTCGCCGTTTCGTCTCAGGGGCTCGGAGCGAGGTACTCACCGCCCCTGCCGAATCCGCCGCTCAAGGCGAGCTGGCAAGCCCAGCACCGCGCAGTCAACCCAGCGCCACAGCATAGATCACCGGCGGCAAAGCGTCTACGGGGCCGTCGGTTTGCGCTGTGCCGTTTGGCTGCTCAGCGGCCCCAGCGCTTGGGCTGTTTGCCGGTGATTCGCTGCCAGGAAGGGGTGTAGTACTGGGCAAACGGCAGATCCAGGGGTTCTCTAGCTGCGCCATCGGCCGAGGTGATCCACAGGCGGTGGCCCTTGCCGTCCTCGTTGGAGACATAGGCCAGGCGCTTGCCACACGGGGCCCAGGTAGGCTCCAAAGAGCGGCGGCCCAGCCCCGGCGTCAGGCGCTGCATCTTGCCCTGCAGGTTCACCGTCAGCACGTCAATGGAGTTGCCGCGCTGGCCCGAGTAGGCGATCTTGCCGTCGGGGCCCCAGTCGGGATCGGCGTTGTAGTTGCCGGCAAAAGTCAGGCGGCGCTGGTTGCTGCCGTCGGTGTTCATGACGTAGACCTGCGGCTCGCCGGTGCGGTCAGAGATAAAGGCGATGTGCTCGCCGTCGGAGCTGAAGGACGGGCTCAGGTCGTTGGCCGGGTTGCTGGTCAGGTTGCGGTTGGGCTCGCCGTTCCAGTCGATCATCCAGATGTCAGCCTGGTCGCCGTCATTGATGGTGGCGGCGATGTCCCCGCGGGGGTTTTGGGTACATCCGCGAAATTGAAGGTCTTTTCCGGCAGCAAAGGGCGTGGGCAGGGCCGCAGCGTCCTTGGCGACCTCCTTGGGCGCCGCGTCTTTCTTCTGCTTGACTGACTTGGGCAGGGTCGGCGTCAGGTCGCTCAAGGCCATCAGCTGCATCGGGTCGATGCGATACAGGCTGGGCATGCCGGTGCGAAAGCTGGTGTAGGCCAGGCCGCCATCGTGCAACTGAACGGGAAACATGTGGATCCCCGTGTCGCCCACCAGCAGCCGGCGGTTGGCTCCGTCGGCATCGACCTGCCAAATGCAGCGCTGGCAGCCGGGGCCCGGCGCGCTGTAGTAGATGACGGTGTCAAAGCTGCCCTCTATGCCGGTGATGGCACCCTGCACGCCGTTGAGGACGCGGTGGGCCATCGAGCGCACCGAAGCGGTCGGGGCGCTTTGCAGGGTATAGTCCTGTAGGTCGTACAGCCGCCCGTCGCGGGCGCCCAGCAGCGCCGCACTCAGCTCGTAGTAGCCGGTCTGCTTGCCCGGGCGCAGCGCCGATGCCAGCACATAGTCGGCGCCCGCTGCCTGCGCTGCCGCCGGACGCAGCTGAAAGCCCGGCAGGGGCGCCTTGGTCATCTGGGCGGCGTGGGCCGACGTCCCCTTGAGGGGTCGCACAAACCCAGACAGGCGGGTGTCGCCCAGCAGCACGGACTCTACAATTTCACAGTCTTTCTTGGCTACCGCGCACTGCAGCGGCAACACCATCAGCGCATCCAGGGGCCGCTGGGTGGCCTCGACAATCACGTACAGCCCCGAGTCGCCGGCATCGCCGGGCTGGGCCGGCTGGATTTGTTGCTGGGCCGCGGCGCTGCCGGCACTCAGTGCGGCGGTGACAGCCCAGGCAGCTAGCAGCGCCCTTGGCAGTGGAGTCTTGGTGAGCATAGAAACCTCCCGATCGCGCCGACGCGGCAGTGCTGACTCTCCAGGCAATGCGCGGTCAGGTCAAGAGCCCTGCGCGGCCTGGGGAGGAGTTTGGGCGCGCAGCTCCTGCAGCCAGCTGCCGACTTGGTCCGCATCGGCGGGCTGAACGTAGATGCGCGCCAGCACGGTCTGCTCGGCGTAACGCTGAAACAGGCGGGTGGCTTCAGCCAGCGGCAGCCAGCGCGGCGCCCCCACGGGCGGCTTCTTGCGCACAAAAATCGAAGCCGCCCCCTCGCCAGCGTGATATTTGGACAGCGCGCCCTTGCTGGTGACGTGCAGGTGGTCTACGCCTTCGCTGCGCATGCGGTCGACCAGGGCGGCAATCGGCTCTGCCTGGCCCATGGGTCCGGCGGATTCGACCATCATTTTAAGAGGTTTGAGCTGCAGGATCCCCGCCGCCCAGCTGGAGATCCCGGCGTATTCGCGCAAGGTTCGCCACAGAGAGTGGTCGTCAAAAGCCAAGTAGGCCTCTGGATCTGCTGGGGCGCGGCAGGCTTGGGGCCACTGCTCGTAGAAGCGCCGCAGCATGTGGTCGTAGCACACGGACTTCTTGTGAAAGTACACCATCAGAAACATGTGGTGGCGAGAGAGCAGAAAGTCGTCAAAGCTAAAGATCGCGCGGTCTTCCAGGCCAAGGTGCAGGGTGCCGTCCTCTGCTTCAAAGTGGCACAGGTGCGAGATCAGCCAGTCCACATCAAACTTGCCGTAGCTGACCCCAGTGAAGTAGCTGTCTCGCAACAGGTAGTCCATGCGGTCGACATCGAGCTCCGAGGACACCAGCGAAGACAACAGCCGCTGCAGGTTGCGGTTGCCGATCTGAAAGACTGCGCCATCGCAGGCGACATCTTCAGAGATGAGCGCGGCAATGTGGCTGGGCTCAATGCCCTGAGGGCCCAGCACCCGGCGCAGCAGCTCGGTCAGGCCCGAGCCCAGCAGGAACTGCAGGGTGTAGTGCTCGTGCGAGCCGTGGCCCCCGGGCAGCGGGCGGCGCAGGTTGGGAACGCACAGCTGAGAGCCGCTGGGCAGCAGCACCTCTGACGAGTGAGACAGTGGCGGATGGCCCAGATCGTGGCACAGCGCGGCGATGCGCACGGTCTGGCGGAGGCGGGCGCGCTCGGCGTTGGCCAGCCAGGGGGTGTCTCGCAAGGCGGCGTCAAAAGCCAGGCCGGCCAGGTGCATGGCGCCCAGCGAGTGCAAAAAGCGACTGTGGCTGCCGCCGGGAAAGGTAAGTTCTGAAAAACCAAGCTGTTTGATGTTGCGCAGCCGCTGCAGGTACGGCGACTCAATGAGTACCTGCTCGGCGGCAGAAACAGCGATCGGGCCGTGGATAGGGTCGCGAATTTCCATGGGTAGAGCGGCTCCGACGTCAGGGTAGAGGCGAGGCGGGGGCAGTGGCCGGTGGGGGCTGCAGCTCTGGCCACAGCTGCAAAGCCAGGCTGCGCTGGTCTGCTGCGCGGAGCTGGCCAAAAAGCGCATGGGCTTGGCTCAGCAGCTGCCCCTGACCCGGCTGCAAGCGGTCCAGCTTGTGCAGCGCAGTCAGCGCTTCTAGCGGACGACCGGCCTTCTCAGCGGCAAACGCCTGTGCCGACAGCCATGGCGGCGCCGCGTCTGGGTCTGCGCCAAAGCGCTGCGCCCAAGCTGCAGCATCGGCCGAACCGGCGGCCACGGCAAGTGCATAAATGTCCAGGGGGCGGCGACCGGTCAAGGCCGCCGCGGGTAGGCGGGCTGCCACGGCAAAAGCGCGCTGGTACTGGGCGCAGGCCATCCCCCAGTCGATCGCTGCCAGGCGCGCCGCGACCGCCTTCTTGGGCGATGCGGCCAGGGCCTGGACAAAGGGCTCGGCCGCCGCGCAGTCTTTGGCCGCCAGGGCCGCGTCCAGGCCGTTGACCCACGCCTTGGGATCGTCTGGATCCAGGGCCAGGGCCGCCAAAGCATGGGGCAGAGCCTGGCGGGGATGCCCTTGAATCGTCAGCTGGTGGGCTAGGTTCAGGCGCATGCGCAGCGAGCGGGGCTCCAGGCGAACGCCGCGCTCATAGATCTGCAGGGATGTCTGCCAATCCTCAGCCACGGCACGGGTTTGTCCGATGCCGGCAGCCAGCAACGCGCCCGCCGCCAGCCCCGCCCAGCGCAGCTGCCAGCCGCTCAGCTGCACAGCCAGCGCCACCGCCAGCAGCAGCGACGGCAGGGTCAGCAGCCGGTCGGCGTAGAGCACCGTCCCCGGGGTCAGCAGGTGCGAGACGGGTAGCCAGCAGCCAAGCACGCCCGCCGCCAGCAGCCAGCCGCCGTGGGGAAGAATCTCTTGAGACAAGGCCTGGTTGTTGAGCCACTGCCGGGCCCAGTGCAGCAGGACCCAGGCTACTGCCGCCAGCAAAGCGACCAGGCCCAAGCCGCCAAGGGCCGTCAGCGCTGCTGGGGTCGGCCACGCGGCATAGGTGTAGTCGGGGGCCAGGTGGGCGGGCACCAGCAGCTGCCCCAAGGCTCGGCCGGTCAGGTCCAGCCCGCCCAGCAGCCGCTGTGGCCAGCCCACATAGGCCAGGGGATTGTCGTGGCGGGGCACTTGGGCCTTGAGCAGCGCGCCCACAGCCCACAGCCGCCAGGCCAGCCACAGCGCCAGCGCCGCGCCGATGGGCAGCAAAGTGGTGCGCAGCCGCAGCCAGCTCGAGCGCCGCGCGGTCGCCCACAGCGCCCACCACACCAAGCCCGCCAGCGCCGACTCCTTGCTGAGCAGCGCCGCCAAGCCCCACAGACACAACCCTAGGGAATGTCCGATGGGGTAAGCAGAGGCCGTGGCCAGGCTGAACAGGTGGTGGGTGCCGGCGAGCAGTGCCAGCGCCGCCAGCAGCTCTGGGCGGTAGGCGATGGCCATCACCGCCTCGGTGTGGACCGGGTGGACGGCGAACAACAGCGCCGTCAGGCCGCCGGCCAGCTGCGCCTGGGCCAACGGCTGACCGCGCCACGCCAGCCAGCGCTGCACCAGCCAGCCGGCCAGCCAAGAAACCCCCAGCAGCAGAAGCAATTGGCCAAGATGCCGGCCCTGCGGTGAGTCCAGGCCAAGGCCGATCTCGGCGGCAAAGCTCAGAGTCGCCAGCGGCCGCGCGGCAAAAACGTAGGCGAATTCTGGGCCGCCAAAGTAGCGGGCCCGCAGCAGCTGCGGCCAATCGACGGGCCACTGCACTTGAGGGTGGCCGGTGACGGCGGCGCCATCGTCGTGGACATAGCTGGCGTGCCACGCCGCGGGCAGGTAGGCCGCGCCGATCGCCAACCCCAGCGCCGCCAGCCACAGCAGGGCGCGCAGCGGCAGTCTGCCAAGGGATCGCCCAGACGATTCCAGCACTTACCTTCCCTTGCGCCGCAGCGCCATGTTGACCAGAAAGCCGCAGCCGACCAGGACCGTCAGCGCGCTGGAGCCGCCGTAGCTGAACAGCGGCAAGGTGATGCCCACCACTGGCAGCAGACCAATGACCATGCCCGCATTGATGAAAAACTGCCAGAAGACCAGCGCCGCGATCCCTACCGCCATCAGCGCGTCAAAGCGGTCTTCGGCCTTGCCGGCCAGGTGCAGCGCCCAGCTGATCATGCCGCCATACAGCAGAAAAAGGCCCAGGCTGCCAAACAGGCCAAAGCGCGCAGCAAAGGGCGCCAGGGCAAAATCAGTATGCATAAAGGGAAGGTGACGCAGGACCGACTGGCGGGCCTCTGTGTCGCTGCGGCCGACCAGTTGGCCCGAGCCGACCGCCCACAGCGCCTGCTCTGCCTGGGTGCGCTGACTGGCGGGCTTGGGCTGCTCGTTCTCTTCGATGACCGACTGATACCACGCTTCGGCGCGGCCCTTTTGGTAGTCGTGGATGAGCCCGACCTGCCAGGACAGGCTGACCCCGAGCAGCGCCGCCACCGCCGCCATCGCCAGCGAGCGGCCGCGCACCCCCTCATACAGGATCATCGACCCGCCAATCAGGGCCACCACCAGCGAAGTGCCCAGATCCGGCTCGCGGTTGATCAGCACAAACGGCACGCCGATGATCAGCGCTGGCTGCCACAGATCGCGGAGCCGCCACGGCTGGGTGGCGCGGCGCTTGTCAAACCAATCGGCGACGGCCAGGATCACGGCTAATTTGGTGAATTCACTTGGTTGCAGGGTGGCGGGGCCAATCTCGATCCAGCGCTTGGAGTAGTTGATCTCCCGGCCGATGAGCAGGACCAGGCCCAGCAGGACCACCATGGCCTGGTACATCGTCATCGACAGGCGGCGGATGTAGATCGGGTCAAAGGCCGCGGCCAGGCCCGCCGTGATGAGGCCAAGCACAAACCAGATGGTCTGGGTGCGGTGGTAGGTGGTCGACATCAGGCTGTCGGTGAACACCAAATTGTCCACGGCCAGGGCGCAGATGCCTAAGGTACACAGCAGTCCTGCAAGGGTCCACGGCTGGCGCAGCCGCTGCAGCGCGCTCATGGAGCAGCCTCTGGCGGCGCAACTTCTTCTTGGGCGGGCTCAGCTTGCGGCACAGAGGGCTCGTGCTGCGGGTCTTGAGGCGAGCCCTCGGCGGGGGGCTCTTCGACCGTGGGCACGGGTTCTGCCGGCTTGCGCGGGCGCGGTGGCGGCGCCTCTTTCTCTAGGGGGGCAGGATGCTTGGCGAACCACGCGTCGACGATCTGCTTGGCAATGGGCGCTGCGTTGTGGCCGCCAGAGCCACCGTGCTCGATCAAGACAACCACAACAATCTGCGGGTCATTCCACGGCGCCCAGCCGGCAAACCACGCGTGGTCATTCTGCAGCCACGCCGACAGCCGGGCCAGCTGCGCCGGGTCGTCTTTGAGCCGCTCTGCCATGTCCTTGCGCACCCGCTGCGGGGCTTGGGCGGTGCCGGTCTTGCCCGCCATCGACACCGTGTTGGGCCGCGCGGTGTAGGCGGTGCCGCCTTGCTCGTTGACCACGGCGCGCAGCGCCTCTCTGACGACGCGCAGCGTTGCCGGGCGGATGTCCAACCTGCGCGTCGGCGGGCGGTTGGGCGCCACCAAGCGACCCTGGGTGTCTTCCAGGCCCGCCACCACGGTCAGGGTCGGCAGCTCGCCGCCATTGGCCAAAGCCGCATAAACCCTAGCCAATTGCAGAGGAGAGCTTAGAACGTCCTTCTGGCCGACCGCCGTTGACAGGGCAAAGCCCGGAAAGTAGCCGCCGGGCACATGCTGGCGGTACCACTCGCGCGAAGGGACCCGGCCAATCGACTCTCGCAGCTCTACGCCCGTGGGCTCGCCAAAACCCAGCTTGCGCGACCACTGCTCCAAGCGGTCGATGCCCAACGCCTCGCCAACCTTGTAGAAGTACACGTCGCAGCTGCCGCGCAGCGCGTCATGCAGGTCGACCTCGCCGTGGCCGCGGCGGTTGTGGCAGTGAAAGCGCCGACCGCCAAAATCGTAGTGACCTCCGCAGGTGTACTCGGTCTTGGTGTTGACGACCCCCTCCTCCAAGGCGGCGATGGCCGGGACGATCTTGTAGGTCGAAGCCGGCGGAAAGGGGTGCAGGGCCTTGTTGAGCAGGGGCGCATAGGCGGCAATCTCTGCCAGGGGCCGCGACTGCGGGGCGCGCTTGCCAGACAGGGCATTGGGGTCAAAGCTGGGCTTGGCGTACATCGCCAGGATCTGCCCGCTGTTGGGGTCAATCACCACCGCCGCGCCAGAGTAGACGTCTTTCATGGCCTGCTTGGCCGCGCGCTGCAGGTCCATGTTGAGGGTCAGGCGCACATTGGCGCCCGCGGTTACCGGCCGCGGCTTGATGGCGGCGACCAGGTCTTCCAGGTCCTTGGCCGCCTCTTCTCCGCCCGAGCGCTTGACCAGGACCTGCTCGCCGTCCAGACCGCGCAGCGGCCGGTCCAGGGTCATTTCAATGCCAGCGCGGCCCATCCGGTCGTTCAGGCCGTGGCGCGGGGGGCCAAAAGGCAGCAGCGGCTCCATGTCGCGGGGGGCCACGTAGCCCATGTGGCCAAGCACGTGGCTGGCCAGATAGCGATAGGGGTACTCTCTTTGGATCTCTGCAATCACCCTGGTCTCTTGCAGCCGATGCTGGTTGGCGCGCAGCACGGCGACTTCGTCGTTGAAGGTGCGGCGGCACAGCGCGCACTGCAGGATGTGCTGGTCGCGGCGGATGGTGGTGCCGTCATAGGGGCAGGTGCTGCCTTGGTGAAAATCGCGCTCGCAGGCCGCGCAGTGCCAACCTTCTCCAACCGACTGCAGCCGCCGCTGGTCAAAGGGGCAGGTGCGCTTGCCGGGCACGGCCTCAAAGTGGCGTCCGCAGGCAGTGCAGAAGCCGTGCGGCTCCTGAGGCACCAGCTCCAGTGGGCTGGAATCATAGGGGCAGTGGGTAGACACCAAGTCGCGCCGCACCGTGAGCGGTCGCCGCTTGCGCGGATCCGCCGGCCGGGTCAGCTCAGCCACCAGATCGGCATACTCGGCGTCGGTCATGTCGATCAGCTCGCGCAGGGTCTGGGCAAGAGGCTGGATGCGATCGGGCTTGACGCGATTGGTCATCACCTCTAGCGAGTGGCTCTCTATGTTGCGGGCCAGCACGGTGCCGTCGGCGGCCTTGATGAGTCCGCGCGGCGCCTGGGCCCGGACCCGCGAAACCCGCTCAATCACAGCGTACTTCTGGTAGCGGTCGCCGCGGACCATCTGCACCAGCGCCAGCCGCGCGGTCAAAGCCAGCACCGCCAGCGCCACCACCGCCAAAGCCACGCGGACGTGGCTGCGGTAGCGCGTGGGGTCGTGGGATTTGCCAAGGGGCAGGGCCATGCGTCAGCGCCTCAGCAGCTCGGCGCCGCGCGACTGCTGATCGAAGCGGCGGCGGATCCGCTCCATCAGTGCGAATTGCCCAGGCGCCACCAGCATGGTGGTCAGGGCCAAAGGCAGCGCTGTGGCAGCCACTTCGGCGTAGTTCTCAAAGCTGCGGTGAAAGACCGACTCAAAAGCCAGGAATAGCGCAGACGACAACAGCGACGCCGCCGCCGAAGTGGCGATCACCGGCAGCGGGCTGATGAGATCGACGCGCGACTGCAGGCCGCGGGCCAACAGCGCGATCAGCACATTGATTTCGGCGTAGACCCCTACCGGCGCCGACATCGAAAAGCCGTCTTTGAGCAGCCCCACGGCAAAGCCGGTCAGCACCGCCGGCACGGTGGCGCAGCGCGAGCCGACGTAGAGCGACGTCAACAGCGCCACGTCTGGGGCGTACAGCTGCGCATCCAGGTGGCCCAGCAGTGGGCTGATCACCGCCAGCAGTAGGTAAGCCATCAAGATCCATGCAAGATGCTTCATGGCGGTGCGTCCGGGGTGTTGGCGGGGTCCAAGGTGCGCTTGGGCGCTGGCTTGCCCAGGTCGGCCGGCTTTGGGGTGTCGCTGGGTTTGCGCAAAGGCGCTGGAGCAGCCAGCTCGCCGGGCTTGGGCGGATCGGGCGTCTTTAATTCCATAGGCTTGGCCGCCGGACCTCGGCGATCCGGCTCGGTCTGAGCGCCACGGTAGTCGGTCACGACCAGCACTTCTTCCAGCGTGGCGTAGGCCACTGCGGGGGCCAACACAAACTCGTGGTAGGGGCCCTGGCGCGTCGACTTGGGGTCGGCGATGTGGCCAATCTCAAGCCCGGCCGGGAAGACCCGGTCGTGGCCGGTGGTCAGCACCGCGTCGCCGGCGATGAGCGGCACGGCGCGCTCGGCGTTGTCGAGGTAGACAAATTGCGCACCGAATTCGCCCTTCTTGCCCTTGCCGCTCACCGAGCCGACCACCCCCTTGCCGGGCACCGTGGCGTGGACGTTGGAGCGGGCGTCGGTGACCAGCATCACGTCGGCAAAAGGTCCAGAGACCTTCTCGATTCTGCCCACAATGCCGTCATGGGTAATGACAGCCTGGCCCTCTTGCACCGCGGCGCCTTCGATGTCGATCTTCAGCCTGACCACCTGAAAGACCTGCGACACGTCGCGGCCGACCACCCGAGCGGGCAGGGTGGTAAAGTCGCGGTGCTGATCTCGAAATTCGCAGAGCTTTTTGACCCGCAGCAGCTCCTCGGCCAAGGTGCGGGTGCGCAGCGCCTCGCCAAGCAAGATGCGGTTCTCGCGTTCGAGGTCGCGGTTGCGGGCCTCTGTCTTGGTCAAAAGCACATAGGCGGAAAGCAACTGCTTGACCTCGCCGACGCCGTCGTGGCTCAGGCTACTTGCCGGGCCGGTCAGCGCCATCATCGCCTTCTCTACCGCCGACGTCTCTGGGCGCACTTTGCCGTGGTAATACATCGACCCGACTGGCGAGATCAGCACCAGGGCCAGCACCAGCTTTTGCCGATATCGCAGCAGCAGGTCGCGCCACATTGCCTGATCCTTCTCCAGATAGACGGCCGCAACCGCAGCGCCAAACAGCCAAGTGTATCCTGTGCCGCCCCGGTCCGGCTACCGTTTCCGCAGGGCGCGATCGCGGCGGGTGCGGACGATGTACTGGGCGACCAGCAGCGGCACAGCCAGGGCCAGGGCCGCGGTGGGGATCCAGAACCAAGCAGACGCGCTGGGATCGCCGCTGGCCCGCACGCTGGCCTGGGCGCGGTCAAATAACAGCGCACCCCAGGCGAGGGTTACGGCCACCGCCACCGTGGTCTGGGCCCCGCGCCGCAGCCAGCCCCAGCGGCGCTTCCAGCGCAGAGAGTTGGCGACCAGCACGCTGGCACACAGGCCGCCGGTCAGGTAGACGCCCCAGTCGGTCAAGCCCAGCCGCCACGCGGCGACTCCGCCGGCAATCCCGCCGCTGAGGTGGACAAGCACGGCGGCGCGGTGGGTCCAGTGGCCGCGGCGCAGGCTGGCGACCGGCGCCAGCGTCATCTCTGCCAGGGCTTCGACGGCCTCGGCGGCGCCAAGATGCCGCTGATTGGGTTGGGTATCGCCGCCCAGGGGATCCAGATCGCCGCTGGGGTCAGCGCCCGCAGGGTGCTCGGGTGGCTCAGCCGGCGCGGGCTGCTGCAGCTGACCTGGCGCTTGCGAGCTCATCTACACCCCCAAGCCCTAGCAGCCCCAGTAGCTAGCCGAGCCCCTGCGTGCCGGGGCGCCACCTGGGTGACCAACAACCGCCTGTCCAGCGGATCGAACAGGCGGTTGTTGAGGCTACTGGCCGTAGCGGACCTGCACATTGGTGACCAGCGCCTTGAGCGCCTCTACCACCTGCTCGGTCCGCGGCGCCCGGACCAGGGCCCAGCCTTCGCCTTCGTAGCCATCCGCGCGCAGCTGGCCGACCACCGGCAGCTTGCGGTCCACCACCAGCGATCCGGCCAATTGCTGTGCGATGTCAAGACCTTTGACCTCAGCCACCCGGCGACCTTTGCCCGTGCCGCGAAAGAACGCGGCGCCCACTGCCCAATTGCGCTGCAGATCGCCAGGCCACGTCTCGTGTACCACCAGGTTGGCCCACAGCGACACAAAGTCGCGCTCCAGCGCCAGGCCGTTCATGGGCATGATATGCACGCCGGGGGGCCGCGCGCCGACTTCGCTGACCACGTGGCTACCGTCTTTGCGCAGGAACCACTCCATGTGGGTCAGGCCGGTGCCCATGCCCAGGGCCTGCAGCGCGGCGTGGTTGGTCGGGCGAAACTGACTGAACTCTTGACGATCCTCTTCTTTGGGCAGCACCACGCAGTACTGCATCCACGGGTTTTCCAGCACTTCTAGAGGCCGGTTCATGTACCAGGTGCCCGAGTCCCACAGCGGCTGACCGCGCACGCTGACCGTCTCAAAGGTGCGCTCGGCGCCGGTGACGAATTCCTCAGCCTGCAAGGGCCGATCGATAGAAGGCCGCTGTTGCTTGAGTGCCGCCGCCAGCTGGGACTCGGAGTCGATGCGCTGGGTGCCGCGCGAGCCCAGGCCATCGACCGGCTTGAGAATCAGCGGAAAACCAACGACATTGGCAAAGTCCCAGGCGTCGCCGTCATTTTCGATAAGGGCGTGGCGGGCCACTGGCACTCCGGCAGCGCGCAGCACGTCTTTCATGACCGACTTGTCGCGGAACTGGACGGCCGTTTTGGCGTTCATGCCCGGAAGTTGGGCGATGTCTCGCGCTTCGCCCAGGGGCACCTGCAGCTGCTCCAGGAAGCCGTGCAGGCCGTCCAGAGGGCCGTGGCGCTTCTGCAGGGCGATGCACGCCGCGCCCAGATCGCCGCCGGCCAGGCTGTTGCGCACCTGCCAGTGGCCGGCGAGCTTGGCCTGCAGGTCGCCTGGCAGCTTGGCCATGGGATCCTGGCTGATGACCACCGTGCGGCAGTTGGCCAGGTTGGCAAAGGCCCTGAGGTAGCGAATGGTGTTGTCTTGAAAGAACGGCGCGACCACCGCAACGGTCTTGACCTCGGCGGCCACGGGGGCGTCTACCACAGGCGCGAGCTTCTTGGCCGTTGTGGACTTGGCCGCTGTGGACTTGGTCGCTGCGGACGTGGTCTTGGCGGGCTTGGCGGCGGGAGTCGACACGGTGACCTACTTTGGCGAAGAGAAGCGGGAGGCAGCCCAGGGAGGCATGGCTCGGTGAGGGAGACATCAACGGCAGATTGTAGCCCAACAATTCCGGGTCCGTCATCTGCGATCCGCCGTGGCCGCTGCGAGCGGTGATTTTCTGGCATGATCAGCAGTTGGCGGAGGAAGTTGGCAGAACGCCTGCGACCGTGAAACGCTAGCGACTGTAGGGCGACCGCCCAAGAGAGGACCGTGTGCGCCAACTGAGCGATTTTCCCTTTGAGCCATGGCTACTAGAGGGGTTGCAGCGGGCCCAGCGCTTGGTGCTGATGACCCACGTGGGGCCCGATGCCGATGGCCTGGGCGCGCAGCTGGCCTTTGGTCGCGCGGCGGAGCTGGCTGGCAAGCAAGTCAGCATTGTCAATGAGGATCCCTGCCCGGCGCGCTACAGCTGGATGGACCCGCAGCGGCGGATAGGCTGCTATGCCGATCAGGCGCACCTGCTTGAATGCGCTGATCTGGCTCTGATTTTTGACGCCAACGAGGTAGAGAGGGCGCTGAGGCCGGCGCGGCGGGCCGTCGAGCTTGGCGTGCCGCTGTGGGTGATCGACCACCATCCGTGCAGCCCCGACCTGCAAGTCCAGGGCTTGATTGCGGTGGACTTCTCCAGCTCGGGCGAGCTGGTCTGGCAGCTGATCAAGGCGCTGGGCTGGCCGGTCGATGCCGAAGTAGCGGCGGCGGTGTACGCAGCTATCTCGTTTGACACCGGGTCCTTCCGCTTTGTGCGCAACCAGGCTCGCACCTTTGAAGTGGCGGCTGAGCTGCTGCGGACCGGCATGAACGCCAACCCGATCCAAGAGGCGCTGTTTGCCAGCCGGCCGCGCGACGAATTGCTGATGCTGGGCAGGGTGATCCAGCAGGTGCGCTTTGCCGGCCAGGGGCGGATCGCCTGGGCGCTGCTGACCCGCGACGTCACCGCCGGCCTGGACGTGGCAGAGGATGCCCTGGGCGAAGTCATTCCGACGCTGATTGGCATTGAAGGGGTGCTGATTGCCGCCATGGTCAAGCCCGGGCGCACCAGCGACGAGTGGAAGGTCTCTTTGCGCAGCAAGGCCGCGGTCAAGGTGGGCTATGTGATGCGGGCGCTGGGCGGTGGCGGCCATGATCACGCGGCTGGGGCGACGCTGATGGGCGATCCGGCACCGCAACTGCAGGCGATTCTGACCGAACTGGAACAAGCACTGCACGCTCAGGTGGATGGCAGCGTCGGCTGAGCGAGCCAGCAAGAGGAACCCTTGGCCAAGCAGCAGCGCAATCGCAAAGATCCTTTGGTTTGCCTGTGCAATCAGGTGCCGGAGTCGGCCATCGTGGCTGCGATGGACAGTGGCGCGACCTCCTTGGCGCAGCTGTTTGACCAGACCTTTGCCGGCTGCGGACCGTGCGGCGGGTCTTGCCAGCCCCAGCTGATTGCCATGCTTGAGGAATATCGGCGCCGGGTCCAGCGCGGCGGGGAGCCCTAGATGGCCGCCGACGACCGCACCTGGCTGGCGCGCCTGGCGCCGGTGGTGGCCCAGCTGTCTACCCTGGCGTGGGCGGGGGCGCGCAACTCAGCTCGCGGGCAGCAGTTATTTCGAGACGGTGCCGTTGGCCGCCTCAGCGGGCGCGACAGCGGGCTGCAGGTGCTGGTGGTCAGCGGCCAAGACAGCGACGACTCCGGCGGCGAAGTGGTGATGCTGGCGCTCGCCGAAGGCTTGACCGGCCAGAGCGCCCTGACCAGCCAGTGTACTTGCGGGGCGCCGCGCTGTGCCCATGCGGTGGCTGCCGTGCTGGAGGTACAGCGGCGCGGCAAGGCGGTGGTAGAGAGCCAGCGGACCCAAGACTCGGTGATGGGGGCTCTGCGCCAACGCCTGCAAGTGCGCTCCGCGGCGACCGAAGACCGGGCCTCGCTGCTGGATCTCCAGCGGCTGCCGCTGGATGCCGCGGTCGACATGGTGGCCTTGACCTGGCGGCAGTCGCTGCGGCCGGGCGCGCCAGAAGTCCTTGATCTGGAGAAGATGACCGAGCGCGTGGTGGAGGCCGTGGTCGCTCAGCCCGAGCAGGCGCGCCAGTGGGCCCTGCGGCTGCTGACGGCCCTGGGGGCGCGCAAAGTGGTGTTTACGCCCCTGCCTGAAGCGGCGGAGGCGGCGGTGCTGCGCTTGGCGGGCGTCTTTGACTACGCCGACATCAACCAAGAGATTCAAACGGTTCTGGTCGATCAGGCCCTGGATGGCCACCCGCAGGTCGCGCCACACGTGGGCCACACGCTGGTGCGGCTGGCGAGCCGGGCAGCTGACCCGCGCCAGGCGCTGATCGCTCAGTTGCTGCAGTGGCGTGCCAAACAACCCCATGATCTGTGGAGAGAATCTGGGCAGGTCAGCGGGCGCGACTTGCTGTTCTCTGGCCTTGTGGATCAATGCCTGGCCCAGGGCGACGTGGCCTCTGCCCAAGAACTGGCCATGGCGTGGCCGCCCCTGCGCTCTGCCCTGACGGCCCTGGCGCAAGAGCTGGCGGCGGCGGGGCAATTCGAGGCGCTCATCCGCCTGCTTGGCTGGTACGATCCGCGCGGGGGGCTGTGGCAAGCCGGCTCAGAGGCTGGCGTTTCGGCTGCCATGGCGGCGGGACTGCCGGCGGTGGCGGCGCGCCTGGCGCTGTGGGCGTTTGAGCGCCAGCCGGTGCGCAGCTGGCTGCAGTGGCTGCACCGGACCTGCCCGCCGGCAGAGTGGCAGCAGCGGCGCTCGGCGTTGATCGACAAGGCCTTGACCTGGGAAGACCCAGAGTGGCTGCCCGCCTGCCTGCAGGACCAGCCCGACGCGGCGGCGGCGCTGCTGCAGGCGGTCACACTGGCGCCGCTGCGAGACAAGTGCGTGCGCGGCTGCCTAGAAAGGCTAGAGAAGATCGATCCGCTGCGCGCGCTGATGGGCCGAGAAGTGCGGATTCGCGGCTTGCTGGGGGCTGGGGCCGTGCCGCCCAAGGTGCTGCGCTTGGAATTGTTGGCGCTGATGGACGTGGCGGATCGGCTGCAGGAGCCGGGCTTGGCCAAGGACTACAGCAAGCTGTTGGTGCGCGAGCTGGGCGATCGGGCGGCCTAGGGCCCACAGGCCTGACCCAATTTGCCCGTGGGGCTGGCTTGGATGGCAGCCGCCCTACTTGGGCGAGGTGCCGCTGTCCAGCTTCTTGTCCATCTTGTCTAGCTTGTCTTCGATGTTCTCTAGCTTTTTCAGCTCGCGGCCACTGACCCAGCCCATGGTCAAGCTGAAGATGACAAAGCGCTGCCTGCTGGACTCGCTGGACTGCTTGTCGCTCAAGGTCACCAGCGTCTGGCTGATGTCGACCGATGGCATGAAATGAAAGGTGCGACCGCGCAGCTGCACGCCGGCGCTGCCGCCGACCGACAGGAAGTTGCCGCTGATGCCGCTGAGGTCCTTGTCGGTTGAGTTCAGGCTTGAGTAGCCGACGTAGGGCGCAAGGTTCAGGGCTAAGGTGTCGTTGAGGTCATAGGTGGCGATCACTGGCAGGGTGGCAGAGATGCCTTCAATGGGGCCCAAGGCCCGAAAGCCCAGCGCGGGAGCCAGCGCCATGTGCAGGTCGCCGCTGCGCAAGAACCGATACTTGGCATCGATTTCTAGCAGGACGCTGCCCAGGGCCGCTCTGCCGCCCACTTCCAGGTCGTCGGTGACGCCGATGTGGTAGGCGAATTCAGGGATCACGTTGGGGATGGTGATCGAGGGCTCTTTGGTGGTGGTCTTGGTGCCATTGACGGTGGTGGTGGTCTCGGCGCCGCCGATCTGAAAAGCGCTGAAGGTGAGGTTCATGTCGCCCTCGCCCTTTTCCAGCGTGCGGGCGGTGCGGTAGACGCCAGAGGCGAGGCAGCCGGGCAGCCCAAGGCAGGCCAGCAGGGCAGCAGCGAGCAGCGCAGAGCGGTGGCCAAGGGGCGGGTGGGCGAAAATCGGCAGCATGGGGACCTCCTGACCGGGCACGGGCCGATGGGCGCTGGGCCACAGCCACTGGCGTGGGCGCCCAATCTGCACAGACGCCTCACTATCGCGCCAAACCGGCAGTGCCACAAGTCGCCAAGCTACGGCGCGCGACAGGTCCTCCATCGACACGGAAGGCGACCGCTGCGACAATCGCCGCATGCGCGGTCCCCGTCGACCGCTCTTGCGCAAGGGGAGCATGAAAGCGTTGCAGGGCCTGAAGATCCTCGACCTGACAAGCCTGTGGCCCGGACCGCTGGCCACCCTGCTGCTGGCCGATCTGGGCGCTGAGGTGCTGCGCATCGAGCCCCCCGACCGCCCGGATTTGCTGCGCTATTTGGCCCCCCTAGACCAGCACGGCCAAGGAGCAGCCTGGTCTTTTGCCGGCCGCGGCAAGCGAAGCCTGGCCTTGAATCTCAAGAGCGCCCAAGGCCGCGAGATCCTGCTGCAGCTGATCGACAGCTATGACATCGTGGTGGAGCAGTTTCGCCCCGGTGTCTTGGACCGCCTTGGCGTGGGCTACCAAGCCCTGGCCAAGCGGCAGCCGCGGCTGATCTGGTGCTCTATCACTGGTTTTGGCCAGGACGGGCCGTGGCGCGATCGCCCTGGGCATGACATCAACTACATGGCGGCAAGCGGCTTGGCCTACCTGATGGGTGGCGAGCGCGGCGGTCCCACGCCGTGGACGGCGCTGCCCGGCGATGTAGCCGGCGGAACTTGGCCGGCCGTTGTGGGAATTTTGGCAGCCGTTATCCAGCGCGCCGCCAGCGGCCGCGGCCAGCAGATCGACATTGCCATGGGCGAAGGCGCGCTGTTTCTCAACGCCCTGGCCGCCAGCGGCGTGCTGGCCGGCGGCGAAGACCCGCAGCCGGGCACGGGAGACCTCGGCGGCGGCTCGGCTTTTGACTACTATCACACCCAAGACGGCCGCTGGCTGGCCATGGCGGCGCTGGAACCCAAGTTCTGGGAGGGGTTCTGCCAGGCGGTGGGCCGACCGGACTTGCTGCACGCGCCAGCGAGCACGGCGGAAGAGACCGCTGCACTCAAGCGTGAAATCCAGGCGGAGCTGGCGGCCAAGCCGTTTGACCACTGGGTAGAGGTCTTTGAGCGCATTCCAGTCTGCGTGGAGCCGGTGCGCTCTACCGCAGAGGCGCTGCAATTGCCGCAATTTGTCCATCGAAACAGCGTCATCCAGGTCGCTCATCCGGCAGGCGGCCAAGTGGCGCAGCTGGCCAGCCCAGTGCGCTTGTCTGACAGCCCGGCCGCTCCGGCCATGGCGGGGGTCGCTCCGGGCTGGCACACCCGCCAGGTGCTGGCTGAGCTGGGGCTGGCTGCAGCGCGGGTAGACGAGCTTTGCGCTAGTGGCGCGGTCATGGACGGCCAGGCGCAAGGAGAAATCCTATGACTACCAAGGTTTTTGTTGCCGGAGCCACGGGTTTTGTTGGCAAGGCGCTGGTGGCGGAAGCCTGCCGCCAGGGCGCCCAGGTGTGGGCGCATGTCCGGCCCGACTCTCCACAACTGCAGAACTGGCAAGGGTATTTTTCCGGGATCGGTGCCGAGGTCAGCACGGCTGCGTGGCAACCAGAGGCCATCGCCGCCGAGCTGCGGCGGACCGCCCCCCAATGGGTGTTTTGCTGCATTGGCACCACCGCCAAGCGCATGGGGCGCGACGGAAAGGCGGCCAACAGCTATGAAACCGTGGACTATGGCTTGACCAAGATGCTGGCTGACGCCGTCGGCCAGGTGGGCGGAGTAGAGCGGCTGGTCTACTTGTCTTCCCTCGGCGCCGGTCCCTCGGCTGCCGGTGCCTATTTGCAGTGGCGACACCGCGCTGAGCAAGCCGTGCAAGCCTGCGGCGTGGCCTGGACCATTGCCCGGCCGTCTTTCATCACCGGCCAGCGCGATGTGAGCCGACCTGCCGAGCACTCCGCGTCGCTGGTGGCCGATGGCTTGCTGAACGCCTTGGGTTTTTTGGGCGCCACTACTACCCGCCAGCGCTACCGCTCGACCGATGACACCACCCTGGCCCGGGCCCTGTGGCGGCTCGCCAACGACCCTGGCGCTGCCGGCAAGGTGGTTTTGTCTGAAGATTTGCACTGATTGTGTGTAGGCCGATCAAGGCCGAGCCTCCGCCGTGGAGAAAGGGGCCGGCCATGTGCTAGCCTGCCGGGCAGGTCGCGATCGGCCAGGCTTCACAGCCGCCAGGGCGACCCCTGCGACCGAATTGGCCACAAGGGGACATGGAAATGCACACACCGTTCAATTGGCGCACATGGGCTGGAGCGCTGGCGGCAGTTGGCGCGCTGGCGGCCTGCCAGGAGGCCTCTGACGGCACCTTGGTAGGGTCCAGCGAAGCGGACTCGATCGGCGCCGACATGGCGATGGGCAAAGACGGCGCGGCGGCGACTGGTGACGCCGATGGTGGCGCTTTGTCCGTTGATTCTGCTGCAGAAATCGCCGCAGCCAGCGACACGGCCAGCGACGTGCCGCCTGATTCAGCCCCAACCGACACAGCCCCCGTCGACACTGCGCCGGCCGACAGTGCGCCGACGGACTCCGCCCCGACGGACAGTTCCCCAGCCGACACCGCCCCAGCCGACACCGCCAAGCCCGACGCGGCCGATACCGATCAGGATCCCTGCGCCGCCAAGCAGGCCCAGTTTGACGCGGTCAAGGTCAAGGCGCTGGCTTGCTCGACTCCCTTTGAGTGCTACAAGCCGGCCCCGGCGGACGGCAAGTGCCAGACCTGCCAGCGACACTTCAACGGCAACTCTGCGGATTCGCAAAACCTGATTGACATGGCTGCCATGCTCAAGGGCAACGGCTGCGGCGCAACCTGCGGCACTGGCTGCTACAACATGGCCACCCACGTGGGCGTATGCGGCGGCGGGCAATGTGCGACCAAGGAACTGACCTGCAAAGAGCTCGACGCTGCGGCGGCGGCGGCTCTAGCGGAAGGCGCCAAGTGCTCCAGCGATGCCGACTGCACCTTCAAGGTCTCTAACACCCTTGCGTGCGGCTGCCCGACGTTTGTCAACGTCAAGACCATGGGGCCGGCCAAGCCGCTGTTCAACTACATGAAGATGCTGGTTCTTGCCTATAAGGCTAAGCTCTGCACTGCGGAGACCAGCTGTGCCTGCCCGGATCCCAACACCGCCAAGTGCGTGGCTGGCATGTGCATCGCCCAGTAGTCGCCCTGGGAACGTCAGTTCCTGCAGCAGTTTTGCGGTGTTGCGGCCGACTACGTCTCCGGATCCTCTTCCTTGCCGTCTAGGCGCAGCGGCCCGCCGTGCATGGGCATGGTGGTGCGGAACGCGCGCTTGGTGGGGCCCGGTGCCTGGGTCTTTGAGAAATCCTCTGGCATTTCAGGCGAGGGCTGGGCAGGGTCCAGGGCGATGGCGCCGCTCAAGCTGCGTACGGCGGTGGGGGCGTGGGGCAGAAAGCCGGTCTGCGGCGCTGGGGCCTCCGGCTTGGTCTGCGAGGTCCGACTGCGCGCTGGCGCTATCTTTGGCATGGCGGCATCGCCCGCTGGGCCGGTGTGGCGGTTGCGGCTCGGCGGCGGCTTGCCGTCCAAGCGAAAGACCTGCATCTCCATGGATGTCTTGGACAGGTCTGCCGCGACAGCGATCAGGGCCTCTCTCATCGCCTGCGAGTCGGCAAAGCGGTCCGCCTTGTCTTTGGCCAGGGCCTTGACCACCAGGTCGACAAACCCCTGGCTCAACCGCGTCTTGGCGGCGCGCCACAGATCGGGCAGCGGCCGCGACAGGTGGGCCTGCATCAGCTTGACCGGGTTGAGGTCGGCAAACGGCACATCTCCCGAGACGCAGCGGTACAGGATAATACCTAGAGAATACAAGTCACTGCGTCCGTCAAGCTCCAGCCCCTGGCACTGTTCGGGGCTCATGTACGCTGGGGTTCCCAAGGCCATGCCGGTGGTCGTCAGGGTTGAGCCGCTGGTCTGGGCGATGCCAAAATCCAGCACCTTGACAATGGCTTCGCCGGCCACTTCGGCGAGCACAATGTTGGCGGGCTTCAGGTCGCGGTGTACCAAGCGGCGCTGATGGGCCTCTTGCAGAGAGCGCAGCACCGGAACGGCAAAATCGATGCACTCCTGCTCTGTCAGCACCCCGGGCTGGCTGCGGGCGAGCAGATCGGTAGCGCCGGCCTGGCCGGACCACCGCTGCTCAAGCCGCTCTTCCAGCGACTCGCCGCGCAGCAGCTCCATGGCCAGCCAAAAGGAGCCGCCTTCGGTCTGGCCAACGTCAAACACCCGGATTGTATTGGGGTGTGCCAGCCCGGCCGTGACGCGGGCCTCTCGGTAGAAGCGGCGCACCGCCTGCTCATCCGGGCCCGGCCACGCGGCCTTGAGGACCTTGATGGCCACCTCTTGGTCGGTGACGACGTGGCGAGCCGTAAACACCGTGGAGTAGCCGCCCTCTCCGAGCACTCTGACAATGCGGTAGCGGTCGCCCACCGTGTCGCCCGGGCGGACTTGAGCCGTTGGCACGTACTTGCGCAGGATGACGGTGGTGGTTCTGTCTTCTGGGCATAGGGTTACGGCAGTGCGCAACCCGCACTCCGGACACATGCGCAAGGAAGTGTCAAACAAGTTCATGCTGCAGGAATGCGGCAGACCCAAACCGCGCCGCTGACCTTGCCACGATGCAGGGTTATGCGCAACCGCCGCAGGGTTTTGCCGGTGGCGCCCTTGCAAAAACACCCGGAGGATGCTGGACTAGATGCCCCGCCGGCCGCCAGTCGGCCATAGTCAGGTCATGCCGTCTCCAGAACATCCCGACGTTTCCCGTGGCTACATCATCCCGATCGGCGGCGCCGAAGACAAGATCGCCGACCGCGTGATTTTGCGACGTTTTGTCGATTTGTGCGGCGGGTCCAAGGCGTCGATTGCCATCCTGCCCACGGCCTCTGAGCTGGGCTCGACCGGCAGCCGCTACGAAGAGGTCTTTCGCGACATCGGCGTAGCCAGCGCCCGCGAGCTGCCGTACCAGTCGCGCCAGCAAGCCGATCGCGCCGATTGGATGGAATTCCTGATGCAGGCCACCGGCGTGTTCATGACCGGCGGCAATCAGCTGCGCCTATCGACCATCCTGGGGGGAACCGCGGTCGCCCAAGCGCTGCGGCGGCGCAATGCCCTTGGCGTGCACATCGCCGGCACTTCGGCGGGCGCAGCCTTCTTGAGCGAGCACATGATCGCCGGTGGCAAGGGCGGCTCGACCCCGCGCGGCGGCCAGGTGACGCTGGCTCCCGGCCTCGGCTTGACCAACCGCATCATTGTGGACCAGCACTTCCGTCAGCGCGACCGGTTGGGTCGGGTGTTGGCCGCCGTGGCCTACAACCCCTTCGCCATTGGCATGGGCTTTGACGAGAACACCGCCGGGTTCATTGGCCCCGACAATGTCATGGAAATCGCCGGTGAAGGCGGGATCACCATCATCGACGTGAGCCAGTTGCTGTACTCGGGCATGGCCACGGCTGAGCCCAACCAGCCGGTCAACCTGATTGGCGTGCGGCTGCACATTCTGACTCCGGGGTCGCGCTACGACCTGGAGAACCGGGTGGCCACGCCGCCGCCGCCGCGGGTTGTTGAAGAGCCCTGACGCTACAAGATTTCTCGGAAGACCGGGGAGGGCGCCGTGACTGCTTGGGCCGCATTGATGGCACAGGCCCGCCAGCTGGGGCTGAGTTGCCCTGCGCCCACCGCCGAATGGCTTGAGCGCTGGCCGTGTGACCTCAGCGACCGGATGGCCGCGCTGCTGGCGGACGGCTGGCCCCAGGCGGCGCTTGAGCTTGGAAGTTCTACAGTTTTTGGTGATCCGGCGCAGCTGGTCGCTGGCCTGGGCACCGACTGGCCGCCGCATTTGCTGCCGCTGGCCCGCCGCGGTGCCGAAGCGCTGGGCTGGGACGCCAGGCTGGACCGGGTGATGGTGCTGAGCACTGGACAGCTCCGCTGCGAATACCCTAGCCTGGATGAATGGTTGACTCTTGTCACGGCCTGGCTACAGCTGGCAGGAAGGGCGCCGCTGGCCCAGGCTGGGGCGTGGACGGCGGTGGACTCCAAGACGTGGGCGCGCCTGGCCCAGGGGCTGCCTGCGGCGCTGCTGCAGAGCTGGACGCTGACCGCCACCGCAGGAGCCGAGCAGGTGGCCGAGCGGCTGCGCCAAGAGCGGCGGCAGGCCCTGGCTACTGCGCGTTGGGCAGGAGTTGTGGTGGGCGTGGCGCCGCTTGGCGGCTGGTTTCTTGGGGCTGCCCAGGACCCGCCACAGCCGGCGCTGGCCGCGGGGCTGGCGGCGCTGGTGGTGGGCGGCGCGCCGACCCTGCTGATGGGCCAGGCGATGAAGAGGGCCCGCCAACTGACGGTACAGTTGCAGCAAGTGCAGGACCTGGATCGGCCGCCGGCCAGGGACTGAGCAGCCCCCCCGAAGGCCCCTTGGAGGAAGCATGACCCGGTGGATCTCTATGGCAGCAGTGGGGTTGTTGGCAGTAGCGACAACGGCGGCTGCGACTGCGGCCCTGGCGACCGGCCACGAGCAGCTACCGGGGACGTGGCGCGAAGTGCGCCGCCAAGTCGAGGGGCAGCGCGCCGACGTGTGGCTGGATCTGCCAGCCGGCTGGTTTGGGCCCCAGGGTCTGGACGAGCTGCACCTGGAGGCCCTGCAGCGCCGCTATCTGGCCGTCATCGGCGAGCCACCAGAGCAGAGCCTGCCGGTGCACGCACCCTGGCTGGGGGCTGGCTATGTCCTGGAAAGTCAGCAACAGCCTGGGGATCTGGACCGGCCGCCGGCCCTGCCGGATCAGGTGCGCCACGTGGAGTTGTGGGGGCGCTTGCCTCAGCGGGTGTCGCGGCTGGCTGTGCGGCCGGGGCAGTGGACGCGGCTGGTGCAGCTGGTGGCGGACCCCGAGCCAGTACCGCGCCGACCTTGGGAAAAGCCGCTGCCGGCGGCGCCGGTGGCATCGACCCTGGATGGCGACACGCTGCCCACCCAGGGCAAAGGCTTTCTGAGCGGCAAGACGGTCTACCTCAGCCCAGGCCATGGCTTTACCTGGACGCAGAACCTGAACCGTTGGGCGACCCAGCGGGGCAACACCCACAACTTGGTAGAGGATTTGCTCAACGCTGAGGCAGCCTTTCACTACCTGGTGCCCATGCTGCGCAACGCCGGCGCCCAGGTTGTCACGATGCGCGAGCGCGACCTCAACAGCGCCGAAGCTGTGGTCGACGACGCCAGCGCCAAGGCCGCCAACGGCAGTGGCTACTCGGAGATCAGCGGCAACTGGCAGGCCGGCACCATCCCCGGCTTTGCCGCAAAGGCCACGGTGCAGGGCAGCGACAATCCCTTTGTGTTGGGCAGCTATCGGGCCGCCAAGGCCACCGCCGGTGTCGCGACCGCCGCTGCTCAGTTTGTCCCGTCTGTTCCCACCACCGGGCGCTACGCCGTCTACGTCACTTGGACCGCCAGCGCCAACCGGGTGCCCGACGCCCACTATGAAGTCCGCCACCTGGGCGGCAGCAGCCATGTGCGCCTGGACCAGACCAAGCACGGCGGCACCTGGGCATGGCTGGGCTATTTCAGTTTTGCCGCGGGCGTCGACCCCAGCAAGGGCTCGATCGTCTTGCACAATGACACCCTGAGCGGGCTTGCCGACCGCTACGTCATCGCCGACGCTGTGCGCTTTGGCGGCGGCATGGGCAGCGTGGAGCGCGGCACTGGCAAGCCTCCGGCGGCCGGACCCAATTCTGGTAGGCCGCGCTGGGAAGAAAGTTGCAGGACGTACGCACAGTTTTCTGGAGCACCGTCTTCGGTGTGGGACTACTCTTCGGACGACCCCAGCGACGACGTCTCCTGCCGCAGCCGCATGGCCGCCTGGCACCACGAAGAGGGCGAGGACGCGATCTTTCTGAGCTGGCACACCAACGCCCCGTCGCCGGCCCGCGGCACTTCGACCTATGTCTATGGCCCCAACGCTCCCGATGGAAGCTACGACTTCACCGGTACCAAGGGGTCTGACGCTTTTGGCAAGCTGGTGCAGAAAGTCATGGTGGCCGACATCAAGGCCCTGTGGGACCCGGCTTGGAAGGACCGTGGCGTCTACACCGCCTACTTTGGCGAGATCAATCCCAAGCACAACAATGAGATGCCTTCCGCCCTGGTCGAGGCGGCCTTTCACTCGACCAAGGAGGACGCCGACCAGCTGCGCGAGCCGCGCTTTCGCCACCTGCTGGCCCGCTCGCTGTACAAGGCCATTGCCCAGTACTTTGCCGACCGCGACAAGGTGCCGCTGCAGCTGCTGCCAGAGCCGCCCCAGGCCGTGCAGATGGTGCGGACCGCCGCGGGGACGGCCCAGGTACAGTGGCAGCCGGGACCGACGGGCAGCGTCTACGGCCAGGCGCCCACCAGCTACCTGGTGCAATTGTCTAAGGATGGTCTTGGTTTTGACGAGGGTACCCCTGCGACGGGCACCAGCGTTGTGGTACCGCTGCCGGCGGGCGCCCAGCCGCTGTTTGCCCGGGTGGTGGCCATCAATCTTGGCGGGGCGAGCCTGCCGTCGGCGGTGGTGGGCGCGGTCGAGGGCTGTGCCGGCGCGCCGCGGGCCTTGGCGGTGCAGGGCTTTACGCGCCTGGACTCGGCCCTGGCCCCGGTGGACGACCTGAGCGCCTACTCTCTGGCCAGTGTCCAGCGGCTGCGCCAGAGCAAGATGAACACCTATGACTATCTGGTCGCCCACGTCCAGGGCCTGGCGGCTGCGGGGCTGGGCGTCGACAGCGCCGAGAGGCTGGCGGTGACCCCGGCGCTGCTGGCGGGCCACGCGCTGGTCGACTGGGCGGCGGGAGAAAACTCAAGCATTGAAGGGATCTTTGATGCAGCCGCCAAGCAGGCCATGACCGATTGGCTGCAGGGCGGCAGCGGCCGCAGCTGGTGGCTCAACGGCGCCGAGGTTCTATGGACGCTGGAAGCCAAAGGCGGCCCGGCAGGCGGCGACTGGCTGGAGACCTGGTTTGGCGCGCGCTATGGCAGCGATGACGCGGGGATCTACACAGTGCAGGGCGCGGCAGGCATCGCCGGGTCGTGGAACTTTGACGATGGCACCGGTGCGGCGTACCACGTCGACTTCCCCGATGTGCTATTGCCCAAGGCTTCGGCAACTATATTGAACTACGCCAGCGGCAAGGGGGTGGCGGCGACGCTGAACCAGCTGCCCAACAAGTCCAACGCCTTGCTGCTGGGTGTGCCGCTGGAAACGGTCTATCCGCTGCCGGCCCGCCAGGAGCTATTTGCCAAGCTGGTGGCAGCGTCTCTGCCGACCACCACCTGCCCGGGCGGCACCGGCGCGGACGCGGGGTCCACGGACGCCGCCGCCGACGTGGGGCTCCCTGACGCCGGGGGAGACGACGCGGGGCCGGCCGACGGCGCAGAGTCGGATAGCACGGGTGGTTCTGACGGGACCCAGGACGACGCTGCAGGAGTCGACGGCGCCGGACCTGACGCCGGCTCTGGCGATGGCGCACCAGCAGACAGCCCTGGTGCCGACGTCGCGCCTGGGGATTTGGCCACCGTGGACGCCGCCGCCGACAGTGTCGCCAAGCCGCTCCCTGTGGCCCCCGCCCCCGTGGACGATGGCTGCCAAGCGGCGCGCCGCAGCGGGCACGGCGACGCGGCGGTGCTGCTTGGACTGCTGGCCTTGGGCACTCTGCAGGCTCGGCGGCGGCGGGTGGGGGCATGGCCCTGTGGCTGAAGGTGGAGCTCTGCCGGCTCTCCGCGAATTCCCCAACAGCGACAGCGATCTAACATTGGGTCAGGGTATGACGGCCACTGCCACGGTCGCATAGCCAGGGGCGTTGCCTCCATCGAGGACCAGCCAAACCCGCCTGGGATGGGCAGCCAGCTGCGACGGGGCGGCGAAGGTGGCGGGGCGGGCACAGCGTTGCACGCAGGATGCTTTCAGCCAGTAGGTCGATGCTTGGGGGTGTGCCGGGCCAAACACTAGCACTGGCGCGGAGATAACATAGCCTTGGGCAATGTTGGAGCGCTTGACGCTGGCCCAACGCAGGGCGCAAAATAGCCGGAATTGCCGCCGAGGTTGCCATGCCTGCATCCCCTATGCCGCGTTTCCGCTCGCCGGGCTGGATACGCCGTTTGTTGCCGGCGCTGCTGGTTGTTGCCGCGGGTGGCTGTGGCTCCGACGACGCGGTTCAAGGCCTGGTGGATCAAGATGCCAGCATCGACGCGACTGCCGATAGCGCCGTGGACAGCCAGGGTAGTGGGAAGTGCTGAAAAGTAAAGGAGGACTGTCCGGCCGCAGCGGCGGCGTGCCAGGCGGCGCAGTACCACCCGAGCTTGGGCTGCCTGCTGGTGGCCGTACCTGACGGCACCATCTGCAACGACGGCAACGCCTGCACGGCCAGCGACCTGTGCCTGGCGGGAACCTGCAAGGCGGGCACCGCGGCCGACTGTGGCGACGGTGACCCCTGCACCAGCGACAGCTGCGACGGCGCCAAAGGCTGCCAGCATGGCCCCGCCGCCGACGGCACCGCCTGCTCTGACGGCGACCCGTGTACCGACGCCGACAGCTGCGCTCAGGGAAAGTGTTTGGCCGGCAAGGGCATCTGCGGCTGCAAGTCCAACGCGGAGTGCCAAGACGACGGCAACCTCTGCAATGGCGTGCCGTACTGCGACAAGTCCAACCCTACGGCGCCCAAGTGCCTGACCAATCCGGCTACGGTGGTCTACTGCCCTGGCGGCTTTGACACAGCCTGCCTCAAGAAGGCCTGCGAACCCAGCAGCGGCACCTGCGCCCCGACGCCGATCGAGCTGGCCGTTCAGACCTGCACAGGCGCCAACAGCTGAATCTAGATGAAGAATCAAGGCGGAGCTCCCGTGCCCAAGGTCATTGCCTGCGACGACGGCAACAAATGCAGCGACGGCGACCTGTGCAAGAACGGCAAATGCAGCGGCGAAGCCAAGAACTGCAGCGACGAGACGGCTTGTACCGCGGACACCTGTGACCCGCTGGCTGGCTGCAAGAACTCTCCGCAGACCAGCCTGTGCGACGACCTGGACACCTGCACCGCCGACAGCTGCAGTGCGGTGGCAGGCTGCATCCACAAGGCCCTGACCGGCGGCTGTGACGACGCCAGCCCGTGCACCAGCGGCGATACCTGCGGCGCCGGCGGCTGCATTGGCAAGCCGGTGATCTGCGATGACAAGAACCCCTGCACCGACGATTCCTGCGAAACGACAGAAGGTTGTGTGAGCCTGCCCAACGCCGCGACCTGCAGCACCGGCGAGGCCTGCGCGCCGCTGGGGCAGTGCGGCGGTGGCATTTGCGCGGCGCTGCCCCCTCCGCTGGGTATCGCCTTGGTGGACGGGGTGGGTACAGACAAGCCCGCCCAGCTGCTGGCCTAAGACCTCAATGCGGCTTGGCTGGTGGGCTCGACCTCCTCTGGCGCCAAGGGGCCGAGTGACGTGTGGCTGGTCAAGCTGGCGGCGGGCGGTGGCGTGGCCGGCGAGGTGCTGGTCGGCGCGGAAGGCGAGGAGACTGCGGCTGCGGCGGTGAGCACCGGCGGCGGTGGCGCGCTGGTGGTGGGTTCGGTCAAACCCGGGCCCCTGGGTGGGCAAGACGCCTTCTTGGTGCGCTTTGGCGCCGATGCGACGGTGGTCTGGAAGCAGGTGGCTGGCGAGGCGGCCGATGACGCTGCCCTGGCGGTGGCGCTGTTTGGCAAAGACGAGGCGTGGATTGCCGGCAGCTCGCAGCAAAAAGGGCTGACGCTGCCCTGGGTCACGCGCGTTTCGGCGGTGGGTACTGTGCTGTGGCAGAAGCCGCTGGCCGGCGCGGCCGGGGTGGCGCGGGCGGTGGCGGCAATTCCCGGTGGCGGCGCCTGGCTGGCCGGAGAGCGCCTGGATCCCGCCGGCAAGCCAGTGTGGTGGGCCGCGCGGTTGGCTGCCGACGGCAAAATCCTGTGGGAGTGCGGCCTCTCTGCGCTGACGGGCTCTGCCAACGCCGTGGTCGTAATGGCCGATGGCGGCGCGCTATTGGCCGATTGGCAGGGGGCTGGCTTTGAGGATGCGCGGGCGGCCAGGGTCGATGGCGCGGGCAAGGTCTTGTGGGACAAGCTGTTTGGCGGTGCTGGCGGCGCCTGGTTTGGCCAGCTGACCTTGGCCGAGGCGCAGACTGTGCGCTTTGCCGGCCAGCGCGAAGTCGACGGCACGTGGCACGCCTGGGTCGGAGGGCTGGACCTGGGGGGGGCAGCCGGTGTGGGACCGCACCCCGGTGCAGGCCAGCAGCGGTGGGGCCGTGACGGTCGCAGCGCTGAGCTCTGGCTACCTGACGCTGGCTGCGGGCTGGGCCGATGCGACGACCAAGGGCGGGGCAGTGCGAGTCGTCCGGGCCGACCCGTGGGGCTATGCCACCTGCCAGGCCCAGGGCGACTGCGCCGGCAAGACCACCCAGGTGTGCGACGACGCCAATCCGTGCACCAACGACACCTGCTTTGCCCTGCTGGGCTGTTCGCACCAGCTCAACGCTTTGGCTTGCGACGACTGCAATCCTTGCACAGAGAACGACCTCTGCGACGCCGGGCAGTGCGCGGGAGACGGCCAGGGCACCTGCGACGACGGCAACCCCTGCACCCAAGACCTGTGCAACCTCAGCGGCGGCTGCAGCCACACCCCGCTGACCGGCGGCTGCAGTGACGGCAACTTCTGTACCCTCAAGGACCAGTGCGCAGGAGGCTTCTGCAAGCCCGGGCTGCTGGACGGCTGCGACGACAGCAATACGTGCACCGACGACAGCTGCCTGCCAAGCAAGGGCTGCCAGCATCTGCCCAACAGCAGCGACTGCCAGTCGGGCAACTGCACCTATGCCGACAGCTGCATCAAGGGGGCTTGCGTTTCTTCCGCCAAGGCGGGCTTTGTAGACCAGTGGTACGGCACGGCGGTGGCCGAGCGGCCGCGCAAGCTCGCGCAGATCGGTCAGGAGGGATTCTGGTTGGTGGGAGACAGCTACGAGCTCAGCAGCGCCGACGGCTACCTGGTGCGAACGGATGCCAACGGCGCCGCCTTGTCCAAAGCGGTGGTCAAGCCCTCTTTTGGCAATTCGGTGGGCGCCGACTACCTGACCGGCGTGGTTGCCACCTCCTTTGGCGCGATGATCGCAGGCGGTACAGGCAGTTGTCAGCAGCGCGGCTGGATCTTGCGCGTCGACCCCAGCGGCAAAGAGGTGTGGTCCAAGCCCTATAGCCACGACAACGGCCACTCCTGTACGCCTGGCGCCAACACGGGATTCTTCTATGACATCGCCGATGGCCAAGACGGCAGCCGGGCCGCCGTGGGCTGGCTGCACGGCTACCCGTGGACCAATGACGTGCTGCAGGCCTGGGTGGTACGGGTCGACAAAGACGGCGTGATGCTCACCAACAACCTCTTTCACAAGGGGGCAGCGATCTTCTATGGCGTGGCGCCCTTGGGGGGCCAAGGCTATGCCGCGGTGGGCGCCACCCAAGAGACCACTGCGGGCGGCTGGGATGACTTGGTAAGCCAGCTTGGCGCCAATGGATCGGCGCTGTGGCACAAGAAGCTGGGCGGCACCGGCAACGACTACCTGGTCGAGGCCGAGGCTGCGCCAGACGGCGGTGTCTATGCCGCGGGACGGAGCGCCTCGGGCGGTGCGGGCAATGACGACGGCTGGGTAGTCCGCCTGGACGTTGCCGGCAATTTGCTGTGGCAGCGAACCTACGGCGGTGGCCAAAATGACGGGTTGAGCGGCATCAGTGTGATGCCCGGCGGCGGGGTGGTCGTGGCCGGCGACACCTACAGCAAAGGCAAGGGCGGCGCGAACTTGTGGCTGGTAGGCCTGGATCCCGCTGGCAACGTGCACTGGGAGCGGGTGCAGGGCTCGGCCAGCGACGACGTCATCCAAGCGCTGGTCCCCTTGACTGGTAGTGGCCTGGCCGCCGCTGCCTATGGCACACCGCCCAAAGCGGCGGCCCACGACTTCCGCTTGTTAGTGTTGGACAACTTTGGCCACTTCTCCTGCAGCGAAGCAGGCAGCTGTTTTGGCAAGGTGCTGGCGGAGTGCAGCGACGGCCAGGTATGCACGGCGGACGACTGCAACGCTACCAGCGGCTGCACGGTCAGCGCGGCTACGTGGCCTTGCAGCGACGGAGACGCCTGCACCGAGAAGGAAAGCTGCCAAGGAGCCACCTGCGCGGGCGGCGGGCCCGTGGCCTGCGATGACAAGAACCCATGCACCAAGGACAATTGCGACAAGGTCAAGGGCTGCATCGCCGAACCCGTGGCCAATGGCACCTCCTGCGGCACCGGAAAGACCTGCACTTTGGGCATCTGCAAATAGCGGCACGGGCCCCGCAACATGAATTCGCTGGCGTGCGCTGCCCTGCCAGGTGGGGCGCCAGGACGCCCACTGCGAATTGGGCGAACCAATCACGATCTGCTGAGAGTACAAGCGGGAGAAGGCGATGAATTTCTGCATGACCAACATGGTGCCGGCCCTGCTGCTCGCTTGTGCCACCGTGGTAGTGGCCTGTACTCCTGCCAAGCTAGACGAGGCCAAGGTTACAGGCTCAGACACCACCCAGGACGTTGCGGATGCAGGGGCGACTGACGCCGCGGCCGGCAGCGACGCCGGTGCGGACGCCGGGGCCGATGCGGACGCCACCGCTGACACCGGAGTCGGTCCCGATGCAATTTCAGGCGATTTGGCAGGGGCTTGCGGGAGTCCAGCCGATTGCCCCAAGCCAGATCAGTGTCAGCAGGCGACCTGTGTGGGGGGCCAGTGCGGCACGGCGCCCCTGGCGAGCGGCAAGTGCGACGACGGCGAGCCCTGCACCCTGGGCGACAGCTGCCAAGCCGGCGTCTGCAAGCCGGGCAGTGGCTGGGATCTGGTGGCCTGTGCCTGCCATCCCGACCCGGCCTATGCGCGCGGCTGCCCAGACGACGGCGACCTGTGCAACGGCCAGCAGGTCTGCACCAAGAACGCCAGCGGCTATGCGTGCAAAGCCGGTCCCGTGCCCGCAGCGTGCGCCGACAGCGACTCGACCGACTGCGTGACATCGACGTACGACCCCAAGACCGGCCAGTGCGTCAAGGCCAACCTCAAGAAGGGCTCGACGTGCTCCGCCGGCTTTCCGACCGCCTGGGAGTGCGTGGTCAACCAGCAGTGCGATGGCCAGGGCAAGTGCGATTTTCAGAACAACTGCGAGTGCATGGAAGACAGCGAGTGCTCTGCCAAAGACGACGACAGCCTGTGCAACGGCAAGCTGTTCTGCAACAAGGACCCCAAGGCCAGCGGCCCCAAGTGCCAGGTCAACCCCAAGTCGGTGGTGTCTTGCAGCGCCAGCAATGACACGGCCTGCCTCAAGAACGCCTGCACCAAAGCGACCGGCAAGTGCGCGATGAGCCCGGCCGAGGGGGTCAAGCAGGTCTGCGACGACAAGTCGGGCCAGTGCTGGTGGTATCCGCTGGAGCCGACCGACGTCAAGCCGGCGCTGGTCAGCTGCAACGACGGCCTGGGCTGTACCCTCAACGACGAGTGCAAGGCCGGCAAGTGCATTGGCCAGACCGACGCCTGCGCCTGCAAGACCGACGCCGAGTGCCAGGGCATAGAGCCATGGCTGTCTCTCAACGATCGGTGCCGTGGAAAACCCTACTGCGACAAAAGCAATTCTGCCTCGCCGGTGTGCAAGCTCAACCCTGCAACGGTGCCGCAGTGCTCGGCTGGCCTGGACACGACTTGCGCCAAGAACGTCTGCGCGCCCTACAGCGGCAAGTGCGAGAGCCGGCCGCGCAGCCAGGTCTACAAGCGCAAGTGCGGCGACGATCCCGCCAAGGGCTGTTCAGAATGTGCTGACGATGACCCCAGCTGCGTATGGGCCGTCTTGCCTACCTCGCAGGCACCGTGGACGGGGTATGACAAGCTCAAGTGCGACGACGGCAACGCCTGCACCGCCAACGAGTCTTGCCTGGGCGGCCAGTGCCTCGCCACCAATTGGCTGTGCAGCTGCGCCAAAGACGCCGACTGCGCCGACGACGACAACCTGTGCAGCGGCACGCCCTACTGCGAAAAGGCTTCGGGCAAGTGCAAGACCAACCCAGCTAGCGTGGTGGCCTGCAGCCCCGCCAATGACACCGACTGCGCCAAGAACAGCTGCGACGACCGGCAAGTGCCAGCTCAAGCCTGTGTCCGGCACCAATGTGGCCTGCAATGACGGCGACTCCTGCACCGCGTCAGACACCTGCGAGAACGGACAGTGCGTCTCAGGCACCAACATCTGCCCGTGCAAGACCAACTCTGACTGCGCCGCCAAAGAAGACGGCAACGTCTGCAACGGCACCCTCTACTGCGACAAGACCGCCAGCCCGCCGGCGTGCGTAGTCAACCCAGCCACGGTGTTGACCTGCCCCAAAGGTCTGGACAACCAGTGCCGCCTCAACCTGTGCGACCCCAAATCCGGGGCCTGCCAGCTGACGCCCATCCAAGAAGGCATTGGCTGCAGCGACGGCAATCCCTGCACCGCTGGCGACGTCTGCACGGCCGGCCAGTGCTCGCCCTTGGCGTTTGTCTGCGACTGCACCAGCAATGCCGACTGCGCCAGCAAGGAAGACGACGACCTGCGCAACGGCACGCTGTTTTGCAACCAATTAAAATGCCAAGTTAATCCGGCGACGGTGGTCAAGTGCCCGGTCGGCGCCAGCAATCCTTGCGTCAGCGTGCAGTGCGACGGCAAGACCGGCCAGTGCGGCGCCAAGCCGGTGGTCGCGCTGTTCGTCCCCTGTGACGACGGCAATCCCTGCACCAAGGGCGATACCTGCCAGGCCGGCAGCTGCAGCGCTGGCGCCAACCTCTGCACCTGCACGGCAGACAGCCAGTGCGCTGGGCTGGACGACGGTAACCCGTGCAATGGCGAGCTGTTCTGCGACCTGTCTGCCGCGCCGTTCTCCTGCAAGCCCAAGCCGGCCACCGCCATCTTGTGTGACGGCGTGGGAGAGAGCGAGTGCCAAAAGAACATCTGCGAGCTGGAGACGGCGCAGTGCAAGCTCAAGCCCATGGCCTGGCTATGCAATGACGGCAATCCCTGCACCTTGGACGCTTGCTCGCCAGCGGGCACCTGCAGTTTTGATGCCGTCGCCGACGGTCTGAGCTGCGGCGGCACCGCCAGTTGCAAGCAAGGCCAGTGCGTGGCGCCAGAGCAGTGAGGCAAGCGACGAGCCCGCGGCGCACCGCTTGGGCCCATCCGGTCCTAGTCTTGCTGGGGTGACGTTGGGCAGGCGGCAGGCGTGCAACTTGGCGTCGGGCAGCGGCCAAGCGGTGGGTCAGCCGACAAGCTATCGTTCAAAGACAGAGTATTCGTTCGGTGCGCTAGGCCCCGCGCGTCAGCTCCAGCTGCAGGGGCAGGCCGTCGCGGTGCACCGCCAGCTTGAATGGTTTGCCCACCGCCACCTTGCCCACCAGCGCGTCGAACTCTGCGCGATGGCGCACCGGCTTGCCGTCCACGGCCACAATCACGTCAAAGGGCTTGAGTCCAGCGACATAGGCGGGGGTCCCCCGGGCCACGGCGCTGACGGGGACGCCCTCGCTCTCAAACGAGCCAAACCAGCAGGGCAGCCCCTTGGCCGGCGCCGGCCCAGCTGCCTTTAGCTTGCCCTCGCTGGCTTTGGCCGGGGTCTTGCCGCGCTCTGGCGTGGCGCCCTTAGCCGAAGCATATGAAGTGCAAACATTTTCTCGCCAGGTCGACTGACTCCCTGCGGGGCCGGCCTCGTGGTTGACCTCGGCCCGCGCGGCACACAGGGCTGCCCACAGCTTGGTTTCCTTGACGTTCATGCGCTCGCGGGCGGCCACCGTGCAGATGCGCGACCAGGCGCAGCTGTGCTGCAACGACAGCTTGGCCCAGGCCTTGGCGCGGATCAGCTCCAAGATCTCCAGATCGCCGGCCGAGCAGAAAGAACAAGACGGCCAAGCCAGCTCGTTGATGGGATCCTTGGCCATGGGCAACCTCACGTCGATGCGGAGAATGGGTTTGTGGCCTGGGCGCCGCGATCAGCGCTGGAGCACCGTGTCGCGCTGGCCCTGTTCGTCGTCGAGTTCTGGGTAGTCTATGGACCAGTGCAGGCCGCGCGACTCGCGTCGCTGCAGGGCCGAGGTGACTATCAGCTGGGCCACCGTGGTGATGTTGCGCAGCTCGATGAGGTCGGGGGTCAGCAGAAAACGCCAGTAGTCCTCTCGTACTTCGGTCTCGATGAGCTGCAGCCGCCGCTGGGCGCGCAGAAGCCGGCGGTTGCTGCGCACGATGCCCACGTAGTTCCACATCAGGCGGCGAATCTCGTCCCAGCTCTGACTGACGACGACCTGCTCGTCGGGGTCGCCTGCCTGGCCGGTATCCCATTGCGGTACGCGGAGTTGGTCGGCACCGCCCCGCTCGGCCAAGACCTTGAGCGCCGTGGTGGCCGCCCGCTCGGCATAGACCACCGCCTCAAGCAGGGAGTTGGAAGCAAGGCGGTTGGCGCCGTGCAGGCCGGTGCAGCTGACTTCGCCAATGGCCAACAGCCCAAAGATGTTGGTCTCTGCGTCCCGGTTGACCTGCACCCCACCGCACTGGTAGTGGGCACCGGGAACCACCGGAATCGGCTGGCGGCGCATGTCGATGCCCAACTCCATACAGCGGGCGTGGATGGTCGGAAAGTGCTCTTCCAGGAACGCAGCCGGCAGGTGGGTCATGTCGAGGAACACGCAGTCTTCGCCCGACGCCTTGAGCTCGGTGTCGATGGCCCGCGCCACGATATCGCGGGGGGCCAAGTCCTTGCGCGGATCGTAGCGGGGCATAAACGCCTCGCCGCGGCCATTGCGCAAGATGCCGCCTTCGCCGCGCAGCGCCTCTGAAATCAGAAAGTTCTTGGCCTGCGGGTGATACAGGCACGTCGGGTGAAACTGGAAGAACTCCATGTTGGCGACGCGCGCGCCGGCCCGCCAGGCCATGGCCAAGCCGTCGCCTGTGGCCACGTCGGGATTGGTGGTGTAGAGGTAGGTCTTGCCGGCGCCACCGGTGGCCAAGCACACCACCGCGGCACTGATGGCAACGACGCGGTTGCGCTGGATGTCCAGGGCATAGGTGCCAAGGATCTGGTCGCCCTTGCCGCCGGGGACGCCGCGACCGGTGCCTTTGGCAAAGCGCGCGCGGGTGATTAGATCGATCGCTTGATGGTGCTCCAGCACCAAGATGTTGGGGTGGGCCAGCACTTTTTCGACCAGCGCCAGCTCAATGGCGACGCCGGTGTGGTCGGCCTGATGGGCTACCCGGCGAGCGCTGTGGCCGCCTTCGCGGGTCAGGTGCAGCTGGCCGTCCTCGCCGCGGTCAAAACTCACACCCTGGGCCATCAGCCGCCCAATGGCCGCCGGGCCGGCTTGCACGACCAGAGCCACCGCCTCCTTGCGGCACAGCCCCGCACCGGCAACCAGCGTGTCCTGAATGTGCTGCTCAATGGTGTCGTGGCTGGGATCGAGCACCGCGGCGATGCCTCCCTGCGCCCACACCGTATTGCTGTTGCTGAGCTCGCGCTTGGTGACCAGGGTGACTTGGGCCTGCTCTGCCACCGCCAGGGCAAAACTAAGCCCCGCCACACCGCTGCCAATCACCACCACGTCGCTGGTGTGCTCCAGTGGGTCCATCATCAAGGTAACTCCTTGCAAGCCATGGGGCTATCCGCCGATAGAGCTCATGGCCTCAGCGGTGGCCACGCGGTCAAAGCGGTGGGCATCGACCTTGCCGGCCAGCGCCTCAGCAATGGCGGCGCGGATCTCCTGGTCATTGGCGCCGCCCCGCAGCAGGTCGCGCAGGCTCAGCGCTCCGGCGGTAGATAGGCATTCGCGCAGAGTGCCAGTCGGAGAGAGCCGGACACGGTTGCAAAGTTCGCAAAATTGCTCAGTGACAGCGGCAATCAGGCCGAGCTTGACCGCCAGCTCGGGGCGGCGCCGGTGCTGGGCCAGCCAGCGCTTGGCCGGTCCGCCGCCGGGGGTACCGTCCAGGGGGGCCGGCTGCAGGTCCCAGTCGGTGACCAGCGCCTCTCTCACCGCCGCCACCGGCAAGAACGTCTGCGGGCCCCAGAAGTCGTCAACGCCAATGGGCATGTACTCAATATAGCGCAGGATCAGGTCGCGCTCGCCGGCAAAGAGGGCCAGGTCGCTCAGCTCGTCGTCGTTCAGTCCTTTGAGGACCACCGCGTTGAGCTTGGTGTGGGCAAACCCCGCCTGCTGCGCCGCGGCAATGCCATCCAGGACTGCGCCGAGCTTTCCCTGGCGCGTCAGCTGGGCAAACCGCGCCTCCTTGAGGGTGTCCAAAGATACATTGAGCCGGCTGAGCCCTGCGGCCTTGAGCGGCCCTGCCAGGGGGGCCAGCAGGTGACCGTTGGTGGTCATCGAAAGGTCTTGGATACCGGGAATCTCTGCCAGCATCGCCACCAGGTCGACGATACCGCGTCGCACCAGCGGTTCGCCGCCCGTCAGGCGGACTTTGCGCACACCCAAGGCGACAAACTGCTCCACCAAGGAGCGAATTTCCTCAAAGCTCAGCAGGCGGTCGTGGCCCACCACCGGCACCCCGGCGGCGGGCATGCAGTAGGTGCAGCGGTAGTTGCAGCGGTCGGTCACCGAGACGCGCAAGTACTCAACCCGGCGGTGCTGCAGGTCGACCAACTTGAAAGGGTTCAGCGGCTTGGCTGGGTGAGCAGCGCCGCCGATCGTCAAGCTTTGCGGGCTGTGGCACGGGCTGGGGAGGCTCACAGCGGCGATGCCTTCTCGACGGTGCCAATCGCGCCTTGCACCGCCAGTTCAGCCACAACGTTGTGGGCGGCGTGCTCTTCGGCGTAGTCGGCGATGACCTGGGCCTGCCCGGCCAGCACCTGCTT
The DNA here is from genome assembly GCA_903919145.1 of uncultured Myxococcales bacterium. Taxonomy (GTDB): domain Bacteria; phylum Myxococcota_A; class UBA9042; order UBA9042; family UBA9042; genus SXRM01. Next base: position 166,277 of record CAIXGW010000016.1, read on the forward strand.
GAGCAGGGCCACCCGTGCCTCATGGGCGCGCTGCCCCTGGCCATGCTTTTGGACGATCCGCTCGACGCGCTCGAGCTTGGCGGCGGGAAAGGAGCTGAGTCTGACCTGGTACATGGCGACCTCCGGACAGCATGATCGCCCCCGCCGCCGTCCAGGTCAACCTGCTGTCTGCAGTTGGCCCGCCCGCGGCCCGTCCTGCACTTGCGCCGGGAAGATTCGCTGCCTGACCCAATGTTAACTTTTTGGTATTGCATGATTTTCTCGACATCCTTGTCGTCCAGCACTTCGGCATCTGGCCATGCTCTGAGAATCTGAGCCAAGAGGGCTATCGGGGCATTGGCCAGAAGTGGGGAAGCGGTCCCGAAAACTAACCCTCAGCAGTACACAAAGCCAATCCCTGAGCGCTCGGACCGAGCCGAGTAGTCCTTTCGGCCAACTGCGCTAGTCCGGCACCGGCATCGTCCCAACCAGGGTATGTGGCGGCAGACGAAAGCGCGGCCCCGTGAGCCCCTCGAGGCTCGACCGTGCCCGCGTTCGCCATCGCTGCTTTGCCTCTGCATACGCCGCGCACACGGCTAGGTACTGCTCTTCGTATGCTATGACTTCCTTGAGGTTCGCCGACAACAGGTAGGGCATCCTCTTCTTCTTGCCGTTGCGCTTCTTTGCCTTTGGGGGGCCTTGCTCGTAGGGCATGTCGTACTCCGACTTGCGATCAGGAATGCAGACCACCTCCACCCCGGATGTCCCGAAATAACCATTTGTGTCAGGCGTATAACATTGGGTCAGGCTCTCTTGCTGCTGCTCCATGGCGAATCGCGCTGGGCCACTGAGCAGCGGGGTCTTGCGCAGCACGTGCAGCGGCACGGTCGCCACCTCGTCGGCGATCGCGCGATAGCGGAGTTGCAGCTCGCCCGGGCTGAGGTCGGCCCAGCACCGCGGCGGGCTGATCGGCAACTCCACAGTTCGCGTGTAGGCATCCAGCGGACCAGCACCGGCCTTCAGTTGGGCGTCGCGGTAGCGTCTTGTGAGATCAATCAGTTTTCCGATCAGTGGCTTGCCATCGATCATGGGGGCGGCGCAGGAGACCCCAGGAAACTGAATTGGATGATCGACCAAGCCGGCCTTGACGCCTTGGCCGAGAATGTAGCGGATGCGCCGTCCAACCGAGACTTCATCTTGAGCGACCGCCACCCACTTGTTTTCACACCAGAACTTCCCGTTTGAGCCAAGGCGCTCGTGAGCAAGCCGGGCCAGTCCTCCGTGAAAATGCATCAGGAATTTGCAGAACTTTCCAGAGCTCGCGATCTCGAACAGGCCGTGGTAGTGGTTGGTCATGAAATGCACGGCGACGATCTTGACTTCGTAGATGGTGGCGGCCAGAAACAACAGGCCGACGATTCTGCCGCTCAGCTCTTGATCGTTGGGGTCAAAGGCGAACTTTCCGTTGTTGGTGCGAATCGTGATTTCCTGCAGGTACTTGGGGTCGTAGTAGCGGACCAAGCTGGCGCAGCGTGGTTCAAGGAGCTTCTTGCTGTTGGCCTTGGAGTCTTGGCGAATCGCATTCATCGGGGACCGTCCACCAGTGACGTTGCAGCTGGTATAGAAGGTTTCGTCAGTTGGCGACAAAAACCGCGGCGGCTTACGCAAATTGCCGAAAGAAACTTTTGCCCGTGGTTGGCTGTCGCGATTGCGCGATCGCACTGCGACTCAGCGAACACGAGAATTGCCTATGGATGGAGCACAGATAACATTGGGTCAGGCTCTGTTGGTTTTGGGAACTGGGGCGTCTTGGGCTTGCCGCCGCGCTCGCCGTGCTGTACAGCCTAGGGGCGGCCCCGGCTCGTTGGTCGCAGTGGAGGCTGGGTGTGCATGTAGTCGTGGCGGGTTGCGGGTGGCTGGGCTTGGCCATCGGGCGTGAGCTGTTGAACCAGGGGCATCGAGTGACGGCGGTGCGCCGAGACCCGGCCAGGGCGGCGGAGTTGGCTGCGGCGGGGTTGGAGCCGTTGGTGCTGGACTTGACTGAGCCGAACGCGCATCGGCAGTTGCCTGCGGACGTGCAGGCGCTGGTGGGTTGTCAGTCGGCGCGCTCGGATAGCGCCGAGGGCTATCGCGCGGCCTACCTGGGCGTCAACCGGACGCTGCTGCGTGCGGCCGAGGAGCTGCAGGTGCAGGCGCTGGTCTATACTGGATCTACGGGTGTTTTTGGCTATAGCGATGGCCGTGAGGTTCAGGAGGATGCAGCGGTGGACCCGCGCAGTCCCACGGCAGAAGTGCTCGTAGAGGCTGAGCAGCTGCTGGTCGAGGCCGGGCAGCGCGGCCTGCCGACGCGGGTGGTGCGCTTGTCAGGACTCTACGGTCCAGGGCGTTGGGGGACGCAGCAGCGGGTCCGCTCGGGGGCGCTGGCCCTGGGACCAGGGGACGACGCTTTCATGAACTTCTGCCACCTTGACGACGCCGTGGCTGCCGTGCTGGGCGCCTTGCGGTCTGGCCGCGATGGCGCCATCTACCACGCGAGCGATGCCGCGCCGCCGCGCCGTAGCGAGGTGGTGCAGTGGATGGCAGCGCGTTTGGGCATCCAAGCGCGGGTTTCAGCGCAGCCTGCCGCTGTCGGTGCGGCCAACCGTCGCATCCGTGCGGAGTGGAGCCGTCAACAGCTAGGGCTGACGCTGGTACATCCGGACTTTCGCTCTGGTTTTTCACTTGCGCCCACGGTGTCCTGAGCCCGTTGCGGCAGGGATGTGGGGAGGCGCACCTCTCGGCACCTGCTTTTGAACTGCAGCACCTCTTGCGCTAGAATACCGACCTTGGCCCCGGCGGAATCTCCTGCCGACCGAGCCCATAAGGGGTCGCGATGAATGCGCAGCAATTGCCCAGCCGCCCGGTGCCGTTGACACAGGCGTTCCGCAGTCAGCTATCGACGTTGACCACCTTTTCTGGGCTTGCCCGGCTGCTGCCCTTGGCATTGATGGTCATGCTGGGCGCTGGAGCCGGTTGCGGCACCGTGGCCGTGCAAGAAGCTCCGGGCGGCGCCAGCGGCTCCACCGACGCCGCAGTCAGTGGCGACGCGACGGACGCCGACACCGCCAGCACGGCCGACACCACGCCAGTCGACGTGCCGGTAAAGGCTGAATGCGAGACCGATTTTGACTGCTTTGCCATCGTGACCGGAAAGAACCCTTGCAGCCCGCCGGTGTGCGAAGCCGGCAAGTGCACCAAGAAGAAGAAGGCCGCAGGTACTGCGTGCAACGACCCTTCTCTCTCGCCCGGCGACTGCCAGAAAATGGCCTGCAATGACATGGGCATCTGCGCTGTGGCGGATCTGGCCAACGGCACATCCTGCGGGCTAGGCGTTTGCGGCAAGAAGTGCGACGTCGGCCTGTGCGTGGCTGCCAGCGCCACCGACTATGATGACGGCAATGCCTGTACCAAAGACTATTGCAATCAAGGATTTGAGGTCCGCCACGACCCAATCACCGACCTGACCGAGCTGTGCGACGACAGCGATGCGTGCACCAGTGGCGACGCGTGCGTGAAAGGCAAGTGCAAAGGCCAAGCGCTGAGCTGCAATGACGGCATTGCGTGCACGGCTGATAGCTGCGACCCGGTCAAGGGCTGTGTAGCCGCGCCCAAAGATGAGCTGTGCGATGACGGCGACGTCTGCACCAAGCAGACCTGCGACGCGGCCACCGGCTGCAAACAGGCCGGCTTTGCTGCCGGTGTCAGCTGCGACGACGGCAACGCCTGTACCAGCGGAGAAACCTGCAACGATCAGGGTATTTGCGCCGGCGAGTCAACTTGCAGCTGCAGCGCGGACGCCGACTGCAAGCAGGACAACTTGTGCCTTGGCCCGGTGGCGTGTGTCACCGGCAAGTGCGTCGCCGACTCGACCAAAGCCGTGAATTGCGACAGCAGTGGCGACACCGCGTGCATGAAGAGCGTCTGCGCCGCCAGTACCGGCCAGTGCAGCCTGCAGCCGCTGGCCGAGGGCAAGACCTGCGAAGACGGCAACGCTTGCACCTCGCTCTCGACTTGCGTTGCTGGCCAGTGCAGCGGCACTGCCGACAAGAAGTGCGACGACAGCAATCCGTGCACCGCCGACGCGTGCTCGCCGCAAAGTGGCTGCGTCTACACGGCCAACAGCGCCAGCTGCGACGATGGAAATCCCTGCACTACCAGTGACATCTGCGACAAGGGTGGCTGCACCGGCAGCCCGCTGCCCTGCGACGACGGCCTTTCTTGCACGCTGGACAGCTGCGACACCAAGACCGGCAAGTGCGCCAACCAGCCAACCGCCAAAGCCTGCGACGACAGCCAGCCTTGCACCACCGACGCCTGCGACCTGACCAAGGGCTGCACCAACGTGCCAGCCAATGGTCTGGCCTGTGACGACGGTGACAACTGCACCTCGCCAGACAAGTGCAGCGCCGGTAAGTGCGGTGGCCCCTACACCTGCCAGTGCAAGGCCAACGCCGACTGCAATGACAACAACCCTTGCACGGTAGACAAGTGCGACGCCGGTAAGTGCTCAGCCGACCCCACCGCCGCCAACGGCACAGCGTGCAGTTCCTCTGACAAGTGCCAAATGCCCAACACCGGCAAGTGTAGCGCCGGCGTGTGCGCGGCTACCAACCAGCCCATCACTTGCACCGCGCTGACCACCTGCCAGAATGCCGCCTGCAACCCGGCCAGCGGCAAATGCGAAAGTGTCAACAAGCCCGACGGCACCGGCTGCGATGCCGACAAAGATGGCTGTACCGTTGCCGACAAGTGCGCGGCCGGTCAGTGCGTGGCCGGTGTCAAGGCCCAGTGTGCCAGTACCGGGCCCTGCAGCGCCGGCACCTGCAAGTCCGACGCAGCGCAACCGTCCGGGTATAGCTGCACCCAGACAGCACTGGCCGCTGGAACGGCCTGCGAAGACGGGCAGTACTGCACCGGCGGAGACAAGTGCGACTCGGCCGGCAAGTGCGCCGCTGGGCCTGCGGTGTCTTGCGCTTCTTTGACCGATGCCTGCAACACCGGCACCTGCGATGAGGGCAAGGACCAGTGCATCAAGACCGCCAAGGCCAGCACCGTGGCGTGCGACGATGCGTTGTACTGTTCGATTTCAGACCATTGCGATGGCGTGGGCAAGTGCATTGGCGGCAGCGCCCGCACCTGTGCCGGGGGCAACTGCTTGGTGGGGGCCTGCGACGAGGCTGGCGACAAGTGCGGCACCAAGCCCGCAGCTGCTGGCGCGACCTGCACCGACGGCAGCATTTGCACCCAGGCCGACACCTGTGACAGCGCCGGCGTGTGCAAGGGCGCCAATCCCCAGGTCTGTGACGACAAGAACCCCTGCACGACCGATAGCTGTGACGCCGTCAAGGGCTGCGTCTACACCCCCGCTGCGGGTGCCACCTGCGACGACGGCAATTCCTGCACCACCGGCGACAAGTGCGACACTGCCGGCAATTGCCAGGCCGGCACTTTTGTCTGCCAGTGCCAGACGGACGCGGGCTGCAACGACGCCAACGCCTGCACCACGGACAAGTGTGTGGCCAACAAGTGCAGCAATACCATCACCGCAGGGGCCGTCTGCGATGACAAGAACCCGTGCTCGCTGGCCAGCACGTGCAACTCCACTGGCGCCTGCGTGGCTGACGCCACCAAGACCTACGACTGCTCGGCGCAAAACGACACCTGCAACACTGGCGTTTGCTACGCTTCGACCGCTGGTACGGCAGCTTGCAAGAAGCAGCCCAAGCCCAAGGGCGTGAGCTGCGACGATGGCCAGTACTGCACAACTGGCGATCTTTGCGATGATGTGGGCAAGTGCATCGGCGGCGTCGCCCCCACCTGCCCCAAGCCCGCCACCTGCATGGCTGCCCTGTGCACCGAAGCGGCCAAAGGCTGTACCACCCAGCCCCAAGCCTTGGGTACCGCCTGCAGCGACAACGACCCCTGCACTGCGGGCGACAACTGCAATGGAACCGGCACCTGTACGGTCGGCTCACCGATGGCCGACTTCTCTGCCTGTGACGACGCCATTGCCGCGACCGGCGGCGACTTTTGCTACAACAAGCTGTGCAAGGGCTTTGCGCTGCAGAACGGCCCTGCGCTTGGGCCGATTGGCCGCATCGACTACCAAAGCCAGGCCAAGACGTGGACCGCTACCAGCAACCCGGGCTATGTGGCAGATGAACTGGCCCCCAACAACTGGTCGGTGCATGTCGCCAAGACCACGCCCGACGTGTCGCTGCAGGTGTGGACGCAAACCATGGGCGCTATGCCCGGCACCTTGCACGCCACAGCGGACCAGGTGATGGTCGGGCTTGGCAACGGGTTGTGGGTCCAGCCCGCCGGGTTGACGACGTGGAAGAATACCTCTGCTCTGCACACGGCCATCAAGGCCGCGGTCAGCGCGTCTATCGATTGGGACAGCGTCGACACCCGCCTGAGCGGCACCACGCTGTACGTCGGCCTGACGGGCTTTGCTCCGCTCAACAACTTGACCTTCTTGCTGCAGTGTTCTGGCGACAACGCCTTTGCCGGTGCCTGGACCTGCAAGGCCTTTGCCATGCCGAGCTCTTTGAAAATGGTTAGTTCCAAGCTGTGGACCTACACCTCTTGCTTGGCCTGCCCCGTCACGACCCACCACGCCGTGGCCGGCCTGGTCAAGAGCGGCACCACCACCGTGTCGGGCATCAATGAGTACAACAACCCCTTTGGCGGCACCGGCTACGTGGCCACCGTTGGCCCGACCTACTCGGCGCCCACCACATTGCTGTTTGCCGACAACTGGCACTCCGGCTACGCGCTCAAGAGCCAGACCGGAGCGACGTTCCAGTGGCTGGTTGGGCCTCTTGGCACCATTGCCTATGGCAAGTTTGGCTCGGCGGGCATCTTCAGCGCCTCGGTCACCAAAGGTGTCCAGTCGAGCTACAACTTCCGCAACATCGTCAAGTACGGGTCCACAGTGCTGGTGTCTGGCAGCAAGCCCGATCCTGCCAACACTTCAAACCGCTTGCCGGTGGTGTTCAGCCATACCGACCTGATTGACCAGCAGTCAGGGGCTAGCTACTGGACAGAGCTCATCCTGCCGGCCGCGCCTTTCAACCAAGTCTACTGCGCCGTCGATGGCATCACCGCGCCGTCGATGTCGGTGGCGGCTGGCGGCCTGATGGTGTGGGTCAACACCTGCAACAACCAGACCCTGAGCAAGGGCGTGCTGGCGCGGCGCGGCTACGTCTACTACCGGCCGTTCTAAGAGCCTGGCGCAGTCGTGTTGCAGCCTGAAGCCAAGCGCGCAGAAGGGCTGGCTCGACTGGGGCGTGCGGCAATTCTACAGGGGTGATAGGGCTCTGACTGGCCGCAGGCTCCCTGGGGGCGTTTGGCAGTCGCGACGGCCGACACCGCCCAGCCGACAGTGCCCAGCCGACAGTGCCCAGCCGAAAGTGCCCGTCGCCACCAAGGGTCACCGGTGCCGAAGCACCGCCGAGCAGCGCCGCCGCCGCACTGCCAAGGTCGCCAAGGCCGCCCACAACCACCCAAGAGCCCCAGGCGAGCTAGCCGGCCCAGAGCTGCAGCCGCTGTCGCGGTTTTCTGGCGCTGTGGCTGGCACCGCTGCGGCACCTGCGCCGCCGGCATCTACCAAGCCAGCGGCCCCGGGATCGGCAGCAGCGCCGCCACTGGCGTCTAAATCCTTGGCCAGCAGGTCGGCGTCCTGTGCGGGGCTGGGCGAAAAATCGCTTGGGTTGGCAGCGTCTTGCGGGTCGGCGTCGTCCAGGAACCACACGGTGTCGGCAGGCGGGGTGTCGGTCGGGGCAGTGTCGGTCGGGGCAGTGTCGGCTGGGGTTGTGTCTGCAACGGTGGCGGCGTCGGTGGTTGCGTTCGCGTCGGCTACGGCGTCCGGTCCATCCTTGCCGGCGTCTGGTGCGGCATCGGCTGGGGCGGCGGCGTCTGCCAGCCCGGCGTCGGTAGCTGTGGAGCCTGCGTCGTTTTCTCCAGGGCCCGTATCGACTGGCGGCGGTGGCGCCACAGGCTCAGCCAGAAACACCCCGGTCAGGTCGACCACCACATGGCTGCGGCCGCCGGCTTTGAGGCAGAGCGAGCCCTTGGGGCCCAAGCCCATCCAGGCGGCGCTGGCAACGGTGTGGTTCTCTCGGAAGTTGAGGTTGGAGGTGGCGGCGGGCTTGCCACACGGGCCAAACGCCAAGAAGCCATCGGTGCGCGGGTTGACCGCTGCCAGGTTGAAGGACACGCCGACGGCATCGGCGGGAAAGCCCGGCATGTCGGCAAAGCGCAGCTCAAGCTCTTTGCCAGGTTGGACTTTGCCGGTCCAGCGGCCCGCAGGCTGTCGGGTGTCGACCAGCCGCACCGGCGCCACTGCCTGCCACGGCGAGCCTTTGCCCGGCGTGAACGAGCCATACACGTCCACCAGCAAGTGCGTAGGCACCGAGGCCACGGCGCAGATCCCGCCCGCGCCCATGGGGGCCAACACGGCGGCGGCGCGGTTTTCGCCTTGGGCAAAGTTGACGTTGGAGGTGTCGGGGGCGGGCTTGTCGCACGGGTAGACGGTGATGAACCCGGGGTACATGGGCGTGACCGCGGTGATTCCCAGCGCCAGGGCGGAGACCGCGGTGTTGCCGTCGATCAATTTGCGCGGTTGGCCGGGGAGCAGCGGCTTGTCTGTGGTGCGGGTGTCCAAGGCGCGGTAGGGGGTCACGGGCGAAAAGCCTGCGCCTTGTTTGGTGAAATAGCCCTGCAGGTCGCCAATGAGGTGGGTGGCGACCAGGCTGTAGACGGAGACGGTGTCTTTGGCGCCCAGCCGCACCGGGCCCATGTTGGCCGCCGCCGCCGCTGCCTCATAGTTGAGCAAAGACACGTTGGGCATGGGCGCCGCGCCCGACCACACCGTCAAGAAGCCTGCCGCGGCAGCCTCGACGGCCGCAAGGTTAAGGACCACGGCGCTAGAGCCGGCGGGAACCAGCTGCGCATTGCCCCACGCCGCGCTGGTGCCGGCGGCCATGCGCCCTTTGGCGTCGGCGACCAGGCCCTGCAGCGGCGCCGCCAGAGCCGGGACCCGCGTGTCAAAAATCCGTTTGGGCATGGGCGTCTGGAGCCAAGCCGGCTGGCCCTGCGGCTGGTAGGGCGGCAGCGGGAAATTGGCGTCCAGCACCGACGGACGCTCGCAGTGGGGCGCCGGCCCTGAGCCCTTGGCGTAGATGGCCAAGTGGGGGCCGACCACCCGCTCAACGCCGTCGGACGGATGGTTGAGAACGCCGGCTCCTTGCTGCCAGAACGTCGACGAGCCGCCGCCATCCAGGTTGAAGGCCCGATCGGCGCCAAGCTCGATCAGCACCTGGGCCATCTCGATGCAGGTCATGCCCTTCCAGCCGTTGCGCCCGTCGACCACAATCAGAATCAGCTTGTTGCCATCGGCAGACAGGCCAACGCCGGTGCGCGGGTCTATCGGGCAATCGGCGCCGGTCAGCTTGCCGTTGAGCACCAGCGACCAGTGGCCGCTTAGGACTTCTTGCATCCAGGCGGGGTCAAAGTCCTTGTCTTGGGCATCGTCCCAGATCTCCGCGCGCTCACTGCCAAAAGCCAGCAGGGCGTCTTTGGCCAGGGTCTGCGGCCACGCCACACCCGCATGGCCCGCAATGCCGTAGGTGACGTAGGCAGGCTTGTTGACGCAGGGCTTAAAGGGGCTCTTGACCGGATCGACGTCGATGGGGCGGCAGGAAAAATCGGCGTTGATGGCCAGCTGAGCCCCCACCGCCGCAGCAAAAGAGGAGGTTTTCTGCTGGCGTTCCTCAAAGGCCGTGTGGCGGACCGCGATCCCAGCCGTGCACAGGTCGACCACCGCCGCTTCCAGATTCAGCTTGTTGGGGCCAGTGCGGTGCAACCGCTGGACGCCGGCAAAAGGCGTGGTCCAAGTGTCCGCTGCCAGAGCGCTGCCGGCCGTAGCAGTGAAGACAAGCGCTGCTGCAATCCACGCCCAACGAATCGTCATGGGGCCTCCGGCTGGTTGGCGGTGGGCAATCGGTCCAAGAGAGCCTCGCCCTCACGCTGGGCTGGCCAGGGTGGCCGGAGCCAGTGCGGCGGCGAGCGCTGGCGAATCCATGGGCGATAGCAAGCTGTTCTGACAGAGGAGTTTCTGACCGCGCCCCAAGGGGCGACGCTTGTCGCTCAGCATAGCAGAAGGGCCAGAACGTGAGGAGCCAGCGCGGTAACTCTGGCCCCAGCGCTGCGACCGGCGCGGCTAGGGGCCCTGGGGGCACGCTTTGCGGGGGAGCCTGCCGCCGCTGCGCCGCCGCCGGACGCTGATGGCGCTGGCATCGCCGAGTTCTGAGCTTGTTGCGCGGCCAGAAGGCACCCGAGGAAGGTGGCCCGCGACCTGGCGCTATTGGCGCAGACCGGGGGCTTCCTGGCCGGTGCGCTGCACATACTCTGTGTAGCCGCCGCCAAAAACGTGAATGCCCTCAGGCGTCAGCTCAAGCACGCGGTTGCTCAGCTCAGCCAGAAAGTGCCGATCGTGGGAGACGAACAGCATCGTTCCCTCAAAGCGCTTGAGCGCCCGGATCAGCATCTCTTTGGTCGTCATGTCGAGGTGGTTGGTCGGCTCGTCAAGGACCAGGAAATTGGGCGGATCGTAGAGCATTTTGGCCATCACCAGCCGGGCCTTCTCGCCGCCCGAGAGGATGCGACACTTCTTCTCTACCTCTTCGCCCGAAAAGCCGAAACAGCCGGCCAGCGAGCGCAGCTGCCCTACCGACGCCAGCGGAAAAGCATTCTGCAAAGAGTCAAACACCGTCTGGTCGGGCGCCAGCAACTCCATGGCATGCTGAGCAAAATAGCCCAACTTGACGCTGCCACCCAGGTTGACGATGCCGCGATCGGCCAAGGTGGTCTGGGCCGCCAGCTTGAGCAAGGTCGACTTGCCAGCGCCGTTGACGCCCATTACGCACCAGCGCTCATGGCGGCGCACTAAGAAGTCAAAGCCCTGGTAGATGACCTTGTTGCCATAGGCTTTGTGCACGGCCTTCATCGCCAGGACGTCGTCACCAGAGCGCGGCGGGGTGCGAAAATCGAACTCAATGACCTCGCGGCTCTTGGGCGGCTCGACTTTCTCTATCTTGTCGATCTTCTTGACCCGGCTCTGCACCTGCGTGGCGTGGGAGGCGCGGGCCTTGAAGCGCTCAATGAACTTGAGCTCCTTCTTCAACATCGCCTGCTGCCGAGCAAATCGGGCTTCTGCCTCGCGGTCGCCTAGGGCCGCCTGCCGCTCGTAGAAGTCGTAGTTGCCCGAGTAGGAATTCAGCTCGCCGCTATCGATCTCTATGACCTTGCTGACGATGCGGTTCATGAACTCGCGATCGTGAGAGGTCATCAGGATCGCGCCGTCATAGCCCTTGAGGTAGCCCTCTAGCCAGATGATCGACTCAATGTCCAGGTGGTTGGTCGGCTCGTCCAAAAGCAGGGCATCGGGGCGCATCAGCAGGATCCGCGCCAGGGCCACGCGCATCTTCCAGCCGCCTGACAGCTTGCCGACGTCATCGTCCATGGCGTCCTGGGCAAAACCAAGGCCGGCCAGGATCTCGCGGGCGTTGGCCTCTAGGCTGTAGCCGCCAAGCTCGCTGAACCGCGCCTGGGCCTCGCCGAATTGCTCCAGGATCCGCTCCAGGTTGTCCATCTGATCGGGGTCAGACAGCGCGTGCTCCAGGCGGTGCAGCTCGCGGGCCACCTTGGAGACGGGGCCGGCGCCGTCCATGGTCTCTTCGACCACCGACTGGCCGCCCAGCTCGCCCACGTCTTGGCTGAAGTAGCCAATGGTGACGCCGCGGTCGACGCAGACCTGGCCCTCGTCTGGGGTTTCTTCCTTGAGAATCATGCGGAACAGCGTGCTCTTGCCCGCGCCGTTGGGTCCGACCAGACCGCACTTCTCGCCGCGGTTGACCACGGCCGAAGCTTCAAGAAAGAGGATCTGCTTGCCGTGCTGCTTGCCGATGTTGTCAAAGCGAATCATGGGCCGCCGTATGCCACGGCAAGCCGCGCCGCACAAGTCAAAATCGCCAGGGAGCGGCCAACCAAGCTCAAGCTATAGCGTCTTGAGCCACGCCAGCAGGGTCTGCTGATCAGCGGAGGGCAGGGCGGCAAAGCGCTGGCGGACCTTGGCGGCCTCGCCGTCATGCCTGGCCACGGCGTCCTGCAGGCTGGTGGCACGATCGTCATGAAAGTACTTGTCTCGCCAGCGCAATCCCCAAAGCGGCGCGGTGCGCCAGTGGCTCCGGCTGGCCTTGAAGTCGGGCAGGCCGTTGTCAAAACCCGCGCCCAAGTCGTGCACGCACAGGTCGCTGAACGCTGCCACCCCAGGCGCTGTCTGCGGGCGATGGCAGGTGGCGCAGCCGACATCGGCAAACAGGCGCTCTGCCTGCGGATGCTTGGCCGGCGGGCTGGGAGGCGCCAGGGCGTAGACATAGGCGGTCAAGTCATCGACCGTAGACGTTGGCATTTCCGGATCAGCCACGGCGTCGCTGTCCGCTTGGTGGCGCGGGTCGCGCTCGGCCGGATTGGTCAGCCCCATCTCCAGGTTGAGCGCGTTGGCGATGAAATTGCGCAGCGAAGAGGTGTGCGCCTTGTAGCCAAAGCGGCCCACGGCCTTCTCGCCCGGGTTGACGTTGGCGATGCCGGCAATGCCAAGCGCTGGGTTGATGCCGCAGTGGTCGGCGATGGCCGCATCGGGCAGGTCCTGCAGCAGGCCAAGGCCGTACAGCGGCGGCGGGCGATGGCGGCTGACCGCTGCACCCGGCGGCGTCTGCAAGACAGCAAAGCCGGCCAGGGCCTTTTGCGGGTAGCCGTCTATGTCGCCGCGATCCATGGCATTGCGCGCCGCCTTGTCCATACCGGCATGGCCCCCCGGCGTCGGCAGGCCGTGGCAGGCACCGCAGGACGGCTCGTTGAAGTGCGGGCCCATGCCTTCGTCGGCAGAAAAAGCCTTCAGAAATAGTCCTTTGCCTCGATCGGCCTGGGCCTTCTGCTCCGCATTCAGGTCGGCGCGCGTGCCGCCGGGCAGCTCGCTGGTTGCAGGGGCCGCCTTGCTGCACCCGCTTGCGCCAAGCAGAGTCAGCAGAGCTAGTGCGGTGGCCCACCCGGCGCGCCTAATGGAATCAGCAGGCTTTGCAGCACTCACGACAACCCCTGGGCGCGACCTGGGTCACAGCGCCTTGAGAAACGCCAGCAGGCGGGCCTTGTCGGCCGCGGCCAGGGCCTTGAACTTCTGAACGCTGGCTTCCGCTTCACCGGCGTGCAGCTCAATGGCTTCGGTCAGCGAGGTGGTGCGGCCGTCGTGCAAGAAGGCCTGGCGGCGACCCAGGCCCCACAGCGGCGCGGTTCGCCACTCGTCAGCCTGGGCAGAGAAATCAATGATCCCGCTGGCCAATTTGGGGCCCAGCTTGTGCACGCACAGGTCGGTGTAGGCGCCTGGCGCGACGGAATCGGGATCGGCCCGGTGGCAGGCGGCGCACCCGCTGGCGCTAAACAGAGCCTTGCCCGCCTGTGCCTCGGCGGACTGCATCGCCGGCAGTGGCGCCGGTGCTGGCAAATTGCGCACATAGGTGGCCAGCAGGTCGACATAGCCGTCTGACGCTTCGGGGTCGCTGGCGCCATCGTCGTCTTTGGCCAGGCGTGGATCGCGGTTGGCCGGGTTGGTGACCCCCAGCTCGCCGGCCAGGGCATTGCCAATAAAGTCACGGATATTGGAGGTGTGGGCCTGCAGGCCAAAGCGGCCGGGGCGCTGGTCATACACGGTGTTGACGTTGGTGTGGCCGGTGACGCCATCGCCGTCGCGGTCCTGCGGGTCACACAGCTCGGCCAGCCGCGCATCGCTGATTTTCTCCAGCAGGCCAAGGCCAAACAGCGGCGGGCCGCGGCGCAAGCTGGTGACAGCATCGCCGGGCTTGGGCTGCGGCTGGCGGCCTTCGATGGCCTGGCGAGGCCACACCCCTACGAGGTGCAGCGACGGCGCCATGACCACGTGGGCCGGCCTGGCTGGGTCGCCGCTGCCGCCCAAGCCCTCGCGATCGTGGCAGTCGGCGCAGCTCACTTCGTTGAAGGTGGGGCCCAGGCCCTCGGCGGCGGTCCAGCGCTTGGTGAAAGCCTGCTCTGGGGTCAGCCCGGCCAGCGGGTTGGCGGCAGCGCCGGTGGCCGAAACCTCTGCGGCGGCGCCGGAAGCCGTGGCTGCCGTGGCTGGCTCGGCCTGGTCGACCGCCACAGCGGCTGCAGCCGGCGGCGGTGCGGCCGGGGCCGGCGGTGCTGGCGCCTTCTGGCAGGCGGTCACCGCAGCGGCAGCCGCCGCCCACGCTAGTACCTTTTGCAGTCGCCGGTCCAAAGTCGCTGGGGTGGCCATGCAGTCCTCCGGTTTGCCCAACTGCGCAGCATAGGTCTGGGGGCAGCGCAGCGCAATCCGCCAACATGCTAGTGGTCCACGCCGCCCTCGCCCAGCCACAGGCAAAACCACGGTCTCGCCTGACTGGCTGAGGCAGACCGTCACAGAAGCTTGTGTGGACCAGCCTGGCCGCGGGCTGTCGCTAAGGTAGGGCTAAGGTGCCAATTCGCTAAAGTGCATGGGTTTTCATTGACGCGCCTGCAGCGTTGCCTCTAGCCTGCCGGTCGCGCCCCGGGCCAGCTATTGGCTCCTTGCGCACCCAAGGGAGGCGCAGTGGCTGGTCTGCAGAGGAAATCACAGGGCAAGCGGGGATGGTCCACACAGGTGCGCCTGTGGGCGGTGCTGGTCGCGGCCGCCGCAGCGGCAGGCCCAGGCTGCATCTTTACCTCGGGGCGGCGGACCGGCGCTGACCGAGAGGCCGAGCGCCAGGCCGAAGACGTGATCCGCAAGGCCTTTCTGGCCGAGTTTGAGGCGGCCATGGCGGCCAAAGACTATGAGAAGGCCGCCGCCGCTTTCACGCCGCAGCGCGAGGCCAAGCTGCATCGCTACACCTTTGCCTGGGGGGGCAACCAGGAAAAGCTCTGGCGGGCCATCGAGGACGCCGCCAAGCAGGCGGAAAGCCGCGGCGCCCTGGCGACCGCTGTGGTTCTGTGCGAAGCGATGGGCAAGATGAAGCTGCCAAACGAGCTGCGCCGCTCGGTCGATGCGGCGACAGCCGAGTACCGGGCCAAGCTGGACGCCCAATTGGCCGGGTGGAACAAGCAGTTGGAGCCTGCCCGCGCCGATGAACAGGCTGGTCGGCTGGCGACCGCCGCCATGCGCTACTCGGCTTTGACCGCGGCTCCCTCCAAGTCGCTGCTGGCCCAGACCCAAGCCCCCGTGTGCGGCATCATCGCCAAGGTGGCTTTGCAGCATCGGGTTTCCGTCCACGTCAAGGCGGGCAAGGGCGACGCGGCCCTGCTGGAGAAGCTGCTGCAAGCCGTGGCGACCGCGGCCCATGGGCCGGCCGTACAGCTGGTACCCGCGGCAGAGGGCGCCGATGTCGCCATCACTGTTGAGCTGCCGCCGGAGAAGCTGGAGCAAACCTCGCGGGTAGAGACGCGCCAGGGTCGCTACGTCTCTGGCCAAAAGCCCCAGCCCAATCCGCAGATCGCCTCGCTGCAGGAAGACATCGAGCGCTTTGAAAAGGAGGCCCGCTGGCACGAAGGCAAGGTGGCGAGCATCCGTTGCAACGGCAGCGGCAAGTGCACGACCGAGTCGCACCGCAACTCAGCCCGCAGCTTTCGCGAGAAGCTAGCGGCCGCGCAGAAGAAATTGCGCAGCGAACCAGCCACCAAGCTGGCTCCGGTCTACAGCGACGTGTCCTACGACGTCACCATCCGCAAGACCCGCTTGGTCCAGCCGCTGGTCTACCAAGTGCTGCTGAGCGATGGCAAGCGCGAGACCCGCAGCAATGAAGCCGACCGCTGGCTGGAGACCCTGGATCAGCCGGACGTGCACCAGCTTGGGCTCGCAGCCAAGGCCGCAGTGCCGCCAAGCCGCGAGGAGCTGCGAAAGGGAGTTCACGAGGCGATCCTCAACGGCGCTGGCTACGTGGTCCACCACAACCTGGAGCGGCGCAATGCTGCGCTGGTGGCCAAGGTGACTGCCGCCACGGGTGCCGACAAGGCTGAGCAAATCTGTACCTATCTGGCAGTCAATCCGCTGGCTGCGGCCGACAGTGTCAGCTTTGCCAACAAAGAACTGCTGGCTCTGACCAGCGTCAGCAGCGGCGGCACAGCCTTGGCGGCGGCGACCCAGCGCTGTGCGGGTCACGCGCTCAAGGGGCGCCCGGGCCACTGACAGCCCGCGGCAGCAGCTGAGGCAAGAGGGCCAGGGCTCAGCTCAAAGACCACAGCTTTGTCCATGATTTCCCGCGCTGCGCCGCCAAGATCCTAGCCGGCCACCGCGGTCTGCTGCCAGGCTTGAACCAGCGCTTGCGCGGCGCGGTCGATGTCCGCTGCAGAGGTGCCGCGCCCCAGGGTCAGCCGCACCGCGCCCAGCGCATCCAGCGCGCCCACGCCCAGGGCCAGGACCACGGCAGAGGCCGTCTCGCCGCCATCGTGGCAGGCAGAGCCGGTGGACGCGGCGACGTCAGGGCAGGCCGCCAGCAGAGCGGTGCCTGAAGCCCGCGGAAAGCGCACGTTGAGCGTGTTGGGCAGCCGCAGCTGGGGGTGGCCATTCAGGGCCAAGCCCGGCACCTGGGCCAGCAGCGCCAGCCACAGCCGATCGCGCAATTGACTTTGGCGTACATGCTCTTGCGTTAGGGTCACCCTGGCAATCTCGCACGCTTGGCCTAGCGCCACAATCGACGCGACATTCTCCGTCCCGGGGCGCAGGCCGCGCTCGTGACCGGCGCCCAGGACCAGTGGCAAAATCGGCGTGCCGCGGCGCACATACAGGGCTCCGACTCCCTTGGGTGCGTAGAGCTTGTGGCCGGCGAGGCTCAACAGGTCCACGCCCAGCTCGTTGACGTCCACCGCGACTTTGCCAAGGGATTGGGCGGCGTCTGTGTGCAGCAGCGCGCCGTGGCGGTGGGCCAGCTCGGCCAGCTGGGCAATCGGCTGCAGCACCCCCGTCTCATTGTTCGAGTGCATCACCGTGACCAGCGCAGTCTCCTGGTCGATGAGCTCGGCGGCGTGGGGCAGGCGGACGCGACCTTCAGTATCACTTTGAATCCGCTTGATATCGTGGCCATGGGCCGCCAGCCACTGGCAGGGCTTCTCTGTTGCCGGGTGCTCTATGGCGCTGGTGACCAGCCGGCGGCGCTGGGGAAGCGCCTCGGCCACACCGCGGATGGCCAGGTTGTTGGCCTCGGTGCCGCCCGACGTGAAGAAAACCTCATCGTCTTGACAGCCTAGCAGCGCGGCTACCTGCTGGCGGGCGCAGCTCACGGCCTGCTTGGCGCGCTGGCCAACCGCGTGGCTGCTGGAGGGATTGCCAAAATGCTCCAGCAGATACGGGAGCATGGCCTCCACGACTTCAGGCAGCAGCGGCGTAGTGGCGTTGTGGTCGAGGTACACGGGGGCAAAGGAATTCATGCGTTCATCCTCAAAGTCCGGTTCCTTGGGCAGCAAGCCCGCCAACCTGTGTACGGGCTGGGGGTCGCAGCGTCTCTGCCATCCGCACCGCCACCACCGCCCCCGAGGCAAAAGTCAGGGCCGCCACCGCCGTCATCGCCACCGGCAGACCAAGAAAATCTGCTGTAATCCCAGAAATTAGGGCGCCAACTGCATAGCCCAGGTCGCGCCACAGCCGGTACACCCCGACCGCCGACGCCCGCCACTGCGGGTGGGCGACATCGCCAATGGCCGCCAGCAGCGTAGGATAGACCATTGCCGTGCCGACGCCGAGCAGCGCCGCACCACTGGCAAACCCCGCAAAGCGGCCAGAGAATGTCACGGCAAGGATGCCACCAGCCTGCACCCACATGTCCCAAACAATCAACCACGTGCGGCCAATCCGGTCTGAGAGGGCCCCCGTGACCAACTGCGCCATCCCCCAGGTGGCCGGGTAGATCGCTGCCAAGGTGCCGATCTGGCTTAGGTTCATCTGCGCCGCGGCAAAGAACAGCGGAAACAGACCCCAGGCCATGCCGTCGTTGAGGTTGTTGACCAGACCGGCCTGGCTGATGCTGGACAGGTTGGGGTCCCTCAGAGAAGTCTGCCAGAACAAGGCTTTCTGGCTTGGCATCTTCTCGGCGGGTAGGTCGCTGCGCAGCCTGGTCTCGGCGGCGACGTGGTGGTGGGGCTCTTGGACCGCCACCAGCGACAGCAGCAGGCCAAGGGCCACAAAGACCACCCCCAAATAGAACGGCTGCGGCCGCAGACCGTAGTGGGCCGCCACCATGCCGGTGCCAAGAGCGCTGCCCGCGACCGCAAGGTACCCAGCGAATTCATTCTGCCCCATGGCCAGCCCGCGCCTGTTGGGGCCGGCCAGGTCGATCTTCATGATGACCGTTGTCGACCACGTCAGGCCCTGGCTGATGCCCAGCAGCGCGTTGGCCACCAGCACCCACGACCAGGTGGGCGCCCACATCAGCAAGAACGGCACTGGCACCGCCACCAGCCAGCCGCCTACCAGCACGTGCTTGCGGCCAAAGCGGTCCGCCAACCGCCCGGCCAGGTAGTTGGTCAGCGCCTTGGTGATGCCAAAAACCACAATGAAAGCCAGCACTGCAGTCTTGGCGGCGAGGTGGAACTCCTGCTCGGCGATCGAGGGCAGCAGGGTCCGCTCTAGGCCAATCATGGCGCCCACAAAGGCGTTGACCAGCACCAGCAGAGAGAACTGCCCAAGGTTGTTGCGGATGCCCAGCTTCAGCTCGCTCAAGAGGTCCCCTCTGGCGCCGCGGTGGCGGCTTGGCGGCTGCGGGCTTGCCAGTCGACCACGCCCAGCTCCAAGCGGCGCGCCGGGATGCCGCGCTGGCGCAGCAGCTGCACGGCCTTGGCAGACATCACGCAGTAGGGCCCGCGGCAGTAGGCCACCACTTCGCGGCCCTGGGGCAGCTCGGCCAGTCGCGCCTCAAACTCTGGCAGCGGCAGCGAAATGGCCCCGGGCAGGTGGCCAGCGCGGTACTCTTCGGCCGGTCGAACGTCGATCACCGTGGCCAAGCCGCTGTGCAGGCGCTGGGCCAGCTCGTCGGCGGCGATGGGCTCCAGGCCATCATGCACGCTGAAGTAGGCTCGGGCGGCCCTGTCGATCTCGGCGAAGCGATCCTCAGCAAGCTGGCGCAGCGACAGGTAGAATTCGCCGACGCCCGGCGCGGCAAGCCGGTAGATGACGTACAGCCCTTGCTTGTCTGCCTCGACCAGATGCGCCGCGCGCAGGACCTGCAGATGCTGCGAGGTGTTGGCGACCGAGAGGGAGGCTTGCTCTGCCAGGGCCTCTACCGAGCGCGGACCCTGGCCGAGAAGGTCCAGCAGTTCTAAGCGCTTGGGTGCCGAGACGGCCTTGCCCACCCGCGCCAGCTGCTCGTAGACAAGGTCTTTGAATTGTCGGGGTGTCGCGTCCATAAGATCAAGTATACAAGTGATTGCTTGAATAGTCAAGGGTCGCAGTGGGACGGCAGGAGGGCTGTACTCAGCGCGAAGCAGCCGCAGCTTCTGGTAGGCACCGCGGCAAAACTGGTTGACAATGGCCGCCTGTCCTGGTCAGGGCCCCCTCTCTCCTTTGGAGCTAATTGCATGGAATCGCAGTTTTGGCATCAGCGCTGGGCCTTGAACCAGATTGGCTTTCACCAGGCAGAGATCCAGCCGTTGCTGCGCCAGCACTGGCCGCAGCTGAAGCCGGCGCCGGGCCAAGGCGTGTTGGTGCCGCTGTGCGGAAAGTCGCGCGATTTGTGGTGGCTGCAAGAGCAAGGCCAGCGGGTGGTGGGCGCCGAGCTGAGCCCGGTCGCGGTCCAGGCGTTCTATGCAGAGGCCGGGGTTGCCGCCATCGCCACCGACCACGGCGATCTGCAGCGCTGGCACGCCCAGGAAATCACCTTGTACTGCGGCGATTTCTTTGCTCTGCAGCCCGCCGACGTGGCCGACTGTCAGCTCCTCTACGACCGCGCGGCGCTGATTGCCCTGCCGCCGCCGATGCGCAGGGCCTACGCGACCCACCTGCACGCGCTATTTCCCAAGGGGGCGCGCCTGTTGCTGATCACCATGGACTACCCTGCCAGTGAGATGGCGGGGCCGCCGTTCTCGGTCGGCGAGTCAGAAGTGCGCGAACTGTTCAGCTCGGTGAAGGTGCTGTCAAGCGACGATAGGCTCGCGGCCAATCCGCAGCTGGCCCAGCGCGGGGTGACGCGGGTGTTCGAGACGGCGTACCTGATCGAGCTCTGAGCCCGCCGCCCAGCCGGGATGTCGCGCCGCCAATACGCCCAGGAGAAGAAGGCAGTTTCACCCCAGCGGGCCCTGCGTGGCCGGCGATGCAGCAGCGGCTGCTAGGTCTAGTACCCAAGACCGTTAATTCGATCCGGGTTGCACCCGGTTCTTGTTCACAGGTCTTGGGTCCTACTGCTGGGTCTTCTTCCGTACCCCAAACCACGTCCGTTCCGGAACCCGGACCGAACTTGGGGTTTGGGGTACTAGCACCCAAGACCGTTAATTCGATCCGGGTTGCACCCGGTTCTTGTTCACAGGTCTTGGGTCCTACTGCTGGGTCTTCTTCCGTACCCCAAACCACGTCCGTTCCGGAACCCGGAACGAACTTGGGGTTTGGGGTACTAGTACCC
>CAIXGW010000017.1 GCA_903919145.1 uncultured Myxococcales bacterium
ATCGACGGACGGCCCAAGTAGACCAGCTGCATGGACGGGTACTTGGCCAGCAGTCCCTGCAGCATGACCAGGGCTGGGCCGCGCACCGTGGGGGCCACCTCATCCAGAGAGTCCACCGTCAGGATCCACCGCGACCTGCCAAGGAGCTCGCCCAGGGTGGCCTGGCGATCGGCCGTCAGCCCCAGCTGCTTGCCCACCGCGGTGACGATGGAGCTTTCGCTGTTGCCGGCCGCGGCCAGATCCTTGAAGTCGACCATGAAGGTAGGCACTTTGGGGCACAGCTCGGCCAGCATGGCCCGGGCCGCCTGGGTCTTGCCGATGCCGCCGCGGGCCTGGATCAGCAGGTTGCGCACCGATCCGTCGGCCAGAGCCTGCATCAGCTTGGCTTCGCTCAGCACCCCATCTTCGTTGGCCGCCGGGCTGGCGCTCCACAGCAGCGCCCGAAAGTCGGGACGCAAGTACGTCAGTTCTCTCAGTGATTTGTCGTGCTCCGCTCCCTCGGCCACGCAGCGCTCGGCGTAGGGGCTGGGCGGCTCATTGGTCAGTTGCTGCAGGGTGGCGGGGCCACAACCCAGGGCCAGCAGCGCCAGCGCAGTAGAGGCGAGGGGCCGGACTATGGGCGAGAAAAGCAGGCGCATGAAGGTTCCTCAGCAGGGCAATTGCCGGGATAGTACACGGCCGCGAAGAGTTCGACAAAGGGCAAGCCCGGACCGCGAATTTTCCGAAAACACCTGGACAATCTGGCGCAGGCCCGCACCTGAACGGCCTGCACCCGCCCCTAACTGGACTGGCTCTGCCGCAGCCCTAGTACCCCAAACCCCAAGTTCGTTCCGGGTTCCGGAACGGACGTGGTTTGGGGTACGGAAAAAGACCCAGCAGCAGGACCCAAGACCTGTGAACAAGAACCGGGTGCAACCCGGATCGAATTAACGGTCTTGGGTACTAGTACCCCAAACCCCAAGTTCGTTCCGGGTTCCGGAACGGACGTGGTTTGGGGTACGGAAAAAGACCCAGTAGTAGTAGCCAAGGCCCGTGAACAAGAACCGGGTGCAACCCGGATCGAATTAACGGCCTTGGGTACTAGCGGTCAGGGCGCAAGCGCCGCCAGCAGGCCTCAAAGTTGCCCGCGCACACCGCAGCCACCTGGGCGGGCGGCCAGCCGGCCTGCAGCATCGCCGCCACCAAGGACAAATACGGGTGGTTGTTGCGCATTTCAGCGGGCGGGATGATGGCGCCGTCCAGGTCCGTGCCGATCGCCGCGGCTTGGGCGCCGCCCACTTTGATCACGTGCTCCAGGTGGGCCACATAGGCCGCCGTGTCACCGGGTCGGCCGTTGCGCGCCAAGAAATTGACGGCAGCCATGACGCCAATCACGCCGCCTCGATCGGCAATGGCTCGGATTTGCTGGTCATCTAGGTTGCGCCAGTGCGGTGTGACCCCGGTGACGCCGGTGTGGGTAGCAATCGGTGGCTGGTCGCGGTCCATCAGCTCCAGCGCCTGCCAGAAGCCGGCCGGGGCGATGTGCGCCAGGTCGACAAAGGCGCGGTGGCGCTGCAGCGCGGCGATCACTTCGCCAGCGCGCGGCAGCAAGCCCTTGTGGCGGCGCAGAGACAGCGGGCTGCTGGTCGCGCCCAGGGCCGAATCCGTCAGGTGGACCAGGGTGGCGCGGGTCACCGTGCCGTCTGCCAGCACGGCGTCGAGGTCTGGCGCCGCATCCCAGGCATTGGCGCCCTGCACGGCCAACAGCACGGCATGGGCTCCCTGCTGCCGCGCCAGCTCCAGATCCCGCGGCCCGCGCACCAGCCGCAGCTGGCCGGCCGAGCGCTCGACCAGCTGCAAGGTCCGCTGCAGGTTGCGCTGCCAGACCCGGTAGCGGCCGCTGGCGGTGCGAAAAGGGTTGGTCGTCAGCGACCACATGGCGGCGTGGACGCGGTTGTCGCGCAGCCGCGGCACGTCCAGGTGGCCAAAAAACCGCCCGCCAAGCACGCCAAGCCCATGGCGCTGCAAGGGATCGCTGCCCCACAGCCGCGGCGGGATCAGCGTGTCGATGTGCAGGTCAATGAGGCCATGCTCCTGCAGCAGCTCTTGGGCTTGCTGCAAAGGCTTTGGGGCGAGCTGCAGAGAGGTGGACACGGCAAAAGCTCCTTAGAGATCAGCAGTCAGAGCCAGCGCCAGCTGCTGGACCGCCGGGGCAAACAGCGCCGGAGGCTGCAGCAGGCCCAGCACCAGCCAGCCGTCGCCGGGCAGGTCAAAGAACCAGCCGGGCTGCACTACCAGGCCGTGGTGCTCCAGCAGGTCCAGGGCCCGCTGCTCGTCACTGGGCCAGCGCGGCAGCCGCAGCAGCGCCGACCAGCCGCCATCCGCTGGCAGCACCGAGCAGGGCGACCCAGCAAAAACCTCAACCAAAGTCTGGCGATTCTGCACCAGCCTGTGGCCCAGCCGCGCCTGGATCGCCGGCACCAGCGCCAGCAGCCCCGGCAGGGCCAGCTGGACGGGTGTCGCCGCCGAGAGGTAGGTGTCGGCAATCAGCTCCAGCCGGGCGATCGCCGCCGCCGCCAGCGGGGCCGGGCCACTGACCAGCATCCAGCCAAGCTTGAGCTGCGGCAGCAGACACACCTTGGAAAGCCCAGACAGCACCAATGTGAGGCAACCGCTAAACCCCGCGCAGGTTGGCTGGCGATCGCCCACGTCGGCGCCGCCCAGGCCCAGGGTGTGGGCAAACACCTCGTCGCAGACCAGCGCCAGGTCGCGTTCGCCGCACCATTGCTCAAGAAAGCGGGCCTCTGACTGGCGAAGGGCGCTGCCGGTCGGGTTGGCCGGGCTCACCACCAACACCGCCTTGACGCGCGGGTGCCAGGCGGCCTGCAGGGCCTGGGTGTCCAGCCACCACTCGTCGGCGACCAGGTGCAGCGGGTAGGGCTCGGGGCGCACCCCCTCCAGCCCTGCCAGGTAGTCAAACAGCGGATAGCTGGGCGTGGGCACCAGCACGCTGTCGCCGTGGTCGCACAGCAGCTTGAAAATCCAAGAGTAAGCTTCGCTGGTAGACGCGCACAGCACCACCCGCTCCGCCGGAACCCGCTGGCCGTGCAGCTCCGCCACCGCTTGGCGCGCCCCTTCCAGCCCCAGCGGCTCGGGCGAGTAGCTGCTGATGCCGGGCTGGCTTAGCAGGGGGGCCAGCTCCTGCCACGCGGGCGCCAGGCCCACGCGGGTGGGGTTGCTCTCGCACAGGTCCAGGATCGCCAGGCCGGCCTGCTGGCGACGGCGCCGCGCAGCGGTCAGGGCATTTTCGCCCAGGCTCCAGGCGGTGCGTTGCGAAAACTGCGGCATGGGCTTGGGATTCTCCTATGGCCAGAACTTCCAGTCGTCGGGAAGCTGCTCTACATCGCCGACGGCAAAGGGCTGCTGGTAGCCCTGGTAGGCCTGCCAGCCGTAGTCGATCTGCGCCAGATTCTTGGCATTGACCTCTCTGACCACCGCCGCCGGGCTGCCCATGATCATCGACCGCGGCGGCATCACCTTGCCCACCGTGACCAGCGAGCCGGCGGCGACAATGCTGTGGTCGCCGATCTGGCAGTTGTCCAGCAGGATCGAGCCCATGCCCACCAGGCAGTCATCGGCCACGTGGCAGCCGTGCAGGATGACGCCATGGCCCACGGTGACCCGCTGGCCCACCACCGTCTCGCTGAAGTCCTGGGTCGTGTGGACCACCGTGCCGTCCTGCAAATTGCTGAAGGCGCCGATGGTGATAGGGCCGCAATCGCCGCGCAGGACTACACCTGGCCAGACGCTGACGTGGGGCCCAAGGCTGACGTCGCCAATGACGGTGGCCATTGGGTGCACCCAAGCGGTCGGGTGGATGCGCGGGGTCTTGTCGCGGTAGCGCTGGATCACAAGAACTCCTTACTGTAGAACGCCTTCGCTCTGGATCTCTACGGGGGATCCCGGGGCGGCTCCGGCGGCAAACTCACCGCGCAGGCCGTTTTGGTCGCGCAGGTAGATGTCAAAGGCGGCCGCCGCAAAGTGGCTGACAATAGCCAGGCTGGTGTCGATGGGCGGCTGGACCTTGCCCGAGCACAGCGCCTCGAATTGCTTCTTGTAGGCCGCGGGCATCAGCGGCACCAGCTCGCAGATGTTGGAGTAGCTGAAGTGGTCGCCGCCCTGCAGCAGCACCAGCGACTTGGGCGAGCCGAGCAGCTTGTAGGTCGCCTTGGCCTCGGCCACGGGGTCGCAGGTTTTGTCTCCAGTGGCAGCCTGCAACATCACGGGGCCATTCATTTTCTTGAGGCTGTTGGGCTCAAAGGCCTGGGTCAGGCAGTGGGCCAGCGGCACGGCGACCTTGACGCGCTTGTCAGACAGGTCCCAGGGCAGGGGGCCCGCAGCCTTGATTTCTTGGCACAGCAGGTCTTCAGGCTTGGCCTTGCTGCAGTCTGGCATGAACTGCGCCGGGGGCTGCAAGTGGGCGCCCGCCACGGCCAAGCTGGTGTAGCCGCCAAAGCTGTGGCCAGAGACGCCGATGCGCTTTTCATCTACCAGGCCAGTCATCCACTTGGGATCGTTGGGTTCTGGCTTTAGCACCCGGTCCAAGGTGGCGCTGATGTCCTTGGGTCGCAAGAAGGCCATGGCGGCGATCATGCTCTGGTCAAAGTCCAAGAAGGTGTTGCCGGTGTGGTCGGGCGCGGCGACCACATAGCCGCGGCTGGCCAGCTCTTCGCACAAGAAGAAGGACTGATCGCGAACCCCGGAGTTGCCGTGGCTGAAGGCGACCAGCGGAAAAGGGCCCTGGGCGGCTGGCACGCCGGTCTGGGCGCCGCGCGGGCTGGGCACTTGACCGATCATGTAGTTGGCAAGCTCTCCGCTGGCGTTGGCGGCGGCGGGGTACCAAAGGGTGATGGGCAGGGTGCGGCCGCCGGGACCTTTGGCCTCCAAGGTCAGGACGCCAATCGGGTAGCTGGTGGGCTTGGCGACGTCTGCCTGCGCATCGTTAGCCGCGGCGCCATCTTGGCTGGCATCGGTCGCCGCGCTGTCGACGCCGGCTGCGTCAGACCCAGTGCCGCCAGACCCAGCACCGCCAGACCCAGTGCCGTCAGACCCAGTGCCGTCGCCCGCGGCAGCGTCGGCCGAGCTTGGGGTGGCCGCCGCCTCATCGCTGGCGCAGCCTGGAGCGCTGACCAGCAGGGCGGCCAGGATCAGAAGGAAAATCTTGTTCATGGGCTGCTCTTGCGCTGGCAGGCGCCGAAAAGGCGCTTCAGTGTAGCGGATCAGCGCAGCCGCGCCACCACGGCTTTCATCCGCTGCTCTGGATGGTCCAGCGCGGCAGGGCGAATCTCCAGGTTGGCCAGCGGCTTGCCTGCAGCATGGCAGCCCTGGACGACCCACTGGCGCAGGTCCGCGGCGGTCGCGCTGCTGGCGTTGATGCAGGCGATCAGCCAGGCCCCCGTGTCCAGCACCGCCGCGGTGGCCGCCACCAGCACCGGGTAGTCGCGGTCGGCCTTCCAGCGCTTGCCCTTGACGGTACTATAGCTGGGCGGGTCCAAGACAGCCGCGTCAAAGCGGTCTCCGCGCTTGGCCATTTTGGCCAGCCACGCCAAGGCATCGCCGCGGATCAGGTCGTGGTCGGCTTCGCTGGCAAAGCCGTTGAGCTGCAGGTTGGCGCGGGCCTCTGCCAGGGCCGGGGCAGCGGCGTCGATCGACACGGTCTTGACCGCTCCACCGGCAGCAGCTGCCACCGAAAATGCCGCCGTATAGCAAAATGCATTGAGAAAGCGCCGGCCATTGGCGTGTTCTTTGACCCACTGGCGGTTGTCTCGCTGGTCGAGGTACAGGCCGGTGGCCAGGCCGTGGCCAAGAAAAACCCTTAGCTGCAGGCCATTTTCCTGGGTCAGCAGCGGCCCGGCTTTCAGCTCGGCCAGCTCTTCTGCGCCAAGGTCAGCCGCGCTCCACACCGGCTCGCTGGGGGTCAAGCCGGCAGCCTGGGCGCTGATTACCGTGTTGGCCTGGCGCGGCCGCAGCTTGAGCCAGATGCTGCGGGTCCCCAACCGTGGCGCCAGAACTCGGCTCAGCAGCTCAGCCAGCGCCGCCCCTTCTTTCAGGTGCAGGCGCACCGAGGCCGGATCATCAGCCTGGACATCGACATAGCGCTGCAGCACGCAGTGGCGCCCGTAGCGATCCAGGTAGACGCCGGGCAGCTCGCCGTCGATCAGTCGCAGGCACGGCGTGGCGCTGCCTTGCAGCAGCGGCTGGCGCAGCGCCAGGGCCCGCGGCAACACCTCTGCCGCCGGACCGGGCCGACTCTGCGGCGGGCTGGAAGGCTGGCGAGGGGGACCCTCTGACAACCGCGGCTGCGGCAAGCGATTGGGCGGGGGCGGGCGGGGCATGGGCGGCAACCTCGGCCGGGCGGTCAGCGCCAGCGGCGGGCAAAGGGTCGGCGGCCAGTGTGTCGGCTGGCGCAGCAAGCGGCAAGGGCTGGCAAAACCCGCGGGCTGCGGCATGATCGGCGCATGAACCAGCCCTCGCTAAGCCTAATCTACCTTTGCCTGAACGAAGAGCGGTCGCTGCCGGCGGTGCTGCAAGAAGCGCAGGACTATGCCTCAAGCCGGCTTGCAGATTGGGAAATCCTGGTGGTGGATGACGGTTCGACCGACCGCTCGGCGCAGATCATCGGCGAGTTTGCCCAAAAGGAGCCGCGGATTCGCCTGCTGCAGCACCCGCGCAACTTGGGGATGGGGGCTGGGCTGCGCACGGGAATTGCCGCATCGACCAAGGACTATTTCTGCATGCTGGCGGCCGACGGCCAGATCGCGCCGTCGCAGATCGACCGCATGCTGCCGGCGCTGGCCCAGGCGCCGATCGTGCTGTCGACGTACTTTCGCCGGCCCGATGAGTGGTATCGCGTGGTCCTTTCGCGCGGGTTTCGCGTGTATATGCGCGGAGCTGTAGGCGTGTCCTTTGCGCTAGAAGGCACCTACCTGTTTCCAACCAAGCTCGCGCGCGAAGAAATTGGTCTGGACGCCATTGGGGCAGAGACCTTCTTCTTCAGCTTTGAGCTGGTAGCCCGGGCCCTGCAGCGCGGCTGGAAGGTGGCGGACACCGTGATAGAGTGCAGGCCGCGCAGCGACGGGACGCCGTCGCGGATCGCCAATCTCAAGCAGGTTCAGCGAGTGGCCACGGAGATCTGGCGATTTCGCCAGCGGCTGCAGGCGGAGGGCTAGCAGCTCGGGCCGCACGGCTGAGCAGGATCAGCGCCGCGCCGCCGCGGGTTGGCCCTGCGGCAGTTTTCGGCCGAGCTACTGCTGCTGTTGTTGCGCTTTTCTGCACATCCTAAGCCCAGCAAGCGGCATCTTACCGCCCAGCCCAAGCGTGGGAGGGGCAAGTTATCTGCTTGTGACAGAAAGCATTTTTTGCTGGACGCGCGTCCCTTGACGCAGTGCGTTGGATGGCGCAACTTGAGGATGGTGTGGCGCGTCCGGCAGGTGTCGGGTCGCGCCGAGGAACCGGCTGCGTTCACCGCCAGCCCCCGACTGCCCAAGCTGCCCTGAGCGCAGCGCGGACGGCTTTGGGGGCCGCGTGCAGGCCCGCAGTCGTGTATGTGCAAGCAGGCGCTAGAGAAAGCGCCTTGCCACGGCGACAGCCGCCCCCGCTGGCCAGCGATCGGGCGCCGTCCACAGCGCAGGAGTCCCAGATGAGCGACAATTTCTACTTGGACAATGAAGACCTCAAGTTCTGGATCGAGGAAGGCATCGAGTGGGACACGCTGGTGGACTTGTGCGAGCACGGCGCCAAGCCAGAGGATCGGCCGGCTTCGGTGAGAGACGCCCGCGACACTTTTGAAGACATCCTGCGCGAGACCGGCAAGTTTGCGGCCAAGAAGATTGCCCCTGTGTCCAGAAAGATGGAGGAAGAGGGCAACCACCTGGTCAACGGCGAAGTGGTCATGCCGCCCAGCCTAGACAAGGTCTTCAAAGAGATGCGCAAGCTGGACGTCTACGGCGTGCCGCTGCCGCGCGAGCTGGGCGGCCTTAACGCGCCGGTGGTGGTGTACCTGGGCATCGCCGAGATGATCGCCCGCGGCGACGTCTCTTGCATGACCCACTTTGGCTTTCACACCGGCATCGCCATGTCTCTGATGCTGTATGCGATGCGCGACCCGCGGTCCAAGATCGAGAACGGCCGCCTGGTCAGCACGCCGTGGGATGACGTGATCGCCGACATCCTGCAAAAGGGCCAGTGGGGCTGCATGGTGCTGACCGAGTCGGGCGCGGGCTCCGATCTCGCCCAGATCAAGACCACCGCGGTAGAGCAGGCCGACGGATCCTGGAAGCTCAACGGCGAAAAGATGTGGATCACCAGCGGCAACGGCCAGTACCAGCTGGTGTTGGCCCGCACCGAGGATGCCGTCAAGTCGCCGGGCCTCAAGGGCATCTCTCTGTTCCTGTGCCGCCAGAAGATCGAGGGCAAGACCAACGTGCGCATCGCCAAGGTCGAGCACAAGATCGGCCACATCAGCTCGCCTACCTGCGTGTTGGTGTATGAGGACTCGGTCGGCGAGCTCATTGGCCGGCGCGGAGAGGGCTTTGAGCTCATGCTGCTGCTGATGAATTCGGCGCGGCTGGCGGTGGGCTTTGAGTCGCTGGGCGTGATTGAGTCGGCGTACCGCACGGCGCTGGACTACGCCAGTCAGCGCGTGACCATGGGCAAGACCATTGACCGCCACGAGATGATCGCCGACTACCTGGAGGACATGGACCTGTACCGCAAGGGCATTCGCGCGCTGTGCTTTGAGGCCTCGCAGAAGGTCGAGAGGGCGATGCGCTATGAGAACATCCTGAAGTTTGACCCACCCAAAGACGAGGCCGAGAGGGCGCTGATGGAGCGGCGGGTGTCGCGCCTCAAGCGCCAGGCCCGCGACCTGACGCCGCTGGTCAAGTACATTGGCTCTGAGAAAGCGGTAGAGATCTCGCGGATGTCGATGCAGATCCTGGGCGGCGTAGGCTACTCGACTGAGTACCTGCCAGAGAAGCTGCTGCGCGACGCGCTGGTGCTGCCCATCTACGAGGGTACCAGCCAGATCCAGTCTCTGATGGTGCTCAAGGACCAACTGATGCAGGGGCTGCGCGACCCGCGGCGCTTCATTGTCAAGATGGCCCGGGCCAACTGGAAGAGGGTGGCCGAGCAGGACCCGCTGGAGAAGCAGCTCTCTCGGCTGTTTGCCTACAAGTACAAGGCGCTGCAGACGATTTTGGTGCGCATCGCCAAGAACAAGATCAAGAACACCTACGAAATGCCGATTGGCGACTGGACCGAGGCGCTGTTCAGCCAGTGGGATCCCAAGGTCGACTTTGCCCCGGGCCTGCTGCACGCCGAGCGCCTGACCAAGATCCTGGCCGACACCGCGATTGCCCGGGTGCTGGTCAAGTACGCCACCAAGCACCCGTCGCGGCGGCTAGATGCCGAGCGCTACATGCGCCGCTCTGAGCTGCGCTGCCGCGCCTGGCTGGCCGAGATCGAAGAGCACGGCGAAGAGCTGCTGGCGCGCTTGGCCGCGACGGAGCCCAAGACCGAGGGCGGCGAGACCAAGGCGGCTTAGGCCGCGGCAGGTCTGGGTAGTCGGCCTGGGCGGTTGGGGGGTGCGGGCTGGGCGATTGGCCTGGTGGTGCCCGGCGTGCGGCTGTTCCGGCGCGCTGCCGTTCCGGCGTGCGGCCGTTCCGGCGCCCGGCCGTCCCGGCGCCCGGCCGTCCCCCCCGGCCCAGGCATCCCCCCCCGGCCCAGGCATCCCCCCCCCCGCCCAGCCAATGAATTGGCGGGCTATCATGGCCCCGTCCGCCTGCGCGGACGGGAATCGCCGCATCGCGGCGATGGCCAGCACCCCGCCGGATTGCGGGGACCCCAGCACTAGGCGAGTCGGGGCGGGTCTCCGCGCCCGCCAGGTTCGTTGCTTTGCAGGAATAGCGCTTGCCCTGGGGCCCCTTTGCACCCTACGCTGCACCGTCTAGCCAACTGCAGTTGGCCGGCGGGGAGGGGCGATGGGCAGGCCAAGAGCTAAATACGCGCTGGGGTTTGTGACGGCGGCGCTGCTGGTGGCGGCGGCCGCCTGGGGCCAGGCGCCGGCGCTGCGGACCCAGGGGCAGCTGGTCTATGACGGTGTGCCCGAGCTGCCGGCCGACAAGCTGGCAGAACTCAACGCCAAAGTGCAGAGCTATACGGACTACAAGCCGGTGCGCGCCGCCCAGTGGCTGGCCGATGGCAGCCTGGCGATCCTGGCGCGCGACCAGCAGACCGTGCAGTTGCACCAGGTTGCGGCGGCGCTGCAGCCGCGCAAGCTGCTCAAGACCTTTGCCGACCCAGTGGTTTTTCTGGCGCCGCGGCCGCCGCAGCCTATTGCCGGCGCCATGCTTGGAGCGCCGCCTGGAGCCAAGCCGGCGCCGGGGCCGCAGGTGGCGGTGGGCGTGGACAAGGATGGCGGCGAATTCTATCAGCTTTGGCTGGTCGAGCCGGGGCGCGACGCGGCCCAGCTGCTGACCGACGGCAAGAGCCGCAACGAGCATCCGCGCTGGAGCCGCGACGGCAACCAGCTGGCCTTTGTGGGAACGGCGCGCAATGGCAAGGATTTTGACCTGTACCTGTGGGATGGGGGCGACTCGCCGCCGCGGCTGGCGCTGCAGCTGGAGGGCACATGGCAGGTAGAGGACTTCAGCCCCGATGGGGGCAAGCTTCTGATCTCCAAGTATATCTCTATTGAGGCGGTGGAGCCGTGGCTGGTGGACCTCAAGACCGGCACCAAGCAGCCGCTGCTGGGTGACCGCAAGGGCAAGGCCAGCGCATTTGCCAAGCTGCGCTATGCGCCCGACGGAAGTGTGTGGTTTGCCAGTGACATGGACAGCGACCGCCTGCGGCTGGGGCGGCTGGACCTGGCCGGCAAGGTCACCTGGCACACCTCGGCGATCCCCTGGCCGGTGGAGGATTTGGCGGTGAGCCCCAGCGGTAGGGTGGCGGCGCTGATCAATGAAGACGGTTACTCTCGCCTGTACCTGCTGGGAGCAGACGGCAAAATCGAGCGGCGCAGCGAGCTGGCCGAAGGGGTGGCCAGTGGCCTGGCCTTCATGCCGTGGGCCGAGGTTCTGCCAGGGGGCGCCGAGCGGCTGGTGGTGACGGTGACGTCGGCCGACTCTCCGGGCGATGCCTACGCGCTGGACTGGGGGCTGCTGGCCGAGCCGGTGGGCTACAAAGGCAAGAAGACCACGCGGATTTTGGTGCGCAGCGAGCGCTGGACCCAGACCCAGGTCGGCGCCTTGGACCCCAAAGGCTTTGTCAAGCCGCAGCTGGTGCGCTACCCCACCTTTGACCAGGAGGGCGCGAAGCAGCGGACGGTGCCCTGCTTTGTCTATGATCCGCCGGGCAAGGGGCCATTTCCGTTTGTGATCAGCATCCACGGCGGGCCAGAAGGCCAGGCGCGGCCGTGGTTTGACCCCAGCATCCAGCTGTGGGCCCGCGAGCTGGGCGTCGCGGTGCTGGTGCCCAACGTGCGCGGCTCAGATGGCTATGGCAAGGCCTGGCTGGCGCTGGACAATGGCAAGAAGCGCGAAGATTCCGTAGCCGACATAGGGGCCTTGCTGGACTGGGCGGCCAGGCAACCGCAGCGCTTGGACGCCAAGAGGGCGGCGGTTTACGGCGGCAGCTACGGCGGCTACATGGTGCTGGCGGCTCTGGTAAAGTACGGAGAGCGCCTCAAGGCCGGCGTGGACATTGTGGGCATCAGCAACTTTGTGACGTTTCTAGAGAATACCAAACCCTATCGCCGGCAGAACCGCCGCGAAGAGTACGGCGACGAGAGCGACCCGGCGATGCGCGACTTCTTGCAGCGGATCTCGCCGCTGTCTCATGCCAATCGGATCCGCTCGAAATTGCTGGTGGTGCAGGGCGCCAACGACCCGCGGGTGCCGGCGTCGGAGGCCGAGCAGATTGTCGCCGCGGTGCGCCAGGCCGGCCAGGCGGTGTGGTACCTGCTGGCCAAGGATGAAGGTCACGGCTTTCAGAAGAAGAACAACCGCGATGCGATGATGGCCACAGTGGTGGCATTCTGGCAGCAGCACCTTTTGTAAGGGGTTTCGATGCGAGTTCTGCAGAGTCTGGGGAGGGTCGCAAGGCCACTGGTGTTGCTGGCTGTTCTGACGGGCTGCCTGCAGCCGGTGGCGGAAGATCCCGATGCGGCCAACGGTTTTGCGACCGACGCCCCGCAAACCAGCGGCGACACCGCCATGGCCGACCAGCTGGCAGGGCCGGACACGTCAGACGCCGGCGCCGACCTGTTTCCCACGGCATGCAACCCGATCTGCAACCTCTGGCAGACCTGCGTCGAGGGCTCCTGCGCGCCCAAGCCCTGCCAGAAAGACGCAGAGTGCAACGAGGATCCCCTGCCCGCGGCCACGGAGCCCCACTACTGCTACCAGGGCAAGTGCCAGGCGTGGCAGTGCGCCAAAGACGCCGATTGCCAGCAAGGCCAAAAGTGCAATACCCAGCTGTACACCTGCTACCAGGTAGCCACCGGCTGCACCTCGGTGGCCGGCTGCGACGACGGCAGCCCCTGCACCACCGACAGCTGCGAGCTGGACGGCAAATGCACCCACAAGCCGATCAGCGGCTGCTGCGCCAAGGATTTTGACTGCGACGACAAGGACGCGTGCACCACCGACCTCTGCCAGAGCGGCAAGTGCGCGTCCAAGTCTATTGCCGGTTGCTGCAAGAGCGACGCCGCCTGCGACGACGGCAAGGGC
Organism: uncultured Myxococcales bacterium; assembly: GCA_903919145.1. Lineage (GTDB taxonomy): Bacteria > Myxococcota_A > UBA9042 > UBA9042 > UBA9042 > SXRM01. The sequence goes on from CAIXGW010000017.1 coordinate 12,768, forward strand.
TGCACCAAAGACATCTGCGCCAGCAGCGGCTGTCAGCATATTGCCGCCGGCCTGTGCTGCGCCACCGACGCCGAGTGCGCCGACAGCGAGCCCGGCAACCTGGACAAGTGCGTGGCCGGCCAGTGCAGCCACCCCTGGCCCGGGCTGGCCAGCAGCTGCGGCGCCGGGGCCGCATGCACCGCCAACGGCTGCACCACCGGCAGCTGCGGCAACGGCGTCTGCAGCTACCCGGCCCCGAGCAAGGCAGGCTGCTGTACCTCTGCCAACCAGTGCAATCCCTTCAAGAAGTGTGTGGTCGGCACCTGCAGCGCCATGACCTGCGGCCAGCAAGCGGTCACCGGCACCGGCACCCACACCTGGATGCCCATGGACGACGGCAAGATGACCGGCTGGGTCATGACCAACTCCAGCAAAACCGTGCTGTTTCACCAGACCAGCCTGACCAAGGTGGCGGGCGCCGGCAGCCTGCGCTACGGAATCCCCAATGTCATCAGCTTTGAGGACCAGCTGGCCAACAAGGGCACGGCCACCAGCCCAGCGTTTGCCTTGCCGGCCAAAGGCAGCTTGAAGTTCCAGGTGTTGCTGGATGTGTCGCCCGGCGCGGCGATCCACCAGGCGGGCGTGGACTTGGTCAACCCGGCCACCGGAGCCCTACTGGCGAGCTTGTGGAGCAAGAACGTGCAGCTGCAGTCGGGGACGACCGGCGGCAAGTGGGTCGAGCAGACGGTACCGATGGGCGCGGGGCTGGCAGCGGGCACGCAGGTGGCGCTCAAGTTCTGGTTTGATCAGGTGAAGTACGACACGTCGAACAAGCAGAAGATGGGCTTTGCGGTCGACGAGGTCGAGGTAAGGGGGGAGTGTTTGTGAGGCGGGTTGGTGGTGGTGGTGGTGCCCCAGCTGAGCACAGACCAGTATAGGGGTGAGAATTGATGATCGGATTGTCATTTTACACCCTAGCTGGTAATCTGCTGCAAGTCCGACCATTTGGTCGGCGGGCCGACCGTGTTGCCCTCTAGCTTGCCCATTTGTGAACGAACCTTGCGGGCGGTCTTGCTGGACCGGGCCCGGCAGTACCCGATTGTGACTGTGACGGGACCGCGCCAGTCGGGCAAGACCACACTGTGCCGCAGCGCGTTTCCGCAATTGCCCTGGGTATCCTTGGAGGCGCCAGACGTGCGGGCCCAGGCCGTAGAGGACCCGCGCGGGTTGCTCCGCCAATATCCAGACGGTGCGCTGATAGACGAGGTGCAACGCGCGCCGGAATTGCTGAGCTACCTGCAAGATGATGTGGATCGCCGGACGGAGGTCCGCGGTCGGTGGATCCTAACGGGGTCGCACAACCTGCTGTTGCTCAAAGCCGTTTCGCAGTCGCTGGCCGGACGCACCGCGGTCCTCAACCTCTTGCCCCTGGCCCTACAGGAGCTTCCTGCTGCGTGGCTGCATGACCTCCCGTGGACTCATTTGGCACTGGCCGGTGGCTATCCCGGGCCGCTTCATCGCGGAATTCCGCTGGAAATCTGGTTAGGCGACTACGTGGCGACCTACCTGGAGCGCGATGTTCGCGATGTCCTGCGCGTTGCCGACTTGCGCTCATTTGAGCGATTTGTCCGGCTGTGCGCAGGCCGATCTGGGCAACTGCTGAATTTGGCAAGTCTAGGTGCGGACGCGGGCATTGCTCATTCGACTGCCAAGGCGTGGTTGTCCGTGCTAGAAGCGACCTTCGTGACCTTCATGCTGCAGCCCTGGTCGGCCAATCTGACCACGCGCGAAGTGCGCTCTCCCAAGCTGTTTTTTTGGGACACGGGGCTTCTCTGTTGGCTCCTTGGCATCCGCCGCGCCGAAGATGTGGCACTGCATCCGCTCCGCGGCGCGATTTTTGAGAACATGGTGGCCGTGGAGTTGCTGAAGCACGACTTGCACCGCGGTCGCCGGCCTCAATGGTGGTTCTATAGGGATGCCAAGGGTTTAGAGATCGACTTCGTGCAAGTAGATGGCCTGCGGGTCCGCGGCATGGAGGTCAAGTCGGGCGAGACACTGCAACAAGCCTGGGCCGACCCGCTGCGTACCTGGCGCGAACGCCTGATGGAGCGTGGGCAGGATCCGCAAATGGCAGTGGTGTACGGCGGCGAGGGTCGCGGAGCAGTGCGCGGGGCAGAAGGCCTGCCGTGGCGGGGAATTGGCGAGTGGTTGGAACGTTGAAGGCAAGATCGGGTGGCAGCGGCCAGTACCGAATGCCCCTAAGTCGATCCGAAGTGCCCGCGGGTCTTTCTAGCGGGTCTTGTTCACTACTGTTGGGTCTTTTCCGCACCGGCCACGCGCGCCAATGTCGAAAGCGCCACAACCGGACCTGGCACCGGCCGACGTCGAGGCCGGTAGACCCAATGCTACTTGCAGACCCCCTTGCAAACCCCGTCTGCCTGACAGGCGCCGCCGCAGCATTTGCCCTGGCCGTCAGGGCCGCAGGGCAGCAAGTCGGGGACCGCCGTCGTTGATGCCGGCATAGACCCTCATCGCCGTCGGTCCGACCTCCAACCACGCGGCTCCGTCTACGTGTGGCTCGGCATCAGCGCTGGCACTGATTGCCCGCATGCCAAGAGAAAGGAACTCGTTGGCCAAAAAGCCCACACCGAAGCGCAGCATTCGACCGGGGGCCACGCTGGTCTGGGGAATTTTCCTGTCCGCAAAAATGTATTGGTATTCAGAGCACTTGGGGGGAGGGCAGGGCTCAAAATACTTCTGGACCCACGAAGTCGTGGTCGCGATGGCGTTGGCACCGTAGTCGAAGTCCAGGCGCACCGGGCCGATAGCGTATTCTGCCCTCAGGTGCGGAGCCACTTCTGCTCCTCCACCAAAGCCGACGCGCGCCGCCACGTCCGTCCGCAAAATGCGCTCCGGCTTTACCACCTGCGGGTAGGCCAGTCCCACTGGACCCGCGACCGTTTCCGCCAGGAGCAGCGCGAAAATCGCTTTGTGGAATCGTCCTTGCATGGGCGAGCTCCCGGCGGCCTGCAGCAGAGGTGTGCGCACTGGCGACTTCGAAGCAGCCTGAAGCGGTTATGCGGCAGCTGCGCGCCAATTGCCCCAGTGCTTTTGACCAGCTATGGCCGAGGCTACGCCTGGAGCGAAGCTCCGTCAACGGCGAATATCGGGCGCGCCGGCTGGCTGTCTCTCTGTAGCATCAGCCATTTGCACGGGGGCTACTTCGGCCACCAAGGCGGCAGCACCCGGTTGCTGCTGTACACGTCAAACAGCCAGCGCGCCGCATCCGTCAGCTCTGCCGCCAGCGCCGCATCTCCAGCTTCTACAGGCAGCACCAGCATTTCCTTGGGATCGGTCGCGCGGTTGAACGCTTTCCACCCCGCAGGATCCTCCGGCTTGCTGCCCTGCACCAGCAGCCGCCGGTATCCGCGCTCGATGGACCACAGGCCGTCTTTGACTGTCAGGGTGTCCGCCTGGCCAGCGCCCAGCAGCGACTGGCCCATCCACGCGCCTGAGTCGTCTATTCCCAGCAGATCCAAGACGGTAGGTGCCACATCCAGGTGGCTGGAGGTCCGGTCCTGCACCTGGCCCCTGAGCGCCGCCAGCCGCGGATGGTCGCCCGCAATGACCAGCGGAACACCGGTCGCCTCGACCTGAATCGTCTGGTACAGGTGCATGGCGCCGTGCTCGCCCAGAGGATAGCCGTGGTCGCCGGTGACAATGACCAGCGTATGGGCCATCCACGGCTCTTTGGCCAAGCTATCCAGCATCTTGCCCAGCTCGCGGTCGGTGTAGCTCATGGTGTCGCGCATCCGGTCCTTCCACGTATCGCCGCCGGTGTTGGGCACGCCGGCCACCCGCGGAAAGGGAAAGTGGTTGCTGCGGGTCATGGCGAAGGCAAAGAACGGCTTGTCTCCAGCGGTTTTGGCCAGGTCGGTCTTGAGCCACTGGGTCATGTGGGCAAAGAGCTCGGCGTCTTCTTCGCGGCTGCGGTCGTAGTCGATGTCCTGGTACCAGTGGCGCAGCCAGGCCAGCTGATTGTCCCACGCTGGGTCGGCGGCTGAGAAAAAACGCGTGTAGTAGCCGTGGGTTTGCAGCACCTTGGGCAAGCTGGGTAAGCGGGTGGCGGTGAAATCGGTGGCGACGGTGCACCAAGCGCAGGGCTGGGTGCTGGTGTGCAGGGAGATGAAGCTGGCGATGGTCGGCAAGCCATTGGCCAGGGTGCGTTTTTGCGCCAGGCCTTGCAGGGCCAGCTGGTCCAGCCGCGGCGACCAGGTGGGCTCGCCGGTGACGTGGCCAACGCCCAAAGCTCGGTGCGACTCCAGCGCAATCACCAGCACGTTCCAGGGTTTGGCGTCAATACCGCTGCAGTCCTGGTCGATGCCGTCGCCGGGCACGTCGCTGGCACCGGGGTGGCGGCTGGGGTCGCGGTCGTCGCAGTCTTCTTTGGCGGTGAAGGTATCGCCGTCGCTGTCGGCCGTGCAGTCCAAGCTGACCACGGCATTGAGCTTTCCGCTGGCCACCGCCTGGCACGCCACCCACGGCGTCAGGTGCACCAGCGGGTGGTTGGGCACGCTGAACACCGCGTCGCTGCCTGGATGGCCGGCGCGCCAGCGGGCTTGATGGGCCAGTGTGGCGCGGTCGGCCACTTCTTCAGGTTGGGCAGGCCGCTGCGAGTGACCCAGCTCTTGGCGCAGCACCGTCAGCGGCGGCAGCAGCTTCCACTCGCGGGCGTCGCCGGGCCAAATGACCGAGGTCCACAGCCAGCCCAGCAGGGCCGCTGCCGCATAACCAGCCGCCGCCTTGGGGATTTGGATGCCGTCGCGACAGCGGACACCGGACTGCCACCACACCATGGCTGGCACGCCGATGACCAGCAGAAAGGCGCCAACAAATGGCCCGCCAGCATCCGTGGCCAGCAGGCGCGGAACCTCTTGGATCGCTGCGCCATTGCCGTAGGTGCGGACCAACAGAGCGCTGGCGTGGGCGCCGGCAAAACGCATGTGCTCGGCGTCGACCAACCCCATCAGGGTGGCCAGGAGCGTCAAAGTCCCCAAGACCGCTGCAGCTGGGCGCCAGCGCTTGCTCATGTCGAGGGGGTTCCACCACGCCGTGACCCCCAGCAGCAACAGGGCTGGCAGCGCCAACGCCGCCCCCTGGACCAGATCCAGGCCAAGCGCGTGAAAGAAGTACCAGTCGACCTTGCCAACCAGCGGCTGCCCAAAGGGATCAGGGCGGGTCAGCCACACCAGGCGCAGCACCGCGTCAATGGCAAACCAGCGCCACAGCAGGCGGGCCAAGCCGTCGGCACCGGCGGCAAAGGCGTGCCACGGCTGGGCATATTGGTACTCGGTCCACGGACCGTCAGACTTGGGCGCTGCCGTCATAGGACCTGCTGCTAGAGAAGGGGGAGGTCAGGCTTTGGCCAAAGTCCAGGCACCCACGGCAATAAAGCCGATGCCGGCCAGCCGCGTCAACCAGCGCGGATCGACCAGCTTGCCGACCAGCGCCCCGCCGGCCACACCCAACGCCGTGGTGGCCACCAGGGCCAGCGCTGCGGCGATGAACACGGTGAGCTTGGGGTTCTCACCCTTGGCGGCAAAAAGCATGGTCGCAAGCTGGGTTTTGTCGCCCAGCTCTGCCAGGAAGACGGTGGTGAAGATGGTGGCAAAGAGATGGTAGTTCATGGCTGCAGTGTACGGCAGCGCGGGGGCGGTTGTCATGGCCCAAATGGTCCTGGCGCCGACCCAGCGGATGCAAAAGCACGGGTTTGGTGCATACTCGCCAAGGCCCGCCTCGACAGGGCCACAGGTGCGCCGTGAACCATCCCCTGGCCGGAACCCGCCCCGACGCGGGGCAATTGCTGGCACGCGAAGCCTTGCAACAACGCTACTTTCATCCAGATGGCCCGCTCAAGCCGGTCAAGAATGGCACCAGCGGCCACCGCGGCAAGACCGGCACAGGCTTTGCGGAAGCCCACGTGGCCGCTATGACCCAGGCCCTGTGCGACATCCGCGCCGCCCGCGGCACCTTTGGCCCCGCCGACGGCGAAGACGGCGCCGTCAACCTGGCCGGCCGCGCCGCTGGCCCCGTCTACCTGGGCAAAGATGTGCGCTACGCCAGCGATTTTGCCCTGGTGACCGCCGCCGAAGTGTTTGCCGGCAATGGCGTGCCGGTGCGCATCCACCGCGGCGACCGCGCCACACCGACCCCGGTGATCTCGCACGCGATCTTGGCCGCCCAGGACCGCGGCGAGCTGGCCGAGGGCGCCATTGTCACCGCCTCTCACAACCCGCCCGAAGACGCCGGCTACAAGTCCAACGGCTGGGACGGCGGCCCCAACACCCGCACCGCGCCCATCGACTTTCGCGCCAATGAGATTTTGGCTTCTGGCCAGGGGATTCGCCGCCTGGACTGGGCCAGCGCCGTGCGCCAGGGCCTGATTGAAGAGGTGGACCTGGTTGGCCCGTACGTCGACGACCTGGGCAGCGTGGTCGACATGGAGGTCCTGCGCGGCGGGCGGATGGCGGCCACCGCGCTGGGCGGGGCGGCCCACGGCTACTACCAGGCGATAGCTGCGCGCTGGAAGCTGAACCTGCAAGAGGTGTTGCCAGAGCCCGACCCGGCCAGCGCCCGCCGCACCTATGACTGGGACGGCGTGCTGCGCGGCGACCCTTCCAGCGCCTACTCCATGAAAGCGGTAGAGGGGTTGCGCGAGCAGCTGGGCGTGCCGTTCTTGGGCGCCAATGACAACGATGCCGACCGCTTTGGCGGCCAGGACAGCGGCGGGGTGTTGCAGCCCAACCACGTGCTGTGCGTGCTGTTTGATCAGCTGTGCCGCCACCGCCAGTGGGACGCGGCCCGCCAGATCGGCCGGACCATTGGCACCACCCACCTGCTGGACCGCATAGCCGCCGAGCACGGCCGCGGCGTTCACGAAGTCGATGTGGGGTTCAAGTGGTACGTTGAGGGGTTGCGCGAGGGGCGCTATGTGCTGGCCGGCGAAGAGAGCGCCGGGCTGAGCCTGCCGCGGCGCAACGGTCACACCTGGGTCACAGAGAAAGATGGCCTGGCCGCGGTGCTGCTGATTGGCGAGGCGCTGGCCAGAACGGGCAAGGATGTGGCGCAGTTGTATGCGGAGATCGAGGCGCGCCACGGCCATCACGCCTATGAGCGGGTCGATGTCCCGGCCAGCCCGGCGCGCAAGGCCCGGTTGGCGCAGCTGGCCAAGAACCCGCGCGAAGTGGCCAACCTGCTGGGCGGAATGCAGATCGCCGGCCGGCCGATCGAGAGGCTGCGGGTGGGCGACGGCGTCAAGGTCGTGCTGCAAGGCGGGGTGTGGGTGCTCAAGCGCGCCTCTGGTACCGAAGACATCATCAAGGATTACCGCGAAGAGCGCGGCGACGACCTGCGCACGGCCCGCCAGGCGTCGATGGAACTGGACGCGGCGCTGGGGCTGTAGGGCCGCCAGCCGGGGCAGCTGCAGCGCCGATAGCCGATCCGCAGCGGATGGCGTAGACTTCGGCCGCCGCGGGCCCTGTGGCAGCGCCTGCGCCCCCCATTCTTGGAGCACGGACTCCACCGGCGAGGAGCCATGGACCTTTCGCTTACCGAAACCCAGCAGATGATCCTGGACACCGCCCGCGCCTTTGCCGAAAAGGAGCTGGTGCCGGCCGCCCACGACATCGACAAGAACGGCCAATTTCCCAAAGACAAGGTCAAGAAGCTGGCCGACTTGGGCTTTTTGGGCATGGCGGTGCCAGAGCAGTGGGGCGGCGCCGGGCTCGACAACCTGAGCTATGCGATTGCCATGGAAGAGATCAGCCGCGGCTGCGCCTCTACCGGCGTCATCATGAGCGTGAACAACTCGCTGGTCTGCGACCCGATCGGCAAGTTTGGCAATGACGCGCAAAAGAAGAAGTTTCTGGTACCGCTGGCCCAGGGTAAGCGCCTAGGCTGCTTTGCGCTGTCAGAGCCAGGATCAGGATCAGACGCCGCGGGCATGCGCTGTACCGCCATCTTGGACGGCGACGAGTACGTGCTCAACGGCACCAAGAACTGGATCACCAACGGCAAAGAGGCCGACCTCTGCGTGCTGATTGCCCACAGCAACCCGGCCGAGCGCCACAAGGGCATCAGCGCCTTCATTGTCGACCGCAACGCCACGCCCTACGGCATTGGCAAGGTCGAGGATAAGCTAGGCATCAAGGGCAGTTCGACCACGTCTCTGGTGTTCGACAATGTCCGCATCCCGGCGGAAAATCGCCTGGGCAAAGAGGGCGACGGCTTTAAGGTGGCCATGAGCACCCTGGACGGCGGGCGCATTGGCATTGCGGCGCAGGCGCTGGGGATTGCCCGGGCGGCGTTTGAAGAGGCGCTGATCTACAGCCGCGAGCGCCAGGCCTTTGGCAAGTACATTGGCGACTTTGGGGCCATCCAAGAGATGCTGGCAGACATGGCGGCCGACATCGACGCGGCGCGGCTGCTGATCTGGCGCTCGGCGGTGGGCAAGGATGAGGGCGGCAAGTTTGGCAAGCTGTCGGCGATGGCCAAGCTGTATGCCAGCGAGATGTCGGCGCGGGTGACCCACAAGGCGCTGCAGATCCACGGCGGCTACGGTTATGTCAAGGAATACAACGCAGAACGCCATGTGCGCGATGCCCGCATCACCGAGATTTACGAAGGGACTTCGGAGATCCAGCGGCTGGTGGTGGCGCGCGAGACCCTGATGGAATACGCGGGTTAGCCTCGGCTGTGGCCGCAACGGGCAGGGCAAGGGGGAGTCATGCAGTTCGAGTTGACCGGCCGCGACGCTGAGATTGCGGCGCTGGCCAAGCAGGTGGGGCAAGACGTGCTGCAGCCCCACGCCGCGGCGACCGATGCCGGGAATTTTCCGGCGCAGAACCTGCGGGCGTTGGGGACCACCGGCCTGCTGGGTATCAAGATCCGCAAAGAGTACGGTGGTTTGCAGGCGGGCAACGTGGCCTATGTGGCGGCCATCCGCGAGCTGGCGGGCGTCTGTGCTTCCACGGCGGTGACGGTGGCGGTGACCAACATGGTCGGCGACATGATCCAGCTGTACGGCAGCGAAGATCAGCGGCAGCGCCACCTGCCCCAGCTGACCAGTGGCCAGTATCTGGCTGGATCATTTGCGCTTTCTGAGACGGGTGCTGGTTCGGATGCCGCGGCCCTGCGGACCAGAGCAGAGCGCGATGGCGACGACTGGATCCTCAACGGCAGCAAGATGTGGATCACCAGCGGCGATGTGGCGGGAGTGACCCTGGTGATGGCCAAGACCGATGGCACCAAGGGATCGCGCGGTATCACGGCGTTTCTGGTCGAGCCGGGCACGCCGGGCTTTGAGATCGGCCGCCACGAAGAGAAGCTGGGGCTGCGCGGTTCGTCTACGGTGGCGCTGAGTTTTGTCGACTGCCGGCTGCCAGACAGCGCGCGGCTGGGCGGCGAAGGGCAGGGCTTTGAGATTGCGATGACGGCGCTGGACGGCGGCCGCTGCGGCATTGGCGGGCAGGCGCTGGGCATGGGTTATCGGGTGCTGGCAGAGAGCGCCCGCCACCTGGAAGCACGCAAAAGCGCTGATAAAACCTTAGGCACAGACCAAAATTCGCAATTTCGCCTGGCCGACATGGCGATGCGTCTGGACGCCGCGTGGCTGATGGTGCTGCGGGCGGCGTGGCTGGGCGACCAGGGCAAAAAGATGAGCCGAGAAGCGGCGATGGCCAAGGTCATGGCCTCGGAAGCCGGCGACTTTGCAGCCAAGACGGCCATGCAGCTGGTTGGGGCGGCGGCGCTGGACGCCAGGCATCCGGTGGCGCGGGCGCTGCGCGACGTGCGGGTGAGCCGGATCTACGAAGGAACCAGTGAAATCCAGCGGTTGGTAATCGCACGCAGCCTGGCGGCGTCAGTCTAGCCAAAGAACGGGGGGACCATGGACAACAGCAATCCGCGGCGCGGTCGGGTACTTATCGGCAAGGTTGGCTTGGACGGGCATGACCGCGGGGCCAAGGTGGTGGCGCGGGCGCTGCGCGACGCCGGCTTTGAGGTCATCTACACCGGGCTGCACCAGACGCCAGAGATGATTGTCAACGCGGCCATCCAGGAAGACGTGGACGTGGTGGGCGTGTCGATCCTGTCCGGCGCGCACAACACCTTGGTTCCCAAGATCCTTCGCCTGCTGAAAGAGCGCGGCGCGGACGATATCGCGGTGTTTGTCGGCGGCATTGTGCCCGATAGCGACATCGTGGCGCTGCGCGAGCTGGGCGTGCTGGAGGTGTTTACGCCCGGCACGTCTCTGGAAGCGATTGCCAACAAGATCAGGGGGGTTCTGCAGGCGCGCGGCCTGGAGCTCATCACGTCGCCCGCGGAATTTCAGCAGCGCTGATCTCGGTTGCGGTCTCCAGCGCGTTGGGAGGAATTCATGCAGTTCTCGCCTTCTCAAGACCAGCAGATGGTCCTGGATGCTCTGCGCGCGGTGGCCAGCGGGCAGCTGCGGCCAGCGGCGGCGCACATCGACGCGGCGGGCCAGTGGTCGGCGGCGCTGGACCAGCACCTGCGCGAGCTGGGGGCCTATGGGCTCTTGGCCAGCGAGGCGGCGGGCGGCCTTGGCCTGGATGCGGTGGCGGCGGTGCAGTGCTTTGAGGTGCTGGGCGCTGCCGAAGCGGGTACTGCCCAGGCGCTGGTGGAGCACGGTGTGGCGCTGCTGGCGCTGCAGCAGGGTGCCGAGTCCGCAGAGGTTAGCAAGCAGATCAAGCAGCTGGCTGAGGGGAAGCGGCGCGTTTGCTTGTCAGCGTGGGACGGCAGCGCGCACCTGGACGAGCAGGTCCTGCTGACCTGCGCCGGTCTGGGCGAAGACGGCTGGCGCCTGGGCGGCGAAAAGCCCTGGGTCCTTGGGGCCAAGGGCGCCGACGAGTTGCTACTGCTGGCCAGCACCGACCACGGTCCCGCGTGGTTTTTGGTGGACCTCAAGCTGGCGCAGCGCCATGGCGTCGGCGAACAGCTGGGTCTGCGCGGTGCGGCGGCGGCGCGGCTGGTCTTTGAAGAGGCGCAGGCCGAGCTGGTGGCGGCTGGACCTGCGGCTGCGGCCCTGACCGAGCTGGTGCAGGCCTGGGCCGGGCTGCTGACTGCGGCGGTGGCCATAGGGGTGGCGCGGGCGGCGCTGGAGGCTGCGTCCAAATACGTGCAGCAGCGCGAGCAGTTTGGCAAGCCGATTGCCGCGCTGCAGCCCGTTCAGTGGCACATTGCCAACGCTGCGACTCAGCTGGAGGCGGCCCTGCTGCTGGTGCACAAGGCCGCCTGGAACCTGGCCCGCGGTGCCAAGGGTGTGGAGGGTGGAGCGTGGCGCCTTGCCAAGGTGCGCGCCACAGAGGCAGCCATGGCGGTGGCCGACAGCGCGATTCAAGTGCACGGCGGCTACGGCTACACCAAGGATTTTCCGGTGGAGCGCTGCTACCGCGATGCCCAGGTGCTGGCGCTGATCCACGGCGGAGCGTCGGCGCTGAAGGTTCAAGCGGCGCGGTTGTTGGCGGCGTAGGGGCGGTAGGGAATTCTACGGCTTGAGAGACCCCAAGCGCTTCAACCAAAAACCGTAGATTTCATCCGGGTTATCGAGGGCATAGGCTTGCGTCATCAGCCGCGAGGCCTCCAACAGCGCTGCGCGGCGTTGGGGCGGGTTGGCCAGGTGGTTGGCCTTGCTGGGGGATGCGCCCAGCTAATGAATTTGCGGGCTATCATGACGCAACCCGCCTGCGCGGGCTGCCCGGGCTCGGGTACCGCCAGAAAGAAGGCGTCGGCGAGGATTGGTCCCTACGCCTTGACTGGCCCCAAGCCCTTCAACCAAAAACCGTAGATCTCATCCGGGTTGTCGAGGGCATAGGCTTGCGTCATCAGCCGCGAGGCCTCCAACAGCGCTGCGCGGTGTTGGGGTGGGTTGGATAAGTGGTTGGCTTCCAGCACCTTGGCCGCTTGCTCCCACAGGTCACGGTCCGCAGGTAGCGGTAGCTGCGCCAGTTGCTTGGCGCTGAGCTTGACGGCA
>CAIXGW010000018.1 GCA_903919145.1 uncultured Myxococcales bacterium
CAGCCAGTCTCGACGCCGCAGGCCTTGCTGCAGCCGTCGCCGTCGGCGGTGTTGCCGTCGTCGCATGCTTCACCCGGTTCGGCCACGCCATTGCCGCAGACAAAGGTCCCTTCAATAAGGCACTTGGCGCTGCAACCGTCGCCATCTTTGGTGTTGCCGTCGTCACACCACTCGATGGGACTCGCCAGCTTGCCGTCACCGCAGACCGCCTTCTCGCACTTTGACGGGGTCTGGTTGCACACCCAGCTTTCTTCCTCGGTGCAGGTCTTGCTGCAGCCGTCGCCGTCCGCAGTGTTGCCATCGTCGCAGAACTCTCCGGGGGCAGGCTTGCCGTCGCCACAGACAAAGGGCGGCTCTACGTAGCACTTGCTGCTGCAACCGTCGCCGTCCTTGGTGTTGCCGTCATCGCAGAGCTCAAGCGGGAAGGCAGTCTTGCCGTCGCCGCACACTGGTTTGGCGCAAATCGACGGGAAGTCCACGCACTGGTAGCCACCTTCGAGATGGCACTTGGCGCTGCAGCCGTCGCCATCCTTGGTGTTGCCGTCGTCGCACCACTCGCCCAGGCCGGGCTTGCCATCGCCGCAAACAGAGGGGCCGGCTTCCATCGTGCACTTGGCGCTGCAGCCATCGCCGTCTTTGGTGTTGCCGTCGTCGCACTGCTCGCCCACGTCCACGGTGGCGTTGCCGCACAAGCCAACGGCCTCTTTCTGGCAGGTGGCGCTGCAGCCATCGCCGCTCTTGGTGTTGCCGTCGTCGCAGGTCTCTCCAGCATCGACCTTGGAGTCGCCGCAGACGCCCGCAGCTTCCTTCTGGCAGGTGGCGCTGCAGCCGTCGCCGCTCTTGGTGTTGCCATCGTCGCAGCCTTCTCCGGTCTCTACCTTGGAGTTGCCACAAACCGGCGCAACGGGGCAATCGAGCTCGACCTGGCAAGAGCTGCTGCAGCCGTCGCCGTTCTTGGTGTTGCCGTCGTCGCACCATTCATTGGCGCCGGGGATGCCCTGCAACATGGTCAGCTGGATCACGCCGTCGCCGCACACGGCCTTGACGCAGGCGGTTGGGGCGAGTTGGCAGTACCAGCCCGCTTCGGTCATACAGGTGGCGTTGCAGCCGTCGCCGTCCTTATTGTTGCCGTCGTCGCAGATCTCCACAGGTATCTCGGTAATGCCATCGCCGCAGATCGGCTTGACTTCGGCTTGGCACTTGGCGCTGCAGCCGTCGCCATCTTTGGTGTTGCCGTCGTCACACTGCTCGTAAGGCAGCCAAGCTTCGCCGTCGCCGCAGACCGGCTTCTGGCACTTGCTCTTGATGCCTTCACACATGTAACCGCTCTCGATCTGGCAGTTCTTGCCACAGCCGTCACCTGCGTCGTTGTTGCCATCATCGCACCACTCGCCCACGGAGACTTGACCGTCGCCACAGGATGCCGGGCACTCCTTGACACACTTGGCACTGCAGCCGTCGCCGTCTTTGGTGTTGCCGTCATCACAGGTTTCGGCCGGGAACACCGGCTCGCCGTCACCGCAGACAGGCTTCTTGCAAACTGAAGGGGTGCCCATACAGAAGAAGCCGGGTTCCAGCGCGCACTTGGCGCTGCAGCCGTCGCCGTCTTTGGTGTTGCCGTCGTCGCAGAACTCGCTGAGCAACAGCTTGCCGTCGCCACAGACCGCCGCACCGGCTTCCACTTCGCACTTGGCGTTGCAGCCATCGCCCGATTTGGCGTTGCCGTCGTCGCACTGTTCGCCGATTTCCACCTGGCCATTGCCGCAACCGCCAAGCGGCCCCTCTGGGAAGCACGTGGCGCTGCAGCCGTCGCCGTCCTTGGTGTTGCCGTCGTCGCACAGCTCGCCGACCTCGATCTTGCCGTTGCCACAAGTCCCTACCGGTCCCTCTACTTTGCAGGTGCTGCTGCAGCCGTCGCCGTCTTTGGTGTTGCCGTCGTCGCACTGCTCACCGGGGTCGGGCTTGTTGTTGCCACAGCCGCTGCTGGAGCCGCCGCAGATGTTCTCTAGCTGGCAGGTGCTGCTGCAGCCGTCGCCGTTGGCGGTGTTGCCGTCATCGCACCACTCGCTGGCACCGGCAAAGCCCTGCTCCAGCGTCAACTGAATCTTGCCATCGCCGCAGGCGGCCTTCTCGCAGCTGGTGGGAATCAGCTGGCAAGCCCAGCCAGCCTCCGGGATGCACTTGCTGCTGCAGCCGTCGCCGTCTTTGGTGTTGCCGTCGTCACAGCCTTCTACGCCCATGACAACGATGCCATCACCACACGGCGGCATGGACTCGACTTGGCAAAGGGCGCTGCAGCCGTCGCCGTCCTTGGCGTTGTTGTCATCGCAGGTTTCCCACGGGAATTCCTGGGTGCCGTCGCCACAGGTAGGCTTCTTGCACTTCGACGGGATCCCTTCGCAGTACCAACCAGCCTCCCACCCGCAGGCCTTGCTGCAGCCGTCGCCGTCCTTGAGGTTGCCGTCGTCGCAGAACTCGCCGGCCGTGAGCTTGCCGTCGCCGCAAATCCCTTTGCACTCGACCTTGCAGGTCTTACTGCAGCCGTCGCCGTCCACGGTATTGCCATCGTCGCAGGTCTCGACGGGCCAGTCGGGCTCGCCGTCGCCGCAGAGCGCCTTCTTGCAAAGCGAAGGATTGCCGCCAAAAGTCTGGCAGGTATAGCCGACCTCTATCTTGCAGGCCTTGGAGCAACCGTCGCCGTCCTTGGAGTTGCCGTCGTCACAGGCTTCGCCCAGCACCGCTTTGCCGTCGCCGCACACCGCGGGCTTGGACTCTTCTTGGCACTTGCTGCTGCAGCCGTCGCCGTCTTTGGTGTTGCCGTCGTCGCAGGTCTCACTGGGGTCGACCTTGCTGTTGCCGCAGGCATACTCCTTGCACACGCTGGGCGCTGCGCCACTGCAGTTGAAGCCCGGCTCTTCGCCGCAGGTCTTGCTGCAGCCGTCGCTATCTTTGTTGTTGCCGTCGTCGCAGGTCTCGCCGGCTTGCAGGGTGCCGTCGCCGCAGGTGCTATAGCACTTGGAGCCGGCGCCAAAGGCGTTGGGCAGGCTGACCAGAAGGCCGTCGGGGTTCAGCGAGCCGCCAATGGCGTTGTACACCACTACGACGATCGAGTTCAGGCCGGCCTTGTACAGCGAGCTTGGCCAGGTGCCAAAGCTCAAGCCGGCACCGCTAAAGCCCAATCCGGTAAAGCCGGTGCTAACCCCGTTGATCAACACATCCTTGATTTCATTGTCTGCCCAGACCTTGCCAGCCAGCACGGTGCCGGCCGCGGCTTCGGCCGTCGGGATGGAGAAGGTGGCGCTGTAGTAGGTCAAGGAGTCCGGCGGCGTCGACACTGCGCAGCCCTGGCGGTTGATCCACTGGCTGCCGGCGGGTGCATCGATCCAGGCGCCAGGGGCGCAGTTTTGCGCCACAATGGCGGGCACGTTCGAGCCGCCCAGGGTCGCCGACCAGCTCCACACGGCATCGGGACCGCCGGCCACGGCAACGCCGCCCTTGCCGTCGGAGCCGGTGTTCAGGTTGGGAGCATTGTGGCAGACAAAGCCGGACTCGATGGTGCAGATGTCCGAGCAACCGTCGCCCTTGCCCTGGTTCTTGTCATCGCAGGCTTCGCCGGCGTCCAGCACGCCGTTGCCACACGTAGAAGGCCCCTTGGTGCACACGGAAGGCGTGCCTTTGCAGGTGTAGCCCAGGCTGATGCTGCAAGAGGTCGTGCAGCCATCGGCGCTGTCATTGTTGCCGTCGTCGCACTGCTCGGTGTCCACGTCGAGCTTGCCGTCGCCGCACCAGCCCACGCTCGGCGCGCCACTGGTCGTCGAGCAGTCTTTGCAACCAGAGAACCCTGCAACAAAGATAGCAGTATCCAGCTGGTCGTCGCCCGCGTCGCAGACCACGATGGACAGCGTGTGGTTGGTGACAGTAGGGTCCAGCGCCATGGCCAGGCTCAAGCGCGGGGTGGTGCCGTTGAGCTGGGTGGCCTTGCTGGGCTCGGCGTTGACGTCGCAGATCACCTGGAAGTCTTTCAGGGTACAGCCAGAGATCACGTTCTTGCCAGAAAAGAACGGGCCGTTGATGCTGATCGGATTGCCCTGGGCGTCTAGCGCGACGTTCTTGCCGTCAATAAAGATGCCCACCACGTCGTTGAAGCTGGAGCCCACAAACTTGGGGTACTCCTCGCTGCCGACCACAAACTCCATCTGCACGCCGTTTTGACCGGGCGCGAGCTTGAAGGTGCTGTCTAGACGGGCGGCGTCTTCAAACACAAAGCCCGGGGCAATCTGCGAGCACAGGTTGTCGCCTGGCAGGCTGAACTGGCCGCCGGTGGCGTTGTCGTCACTGTTGGGCGGCATAGCCCCCGTGACTTTGCCCGACGACACGACAATGCCATTGGCGAGCCCGAGCAGACCGGCGGTGTAGGTGCCGGCTGCTTCGGCGGCGCCCTTGAACGTCGCCGACAGAATGTTCAACCCGCCAGAGCCAAAGAGCGCCTTGACCAGCGTGTCGGCGTTGTCGTCGGCCTTGATCTCCAGGGCCCGTGCAGGCGCTGCGACGAAAAGTGCCGTTAGCAGTGCAGCTGCGACGGTGCTGCGCATCCAATTCTTCATCTCATTGCCTCCAGGAACACTGCCAACTCCGGCCCGGCGGTTGGCGCTTCATCTGAGCCACCAAAAACGGGCCTGCTGGTGATCGCGGCAATTAACAACAGGTTCGACCCAAACGCAAGTTTGATCGCCCTTGCTGCGTTCCAGGCGAACCATCGCGGCATCCTGCAGCCTACAGGGCTGATATTACATCTATCTGATCTGCACCCCTGGGCCCATTGCGGTTCGTGCGCAAACCTATGCACCGGCCGCCAAAACCGGCTATCCTGAGGCCTACGCCCGAGGTCAGCCGCCGCTTTGAATTCCGCCGACCTACCCCCGCCCTCCATGCCTGCCAAACCCTGGCCGCGCCTGCGCCGGGTCGTTGGCGACGAGCCGTGGCGCTGGACCATCGCCGCCCTGGCCGCAGCTGTGGTCCTGTGGTGCTTGCCCGCGTTGCTGAGGCCACCGGCCCCGCCGCAGCAAAAACTGCCAGGGGCCGCCATCGCCCAGCTGGCCAGCGCACCCAGAGACAGCAGCGACTGGGAGCCACCGGCCGAGGGCGAGCGCCGCGCCGACGCCCTTAACGATTTGAAGCAGTTACGCGTAGGCATGCGCAGTCTGCATCTGCTGCAGCAGCGCTACGTAGAGCCCGTGCGCTTCCGCCCCCGGCTGATGCTGGAGTCGGCGCTGCAGGCTGTAGCCCACCTGGTGCCAGAGATGCTGGTCGACGTGCCCGAGCGAGACGCCGCAGACCAGCCGATCCTGCTGCGCGCCCGCATCGGCGAAGTGCAGCAGACCTTTGACCTGCGCGCCTCGACCGACTTGTACGCCGTGGGCTGGCACCTGCTGCAGGCGGCCCGCTTTGTGGCCGATCACCTGCCCCCCGATGTGCCAGCCGACAAGGTCGAATACACTGCGATCAACGGAGTGCTCTCTACCCTGGACCCCTACTCCCGCCTGCTGGACCCCGATCAGTGGCGCGACATGCAGACCAACACCGGCGGCAATTTCGGCGGCCTGGGCATCGTGATTCTGCCGGTCGACGGCGTGTTGACCATCCAGTCGGTGCTGCCAGGATCGCCGGCCGAGGGCGCGGGCCTGCAGCCCGGCGATCAGATCCAGCAGATCGACGGCGAAGACACCTTGAACATGACCGTAGATGCTGCGGTCGAGCGCCTGCGCGGCACCGTGGGTACCACAGCGCGGCTGGTGGTGCGGCGCAAGGGCGAGCCCGCGCCCCAGCTGAAGGCGGTTGTGCGGGCCGTGATCCACCTGCAGTCGGTCGAGTCCAAAGTGCTGGACAACGGCGTGGGTTACGCCCGGGTCAAGAACTTCCAGCGCGGCACCGCGGCAGAACTCGGCGAAGCCCTGGACAATCTGCTGCGCGCCGGTGCCCATCCGGCCCTGGTGTTGGACCTGCGAGACAATCCGGGCGGCCTGCTGGACGAAGCCATCCGGGTGTGCGACCTGTTCATCAGCAGCGGTCCGGCGGTGACCACGGTCAGCGGCGGCGGCAAGCTGCGCGATCAGCGGCTGGTCACCGGCAATGGCCGTTTTGCCCAGATGCCGCTGGCGGTGCTGATCAACGGCCACTCGGCTTCGGCGTCTGAGGTGGTGGCCGGCGCGCTCAAGTACTCCAACCGGGCGCTGGTGGTCGGCGAGCAGAGCTTTGGCAAGGGCTCGGTCCAGGTGCCCTATGAGATCGAGGACGCCGCACTCAAGCTGACCGTGGCCAAGTACCTGGTACCAGGGGATGTTTCCATCCACGGCAAGGGGATCACCCCAGACATCGGCCTGCAGTTTGTCTCGGCTACCCGCGAGCAGGTCAGTCTTTTTGGCGGCCCCCACTACTCGCGGGCCACGCGCAAAGCCCGGGCGGCGCTGGAGTCGCAGCCGCCGCCGCCGCCGCCGACCTTGTTCAAGGTGCTGCTGCCAGACGCCACCGACCGAGATCGCACCGATACCGAGACGCCCGCCCAGGTACTGGACCGCGAGCCGCGCCAAAGAGCGGCAGCGCTGCTGCGGCGAATCGGCCGCCCCGACGCCAGGGCGATGGTGGCCGCCGCCCAGCCGGATCTGCAGGAGATGGCCCGCGCCGACGACGCCGCGCTGACGGCTCACCTCAAGCGCCAGGGCATCGACTGGCGGCGCTGCGAAGGCCCGGACTGCCCGGTGCCGGCTGGCGTGCCGCTGCGCGTCGAAGTCGTCGATGGCGAGCGCGGCCTGCAGGCCCAAGCCGGCGAAATCCTGCGGATGGCCGTCACACTGACCAACCTGGGCAAGCAACCCCTGCACCGCCTGCACCTGCAGACCCGCTGCGATGATCCGGCCTTTGACGATCACGAGCAGCTGGTCGGCCGCCTGGAGCCGGGGCAGTCGCGGACGGTGCCGCTGTCGGTCCGGGTCTCGATCCGCCACGGCGACCTCAAGGTGCCGATGGTGGTGGCGGCGGCAGCGGACGGCGCGCTGCTGGGCAAAGAAGTGACCACGGTGTTGACGGTGCGCGGCAAGCCCTTGCCCGAGTTTGCCTTTCGCGTGCGCTTGCTTGACCCAGCGCCCAGCGGCCCGCCGGGTCCGCCGCTGCCAAGCGCCGCGGTCGTCTCCAGCCTAGACGGGATTTTGCAGCCGGGCGAAGGGGCGATGTTGGCAGTAGAGGTAGAGAACCGCGGCACCGGCATGGCCCAGGCGGTTGTGGTCAGGCTGCGCAGCCTGTCTGGCCAGCGCCTGCACCTGGGCGAAGGGCGGGCGCGCATCGGGCCTCTGCCCCCGCAAATGGCCGGCAACGTGCAACTGGCGGTGCGCGGCGTAGACCTGGAGGCCGCGGGCAAGCGCCAATCTGGAGACTGGGAGCCGGTGCGCGCCGAGCTGACCATCACCGATGAGACCCTGGGCGTAGAGCGGATTCAGGTCATCGACCTGCCGTGGGCGCGCCGGGCTGTGGCTAGCGCCTCGCCTGCGGCCCTGCTGCGCCTGCGCGCCGCTCAGGATCACCTGTCTGGCCGCTGGGATGCGTCGCCGCGGGTCGAGCTGATCGACCAGGACGCCCTGCTGGCGCCGCAGGTCGGCGGCGACGGCGGCTGCTGGTTCAGCCTCAGCGCTGTTGGCATTTTTGAAGACAGCGCGCCGCAGCGACGCTTTGTCACCCTGAGCGTCGGCGGCGACAAGCAAGCCCACAGCGGCGGCCTGGGCCGTGCTTCTTTGCCCGTCCATGCGCGACTCCGGCTCGACACTGGGCTGAATGCCATTACAATCCTGGCCCAGGCGGGGCCAAGGCGAGGCACGGAACGCTCAGTGCTGGTACACTGTGCGGCGGCGGCGTTGCCCGGGTCCGCAATCCCGGCGATCCGTTGAGAATACCAGCAGGTCGGCGCCAAAGAATCTGGAGGTGGCAATGCGGATGCAGGAAATTTTTGGGCGAACCAGCGGCAAATTGGCGCTGCAGCTCTTGATCGGCGCGCTGTGGATCAGCGCCATCGCCACCGACATGCCGTCCGCGCAGGCCCAGGATCTGGGCGACCGCTCAGAAGTAGAGCGCAAGAAGAAGGAGCGCGAAGAGCAAGAGCGCGCCCGCGCCGCCTTGGAAGTCAAGGAGTCCGAAGAGCAGCGCGAAGCCCGCGAGCGCCTGGAGAAGCGCGAGGCGGCAATCGACCTGGCCAAGAACAAGTTTGCCGAAGCCGCCGTGGCCGCCGCCAAGCGCCAAAATGAGAAGGGTCTCGATCTGATGACCGCCGCTTGGTACCTGGACCCGTTCACGATCGACTACCCGCTGAACACAGCCAAGTTTGCCGAGGCGCTGAACCGCACCGAAGTCGAGTTTCGGGCACTGGCGGCGACCAAGGTGCTGGCCAAGCGCAACCTGGCGACCATCAGCGCAGAATCGCCGCGGCGGACCTTTTTCCAAGAAGCGATGGACCACGCCAACAACCGGTTGGAGATCGTGCGCACCAAGCTGTCGACTGGCCTGCTGCAGGCCAGCGTCGATCCGGCGTTGTGCGAGCTGTACGTCGAAGGCGCCTTTGTGGGCATTGGCACCGGTGAGATCGAGACGATCACTGGCCAGCGCAAGGTAGAAACCAAGTGCTCGGGCTACTTTGACTACGAGCTGTTTGTCAACGTCCGCGTGGGTGATCCCACCCAGGCCAAGGTCAATCCCCAGCCCGTCCCCTACTTCGGCAAGCTGGTCCTCAAGGTAGAGCCCAGCGACGGCGTGACCATCTACCTGGACGACATGCCGCTGCAGCAGCGCCAGGGAGACAAGCCGACCAAAGAGGGCACCGTCACCGGAGAGGGCACCAAAGACAAGCCCATCCAGCTGGCGGCGCGCAAGTGGGTCATTCGCTTCAACAAAGACGGCTATGACCGCTGGCACCGCCGCATCGACGTTCGCCGCGATCAGACGATTCTGGTCGATGCCCGCCTGGAGTCGCTGGCCGACCTGGAAGCAGAGAAAGCCGACCTGGAGAGCGGCAAAGCCCCCGCTGCCCCAGGCGCTGGCGAACCTGCCAAGTCCATCAAGGGCGGCAAGGGCGGCGCTGACAAGGGCGACAAGGCCGGAGCGGACAAGGCTGGAGCGGACAAAGGCGGCAAGCCTGCGCCCTCCAAGTAGCCGGCCTGCAGCACCCATGAGCCAACTCCACCAGCGCAAGCCCCTGTGGCTGCAACAGATCGCCCCGATGCTCGGGCTACTCAAGCTAGCCGAGCAGACGATGGTGGCAATTGTGCGCGCCCGCCGCGAGTCCGGGGTGGTGGCGCGGCAGATGTATGCGATTGGCAACCAGTCGGTGCTGTTTATCACGGTGACCATTGGCTTTCTGGGGATGATCCTGGTCTATCAGGTGGCGACCCAGGTAGAGAAAATCCTTCCTGACTTCAGCATGATCGGTCCGGCGTTCTTGCAGGTGATGATCAAGGAGTTTGCGCCGACGATCTCTGGCCTGATGATCGCCACCCGCGTCGGCTCAGGCATCGCTGCGGAGATCGGCTCGATGGTGGTGACCGAGCAGGTAGACGCGCTGCGCATGTGCAACGCCGATCCGGTCAACTACTTGGTAGTGCCCCGGTTTCTCGCCTCAGGCCTGATGATGATCTGCCTGACGATCTACGCCGTACTGGTCGGCGAGTTCACCGGAATGCTGACGGGCTACGCCGGCTTTGGCATCCACCCGCTGAACTTTTTGTCCATGCAGCTGGTGGGCAAGGCCGACGTGATCTCTGGCGTTGCCAAGGCTTTTGCCTATGGATGCGCCATTCCGCTGATCAGCTGCCAGGCAGGCCTGGAGGCCATGGGCGGCTCAGAGGGCGTGGGTTGGGCGACCACCCGCTCGGTCGTCAACGCCTCGTTTGCGGTGGTGCTGCTCGACTTTGTGATTTCCGGAGCGATTTTCGCGATCTTCTAGGCCCAGGTCCAAAGCCCACCGCGGCGCGGCCTGCCCCGAGATCGCCACTCCAGGAACGTGTATACTGTTGGGGGGCCGCAGGTCCGCAGCAATGAGGTTGGCTATGACGACAACGGGACCCGCGCACGGCGCCCCCATCACCACAGCGGCGCGCCCGGGCATGGGCTGGCTGCTGTGCGCGACCCTGCTGGCTGCCCTGGCTGTGGGCTGCAGCGACGAGCCCACGCCAACCACGCCGGGCGGCAGCGCCGACAGCGGTGGCGGCATCAGCATGGAGATCTCTTCGACGATCGACACCGCCGAGCCCCTGCCAGACGGCGCCGCCGGCAGCGACAGCGCCGACAGCTCGCCTGGCTCAGACGCCGCCGGCACCGACCAGGACGCCGACAATCCTCTGGTCGGCGCCTTTGGTGCGCCCTGCTCGACCGGCGACGACTGCGACTCTGGCTACTGCGTGCCTTCGGCCAGCGGCTCGGTGTGCAGCAAGCCGTGCGTAACCTCTTGCCCAGATGGCTACAAGTGCTCTGGCGTCACCAGCACCACCGGAGACATCACCTACCTGTGCGTGCCCGGCGGCCTGTCGCTGTGCGACCCGTGCACCTTGAACGCCGACTGCAACGACGCCAGCGAAACAGGCAATGTTTGCCTGGGCTTTGGCTCTGAAGGCAAGTTCTGCGGCATCGCCTGCGGCACCGGCAAGCCCGCATGCGGCAAGGGCTACACCTGCGACTCGCTGGTGGATCCTGAGTCGGGCAAGGCGATCAAGCAGTGCGTGCCAGAGGGCGGCAAGCTGTGCACGTGCAGCGTCAAGGCGGCCTCGCAGTCCAAGACAACTAGCTGCTACACCAAGAACTTTTATGGCCAGTGCGACGGCACCCGCCAGTGCTCGGCCGCCGGCCTGAGCGACTGCAGCGCCCCCGTGCCCAAGGCCGAAGAGTGCAACGGCGTAGACGACGACTGCAACGGCAAGACCGACGACTTCTCGACCGCGGCCAAGTGCGACAAGAAGAACGAATTTGGCGCCTGCACCGGCAAAGTGATCGAGTGCGTGCAAGGCCAGGCCATCTGCGACGCCCCCGAGCCCAAGCCCGAGGCGTGCAACGGCAAAGACGACGACTGCGACGGCAAGACCGACGAAGACCTGTGCGACGACGGCAATCCATGCACCCTGGGCAGCTGCAACAGCGACGGGTCGTGCAAGCAAGCCCCGCAGTCCGGCGCAGCCTGCGACGACGGCAACTCTTGCACCACCACCGACAAGTGCGCCTCTGGCAACTGCACTGGCGCCAAGGTGATGGACTGCGACGACGGCGACTCCTGCACCTTGGACAACTGCGACGCCGTCAGCGGCTGCACCCACACTGCCAAAGACGGCGCCTGCACCGACGACGGCCAGCCCTGCACCCAAGACATCTGCCAGGGCGGCAAGTGCGTCCACCCCCCGCAGAGCGAAGGCGGCTCGTGCCCAGATGACGGCGAGGCCTGCACCCAGGACATCTGCCAGGGCGGCAAGTGCAACCACCCCGCCCAGGCCGACGGCGGAAAGTGCTTGGAAGACAGCGATCCCTGCACCCAAGACGTCTGCAAGACCGGCAAGTGCGCCCACCCGGCAGTGGTCGACAACACCCCCTGCGCCGACGACGGCAACGCTTGCACCGGCGACGTGTGCGTGGTCGGCAAGTGCAACCACCCGGCGGTTTCCTTCACGGTACCCTGCGCCGACGACGCCAACCCCTGCACCGCCGACGTGTGCGACAAGGGCGGCTGCACCCACCAGAAGCTGGGATCAGACAAGAGTTGCCTGGACGACGGCGACCCCTGCACCCAAGACGTCTGCGTCAACGGCGCCTGCGGCCACCCGCCCGCCACCAACAACGCGCCGTGCCTGGATGACGGGCTGTTCTGCACCAATGACGTGTGCAACTCTGGCAAGTGCAGCCACCCGTCCAGCAACAAACCCTGCACCGAAGACGGCAACCCCTGCACGCTGGACGTCTGCCAGAGCAGCGTCTGCCAGCACCCACCGGGCAACGCCAATGCCCCCTGCGCCGACGACGGCGTCCTGTGCACCCTGGACAAGTGCCAGAACGGCCAGTGCGCCCACCCCTTCTCTTCGGGCAACCCCTGCGATGACGGCAACCCCTGCACCATTGGCGAGTTCTGCACCACCGGAACCTGCAAGTCGGCAGGCACCAAGGTCTGCGACGACGGCAACCCCTGCACCGCCGACAAGTGCGTCCCCTTCCAAGGCTGCTTGTTCACCAATGCCGACAACCTGATCTGCGACGACGGCAACAGCTGCACCACCGGAGACAAGTGCCTGTCTGGCCAGTGCAGCGGCTCCGGCACCAAGACCTGCGATGACGGCAACCCCTGCACCAATGACGACTGCGCCGGCGGCTGCAAGTACACCAACAACACCAACAAGTGCGACGACGACGGCAACCCCTGCACCAACGACGTCTGCAGCAGCGGCAAGTGCAGCCACCCCATCGCCTATGAGAACCTGCCCTGCGGCGCCGCGACGGGCAACCCCTGCGTCGAAGGCAAGTGCCAAAGCGGCAAATGCAACGGCGTCAGCCAAGAAGGCAAGCTGTGCAACGACTCCGACGCCTGCACCAGCAATGACAAGTGCACAGGCGGCGTGTGCAAGGGCTCGGCCTTCAAGAACTGCGACGACGGCAACCCCTGCACCGCCGATTCCTGCGACCAGTACGGCACTTGCGTTCACAAGAGCGCCGACGGCCAAAGCTGCGTCTCGCCAAGCGGCGACTGCCCAAGCGGCCAGTGCGTCGCCGGCAGCTGCCAGTCCAAGTCGGGGGTCACCTGCCAGGCCGAGTACGACGTCGACCTGTGCGCCTCGGTCAAGGTGCCGGGAACGTGCAGCGCCAACGGAAAATGTGTGGCCAATCAAGGGCAATCTGGCTTTACCTGCCCTGGCTGCAGCGGCGTGTGTCTGCAGTGCACGATTTTTGGCGGGATCCAGCTGAAGTACTGCCTGGCGTTCTGAACCGCTAGGAGTCACTTGCCCTGCCGCGGCTTTACGCTGCCCCCCTGCTCCTGCACAATCCCGCGGCCGCGCTGCCTGCGGCTTGGAAACTGGCCATGGACCTGCGCGAGACCGGCCTACAGGCACGCCACCCCTGGGAAATTGCGCGGTGGCGCTTTTTCTATGCGGTGCTGCAGCGCCACGGCCTGCTGACCCACACCCGGGCGGTGCTGGATGGCGGCGCGGGCGATGCTTGGTTTGCCACCCAGCTGTTGCAGCACCTGCCAGCGGATGCGGCGGTACACTGCTGGGACTCCGAGTACACCCCAGAGCTGATGGCCAGCATGGCCAAGGAGCTGCCCGAGCGGATCGCCCTGTCGCCGCAGCAGCCGCAGGAGCAGTTTGATCTGCTGACCTTGCTGGATGTGCTAGAGCACGTGCCCGATGACCGCGCCTTCCTTGGGCAATTGGTGGCGCAGCGGCTGGCGCCCGGCGGGTTTGCGCTGATCAGCGTGCCGGCGTGGCAGTCGCTGTACACCGAGCACGACCACTTTTTGCACCACTGCCGGCGCTACTCGCCCGACCAGGGGGTGGCGGTGCTGCAGAGCGCCGGCCTGGACGTGCTTGAGCAGGGGGGACTTTTTCACTCGCTGGTGCTGCCACGCGCGCTGCAGAAGCTAAAGGAGCTGGCCCTGCCCCCCAGAGGCGCCCACAGCCCGGGCATCCACTGGCGCGGCGGCAAGCTGCTGACCCAAGGAGTCGTGGCGCTGCTAAGCGCCGACAACGCGCTGAGCCACTGGGTCGCCCGCTCGGGCTTTGGCCAGAATGCCGCCACCCTGCCCGGCCTTTCTTGGTATGCCCTGGCCCGCAAGCCGCTGCTGCAGCCAGCAGCCAAGGTCTGAACCCACCGCTGCCGCCGGAGCCCCAGGGGTCAAGCTGCAATAGCTGTTGTCGCAGCTGATTTTCCTTGCTACAACCTGATCTAGTTGCCGCGCTTGCCGCGCCCGAGGTTCCCATGCCGTCCCGCCTGTTCGCCCCTGACCGGTCCGTGGTTGCCGCCGCACTGGCGCTGAGTTTTGCCCTGCCCTTGCTGCCCGGCTGTGGCGAAGAAAAAAAGCAAGGAACCCGCGAGGAGGTCTCTATCAAGTGCGTTGCCGACTTGGTCGATGCGCGCCGCGTTCGCGCCTTGAAAGCCCTGCCGACGTCCGACGAAGCGGGCGATGACGAGCACCCGTGGCTGAACTGGATCAAGAAGGCCTCTGGGGTCGCCCAGGGCTCGGACTACAAGGCCTGCTCGATCAAGGGAGAAGGCACGCCTGCCGAAGAAGTGGCCGACACCATGGGCCGCTGGCTGGAGCTGCAGAAGGTCTACTACATCGACGAAAAGACCGGCCCCAACGAGTACATGGCGGCGCTGCAGGGAGCCCTGCGCGTCTCCAAGGGCAAGCCGTGGGAGTCCGATGTCGAGTTTGAGCTGGTGTTCTTTCACGCCGCCGAGCTGGCGCGCAGCTGGACGTTGTTTGCCGGCGAGCCCAATGACGACCGGGTGACGCGCTTTTACACCTACATGAAGTACGCGTTTGGCATCACCAAGCCGGTCGATGGGCCCTTGGAAGACAAGGACAACCAGATCTGCCAGGAGAAGCTCAAGGAGTTCTGCACCAGCGTGCCCATGGAGAAGCGCCCGTACGCGCTGATGAAGCCGTACTTTGAAGCCGCCAGCAAGCTGATGGAGGAGTTCAAGGGCAAGTACCCGCAGAGCCCCTACGCCGAGTGGGCGGGGCGGATGGCCAAGGTCTACACGGACCGCGCAGCCAAAGTGCCCAAGTTTGAAGAGTATCCCGTGTTGCCGGCGATCCGGTCGACGGTGGCGGCGCCCTACTCTGGCAACGCCACGCTGATGATCACCGCCGACAAGGGTCTGGCGATGATGGACAACCTGCTGCGCACCCCGACGCCGCCGCCGGCCAAAGAGGGAGAAAAGGCCAAGCCGGCGTGGAAGGGCGACTTTGGCGCGGACCCGGAGCTTGTCAAAGAAGTCAGGCAGTTGGTGCAAGACGTCCGCGCCTCGACGGTCTCGCAGTTCAACCAGTCGCAGATCTACGTGGTCACCGAGGCCAAGACGCCGGTGGCCTTTATCGAGCCGCTGCTGCGCGCCAGCATTGAGGGAGACAACAGCAAGGGCTGGCCGACCACCGTCCTGGTTGGGCGCCGCCGCTCGGATGGCACCAACCGCCGCGCAGGCTTTACCCTGACCCTGTCCAAGCCAGAAGATGTCATCAAATTCAAGTTCAAGGCGCCGGGCGGCAAGGCCCTGGCCTGCGAGGCGTGGGCCGCCATCGGCAAGGATCAGCTGACGGGTGCCGGCTTCAAGCCCATCGTCTACCACGACGGCACCCAGGTCCACACCGGCCGGCTGGCCGAAGATGGCACCATGCAGGCTGTGCAAAGCGCCCCCGGCCACGGCGATGGCGACCGGCTGGAAGCGTGGACCGATCAGCAGACCTCCTCTGTGGTGGTGGCGCTGCCCAGCACGGCCACTTACGCCCACTGGCTAGAGGCTCTCAATGGCGTAGCGCTCAAGTGCAGCGACGCCGAGTTCTGCAAGACAGAGCGCACCGTCAAGGTGTTTGTGGCGACCTGCAAGTAGCAGCGCATCGCCGGAGGTCGGATGCTTCTTTACCGCCTCCTGCGCGCTGTGTTGCGGCTGCCCGTCCAGGTCTTCTTCCGCCAGATCGAAGTAATTGGCGCCGAGAACATCCCAGAAGAAGGGGCGCGCGCGGCGATGATCGCCGGCAACCACTCCAATTCCCTGCTGGACCCGCTGCTTATCATCACCACGGCTGGGCGGGTAGTGCGCTTTGCCGCCAAAGACGTGCTGTTCAAGACCCTGCCAGTGCGGGTGCTGCTGCGCGGCCTGGGGGCGGTGCCGGTGGCGCGCCCCTCCGATCACGGCCCCAACCGCGGCCAGGGAGACAAGCCGGGGCAAAGCACTGCCGGCGTCAAGGTCGACAACCACCAGATGTTTGCAGCGCTTTCTCAGGTGTTGGCCGGCGGCGGCGCCATGGGCATCTTTCCAGAGGGCCTGTCTCACGACTTGGCCCAGCTGCAAAAGCTCAAGACTGGCGCGGCGCGGATCGCCCTGGACGTGGCCCACCGCTATGACCAGCCGGTCGACGTGGTGCCGGTGGGCTTGACGTACATCCACCCCAAGCGTTTTCGCAGCCGGGTGGTGGTCTGGTACGGCGCGCCCATCGAGGTGGGCCAAGACTGGGCAGAGCGCTATGCCAGAGACGACCGCGACGCCGTGAGAGCGCTGACCGACGAGATCGACACCGCCCTGCGCGAGCTGACGGTCAACGCTGAGGATTGGCAGACAGCGCGCGTGCTTGACGCCGTGCGACGGCTCTACCAACCGCCGGAAATTGAGCTGTGGCAGCGCGTCGAGCTGGCGCGGCGCTTCAACCACGGCTACGCCGGTGTGCGCCACGTGGCGGAAGTGCAAGAGACGGTGGCCCAAGTGGCCAGCTACTTGCAGCGGCTGCGGGCATTGGACCTAGAGGATCGCGATGTGCAAAGAGAAGTAAGCGCCGCCCAGGTGCTGGCCAAGACCGGCCTGCGCGTGCTGGATGCCCTGGTGTGGGCGCCGCTGGCTCTGCCCGGGCTGGTGCTGCAGACACCGGTGGCGGCGCTTATCCGCTGGGCCGGCGTCAAGCTGGCGCCGCGCAAAGACGTCATTGGCACCACCAAGCTTGTGCTGGGGCTGCTGCTGGTGCCGCTGGTGCACGCCGCGCTGGTGGCGGCGCTGGCCTGGCGCTATGGTTGGCTGGCCGGTGCGGGCCTTGCGGTGCTACTGCCCATCAGTGGCTATGCGGCGCTGCGCACTTTGGAAAGCGGCCTGCAGATTGGCGAAACACTGACCACAGCCTGGAGAATGCGCGGGCTCAAGCGCGAGGTAGCCGACCTGCGGGTCGTGCGCGACCGGCTGCAGGATCGGGTGACGGAGCTGGTGGACCGCTACCGCCCGGCCGACCGCGAGGTCCTGTTTGCCCGCCCAGCGCCGCTGCCCCGGAGCCCAGATGGCCAGTGACGCAACGGGGCCAGGGGATGGTGCCGCCGAGCCTGCGCTGGCCATGGCGCCCGTGGTCGTTTTGCTGCACGGCCTGGCCCGTACCGAGCGCTCGATGGCCGGCCTGGCGCGCTTTCTAGAGGGCCACGGGATGCAGACCTGGCGCTGCACCTGGCCTTCGCGCACCCACTCGATCGCGGACGCGGCGGCCATGGTGCAACAGCGCCTGCAGGCTGAGTTTCCCGGTCGGCCCCTGCAGGTGGTGACCCACAGCCTCGGCGCCGCGGTGGCGCTGCACCTCGCCCAGTTGCGACCGCTGCAGCGGGCCGTGTTGCTGGCGCCGCCGCTGCGCGGCAGCCGGGTGGCCCGCACTTTTGCCAATTGGAAGCTGTTTCGCTGGTTCTACGGCCCGGCCGGCGGCGAAGTGGCAGTCGCCGGCCCCGACTGGCCCGGGCTGGATCAGCTGGGCGAGGTGGCGATCATCGCCGGCAACCACGCCCTGGCATTGACCAATCCCATCTCTTGGGCCACCCGCAGCTTGGGCGTGCTGCCGGCCAGCATGCGCAGCGATGGCACCGTCGCGCTTGACGAAACGCGGCCGGAAGGCCCGCACCATTTTGCTGAGGTCGGCGCGACCCACACGTGGATCATGAACGATGCCCAGGTCCAGCAGATGGTGCTGCAGTTCTTGCAGCGCGGCCGGCTGGCGAGCTAGGAATCTCAGCCGTTTTCCTAGAACTGGCTAGCCGCCCTTCTGCTCGGCCCAGGCCAGCACCGACCGCAGCATCACCGCCGCCGCGACCGGCAGCGCCGCTTCATCGACGCGAAAGCGCGGCGAGTGGTGGGGCGCCGCATCCGGCCCGCCGCAGCCCACAAAGAAGAAGCAAGACGGCACCTGGGCGGCAAAGTAGGCAAAGTCCTCTCCCGCCATCATCCGCAGCTGGCGATCGACCCCCGCCACGCCAGGCGTTTGCTCGGCTACCGCACCCACCAGGGCGGCCATGGCAGCGTCGTTGTGCAAGGCGATGGTGTAGCGCTGGTACTGCGTCTCTGCCGTAGCGCCGTAGGCCGCGGCCGCTTGCTGGGCGACCTCGGGCAGCCAGGTCGGCAGGCGATCAGCCAGATCCGTTGAAAAACTCCTGACAGTGCCGTGCAATTCTACCTCTTCGGCGATGACGTTGTAGGTCGTGCCGCCGTGGATCGAGCCCACCGTCACCACCACCGGGTCCAGCGGGTCGATGCGCCGCGACGCCAGCGTCTGCAAGGCCTGAACCACGCCGCACGCTGCCACCACCGCGTCGACCGCTTGGTGCGGCAGAGCCCCATGGCCCCCCCGCCCCTTGACCACCGTGCGAAAATCATCGACCGAAGCCATGACCGGCCCGGCACAGGCACTGACCACCCCGGTTGGCAGCGGGCTCCAGATGTGCAGCCCCAGCGCTGCCTGCACCTGCAGCGCGCTGTCGCCACACCAGCGGCCGTCCAGCGCCCCCTCAGCGATCATCTTGGGCGCGCCGCGGCCATTCTCCTCGCCTGGCTGCAAGCACAGCACCACCCGCAGCGGCAGGTCGGCCTCTGCAGCCTTGAGCCGCGCCGCCACCGCCAGCAGGACCGCCATGTGGGTGTCGTGGCCGCAAGCGTGCATGCAGCCCGGGCGCCGCGACGCAAACGGCACATCGGTCTGCTCTTGGATCGGCAAGGCGTCCATGTCCGCCCGCAGCAGCAGCACCTTGGTCGCCGTCGCCGGCCCCAGCACCGCCATCAGCCCGGTACCCGCTACCGCGGTCGCCGCGATCCCCAGCTGAGTCAGCTCTTGCCGCAAGTAGGCCTGGGTATCAAATTCCGCAAGGCTTAGCTCAGGTTCTGCGTGCAGGTGGCGGCGCCAGCGCACCAGCCTGTCTATCTCCTGCGGCTGCAGGGGCAGGGTCCACTCCATCTCAACTCCCTCCTTGGAAACGCGATCGCGGGTCTTCAACGATGGCCACCACCTGCTCTACGGCCGTGCCTACCTGGCGGTGGCCGCCCGCTGCCGGGCGGATGCCCAAGAACTCTGGTCCCAGGCGGCCTTTGCGCGCAGGCGCCATCCACTGCTTGAGCAATTCCTGGGCCCGTTGCCGGTCCTCTACCTGCTGCTCGCCACAGAGCGCAGCCAGGGGCACCTGATAAACCAGCGCGCCATCGCGCCAATAGGTGGCACTGCGCTCGCCGCGCCGGACTTCATCGGCCTGGATGGCGCACACGCACTCTGTCATGGCGTGGCGAACCCGCAAAACATAGTACAAGGGCTTCTCTCCCCGTTGACTGCACCTGGCCGCCAGCGTATCAGGGGCAGACCGCAACGGGGAGAGCCTATGAACGAGATCCTGCAAAAGCTAGTGCAAGACAGCGAAACCGGCATTGCGGGCACGGTTTTCGGTCTGGCTCTTTTGCTGCTGACGGCGGTGGCGATGCCGCGCGAGCAGCGCAGGCGGCTGCGAACGCCGCTGGCGATGTTTCTGCTGCACCTGGCCGCCGAGGCACTGGCGCTGGTGGTGCCGGCGCAGTGGGGCATGCGCAAGCCCGTTGACGTAGCGGCACTGTTCTTTCTGTGGCTGCAGGTGGGCCAGCTGCTGCCGATGCTGGTGCTGGATGGCGTGCTGCAGGCGCGCCTGTCCTGGACCATGCCGAAGATCTTTCGCGACATCGTGCAGCTGCTGGCCTACTTCGCCATTGGCCTGGTGGTCCTGCACGCCTCCGGGGTCGAGCCGGGCTCGCTGCTGACCACCTCTGCCCTGTTGACGGCCGTCATTGGTCTGTCTTTGCAGGATACTTTGGGCAACCTGTTTGCCGGCTTGGCGATCCAGGTGCAGCGGCCCTTTGAGATCGGCGACTTTGTGCAGCTGGGCGACTCGGTAGAGCCGCTGGGGCGGGTCATTGAGATCAACTGGCGCGCCACCAAGCTGCTGACCAACGATCGCTTTGAGATCATCGTGCCCAATTCCAACCTGGCGCGGGCCGCGATCCGCAACTTCTCCAAGCCGACGCCGGTCCTGCGCCGCAACATCCGCGTGCAAGCGCCCTATGACTATGCGCCTGCCCACATCTGCGGGCTGCTGGAGAGCGCCCTGGACGGCACACCGATGGTGCTGGCGGCCCACAGACCCAGCGCCCTGGTCCGCAGCTTTGACCCCGACGGCGTGCAGTACGAGCTGCGCTACTTCACCGACGAAGTCGAGCACGTCCACGTGACCGACGGCCGGGTCAGAGAGCGCATCTGGCACTCCTTTCGCCGGGCTGGCGTGCCGATTCCCTATGCGCAGCGCGACGTGCACTTGTACACCATGCAGGGCGACAGCCCAGAGCAGATTCGCGCCGCCAAGCAGGCCAAGCGCCGCGCCACCCTGCGCGGGGTCGACTTGTTTGAGGCCCTGCCTGAAGAATCGCTGGAGTTGCTGGTCAATCTGGTTCACACCCGCCGCTATGCCGCCGGAGAGACGGTGCTGAGACGGGGCGAATCCGGGGCTGAGCTGTTTATCGTCGAGCACGGAGAAGTGGCGGTGGTGGTAGAGCAAGCCCAGGGGCCGGCCCAAGAGGTCGCCCGCTTGGGACCCGGCAACTTCTTTGGCGAGATGAGCCTGCTGACCGGCGCCGCCCGCACCGCGACGGTGCGCGCCGTGGCCGATCTGGCCCTGCTGGTGGTAGACAAGCAGGCCTTCCAGCAGGTGCTTCAGCAAAATCCACAGCTGGCCGAGCGCATCTCCAGCCTGCTAGCCAGCCGCCAGCAGCAGCTGGACCGCCACACGGCCCGAACTACCGACTCCTTTCAGCGCCCAGAAGACAAGTCCACG
The DNA here is from genome assembly GCA_903919145.1 of uncultured Myxococcales bacterium. GTDB lineage: Bacteria > Myxococcota_A > UBA9042 > UBA9042 > UBA9042 > SXRM01. Next base: position 20,865 of record CAIXGW010000018.1, read on the forward strand.
GCCTTGCTGGCCAAGATTCGCGAATTCTTTGCGCTTTAGGGCTCGTCTACCAACAACCCGATCGAGTTGTGTGGCGAGCGGAGCGGTGAGAGGGCCCCGCGATCCCGAAGGGCGCGAGCACTGCTCGCGAGTGGGACTTGCAAACACGCGAACTTGCGACCACCCAGCAGGCAATGGGCCGTTGTAGAAGATCAATTTGATTTCTTACAGGGCCTTAGCGGCGGTCCCGCTGCCTAAATCGCAGTAGGCAAGCCGGCGGCAAGCCAGGCCTTCCAGCCGCCCGCCAGCGACCACACGGCGGTGTAGCCCATCTGCTGGGCGTTATCGGCCGCCATGGCCGAGCGAAACCCGCCGCCGCAGTAAAGGACCAGCTCGGTCGACTTGTCTGGCACGCTGGCGACGAGGTCGCGCTCCAGCACACCGCGCCCCAGGTGCTCCGCGCCAGCGGCGTGGCCGGCCTGCCACTCGCGGTCTTCGCGCACGTCGATAAGGCGCAGCGATCTGCCCTGTTGCAGCCACTGCTGCAGCTCGGCAACGGTGATCTCGCGGACGCGGGCGCGGCTTTTCTCTACCAGCGCCAGGAACTCGGGGCTGTGGTCCATGGGCAACTCCAGGCGCGGTGGGGCGGGGGCGCGCGCTTGCGGTCCAGGCTAGCGCGACCTGCCGCGATTGGCCAGAGACGCTGCCAGATCGACCACCGCGGCGGGGATTCCCTTTTTCTCGGCGGTCGCTTATCCTATCGCCCCCTTGGTCGGCAGCCGCGTTGTCACCAGCTGCTGACCTCCCGCCTGCACCGCCTGCGCCAATCCTCCGTGGAGCCATCGATGAAGCTGTTGTTCTCTATGCGCCTGCTGGCATCCACTGCCGCCGCTACCGTCACCGCTGTCCTGCCTGCCGTTGGCTCTGCCGCCCTGGTCGGTGCTTTGGCACTGAGCTCCTTGGCCGGCTGTACCGACGACCCGGCATTGGCTGAACCGACCCCCAGCACGGTGCCAGCTCCGGCGGCCTGCAAAGTCGATGCCGACTGCGCCGTCCACGCCGACCCGTGCATGACCGCGGTGTGCAGCGCCGGCACCTGCGGAGCCAAGGCCAAGGCCGAAGGTGCCGCCTGCAACGACGACAACATCTGCAACGGCAGCGCCGAGAAATGCGCCGCCGGCAAGTGCGTAGGCACCGCCAACTCCATGGCCTGCGACGACAAGAATGCCTGCACCACCGACACCTGCGACCCCAAGCAGGGCTGTGTCTTCCTGACGCTGGCCAGCAAGTGCGAAGACAACCAAGCGTGCACGGCGGACGCATGCGACCCGGCTACGGGCAAGTGCAGCAACACCTCGCTAGAGGGCCAGCCCTGCGACGACGCCAACCAGTGCAGCGAGAACGACCTGTGCGCCGCTGGCAAGTGCGCGCCGGGCAAGATCAAGAGCTGCGACGACGGCAAGGTCTGCACGACCGACAGTTGCGACCCGAAGTGGGGTTGCGTGGGCCAGAACAACACGGCCAGCTGCACCGACAACAACGCCTGCACCAAAGGCGATGAGTGCCTGGACGGCGAATGTCGCGCCGGCAAAATCGCCGTCAGCTGCGATGACGCCAACCCCTGCACCATCGACCTGTGCGACCCCAAGACCGGCTGCGTGAGCACGCCACTGGCCGATGGCAAGCCGTGCAGCGACAGCGACGCGTGCACCGCTGAGGACGCCTGCAGCGCCGGCAAGTGCAAGGCTGGCAAGGCCGTGGACTGCAACGACGGCAACGCCTGCACCAGTGACGTCTGCGACCCCAAGACCGGCTGCGAGCTGGCCAACTCGGCCACCGGCTGCGATGACGGCAACGCCTGCACCACCAACGACCTGTGCGACAAGGGCGTGTGCAAGTCCGGCAGCGGCGCCCCCGACTGCAACGACGGCAACCCCTGCACCGACGACGCCTGCGACGCCAAGAAGGGCTGCCTGCACACGCCCAACACCGCCACCTGCGACGACGGCAACGCCAACACCAGCGGCGACAAGTGCGCTGCCGGCACCTGCAAGGGCACGCCCAGCTCTCCGCAGCCCAAGACCGTGACGGTCAAGACCACTCCGGCCAGCAAGTTTGTGCCAGACAGCGTGGAGATCGCCGTTGGCGACAGCGTTGAGTTCACCACCGGCGCCTCGCACAACGCGGTCGAAGTCAGCCAGTCGACCTGGGACGCCAATGGCACCACTGCGCTGGTCGGCGGCTTTGGGGTTGGCTTTGGCGAGACCAAGATCGTCAAGTTTGACAAGGCGGGCACGTTCTACTTTGTCTGCACGCCCCATGCCGCCATGGGCATGAAGGGCATGATCGTCGTCAAGTAGCTTGCCAGCCCCTGCGGGCCCGCTGAGTTCGACAAGCGCAGCCAAGCCCGCCAGCCGCGGGGTTCAACGCCTCAAGGCTGAGCCGGCTTGACTGTATGGATGGCTTGGGCCTGGCGGCCGCACTCGTCTTGGACGCTGACTTCCAGGCGCTTGGGCTGGCCATTGCTCAAGAGCCGAAAGCCAGCCTTGGACACCGACCCGTCGCTGGCCAGCGCCATCGAAGCCCCCACCAGGGCCAGCCTCTGGTAGTCCATGTCCTGGCAGTTGGGCGGGCCGCAAAAACCGGGGCTGTACAGGGTGAACTGCACCCGAAACTTGCGATGGTTGGGCTCGGGGTTGACCACCCGCAGCGCCGCAAATACGTGGTTGCTGAATAGCTGCCCGCCGGTAGCCGAGTGGACTTGCAGCGGCTGGCCATCGACCAGGCCCGCAAAAGTGAATTCGCCTTGGCCAAGCTGGATCTCCAAGGGATCCGTGGTCGGGCAGTCGCTGACGGTTTTCCACCCTTGATCGCCCTCAGCGCACACCTCGGGGTCGCGAACACACTCATCCCACTCCCAGACGTCCAGCGTGCAGCCGGCAGACAGCAGGGCCAAAGAGACCAAGGTGGCGCGCAAAGCTGGTTCCTTGAGGCATTGACGATCTGCTACCACGTCACCCCCACCAGCAGGCCGGCGATCGGCTGGACCTCGGCTGCGACCACTGTGCTGCCCGGGATGACGCCATCGGCCGTCTTGCGAACGTAAGCGGCGCCCAGGTGGGCTTCCAGGGTCAGGCCCCACAGCCCGGTGAGCTTGAAACCCACGCGGGGACCCGCGGCCAGCGCGTCTTCGCCGCGGCTGCCCTCGCCAAAGGCCAGCAGTCCGTCGGCCTCGGCCGCCAGAAACAAGCCCTTGAAAAACAGGCCAGACAGGTACCAGCGCAGCTGGGCACCCGCTTCGGCGACCCAGCCGCGGCTGTCAGGGCCACGCCGACCGCGACCGCCACCGGCCACCAGCGACCACGACCAGGCGGCGCCTCCAGCCAATTCCCATCTTAGCTGAAGGGTTGAGCTGACCAGCGGCGCCAAGTTGACCGCCAGGGTCATCGGCAATTCAGCGCTGCCCTCTTCGGCCAAGGGCGTAGCTTCACCGCTTAGGGGAAAGACAGCGCCGGGCACCTCAGGCAACGCGGCAGCAGCAGGTGCAGCCCGCAAGCCGGCCCCTAGCGCCACCCCAGCCACGAACGCTGGCAGGCCAATCGGGCTGCCCCGGGCGCTGCGCAGGGTCACCGTTGCGCCCCCTGACCGATCAGACGGGCGAGGCGAACCAATTCCTGACCAAGCTGCTCCAAGCGTTCAGCTACTTGAGCGTCGATCGGCGCCCCTTGCGCGTCAAAGGCTTGCCACGACTGGGCCACGGGCACCACCAGCGGACACGTCAGCCCGCGCAGCGATCGCACCATGTCCTCCATGGCATTGATCGCCTGCAGGCCCTGACTGCCGCCAGCGCAGCAGATCAGCCCCACGACTTTGTCGCTCAAGTAGGGGGGAGCCGCCCGGCTGCGCAGCTCAAGGTAGTCGATGGCGTTCTTGAAGGCCCCGCTGACCGAGCCGTGGTACAGCGGCGACGCCCACAGCAGCGCGTCCGCCTGCCCTGCCGCATCGACCCAGGCCTGGGCCATTGGCGTCGGCGGCGTGCCGTGGCGGTACATGGGCAATTCCATCTGGGCAAGGTCGAATTCCTGCACCTGAGCGCCGGCCGCCGCCGCCGCCCGCAGGGCTGTGCGCAGGGCAAATACCGTCGCCGAAGAGCCGTCTATCGACCCCCCCAAGCCAACCACGCGCAACCCAGCCATAGCTCTCTCCGAGGCGGACTCTCCCGCAACCCCATGCTTGTCTCAGAAACCGTCAGACAACTCAGAAGCGCATGCCCCACGAAGCGCGGAACTTGAACCAGCGCCAGGTCAGCCATGCTGCCACCCCAGCGCCAATCAGGCCAACCACGATCTTGTGGATCACCAGCACGGCCAAGCCAGTGCCCGCCCAAGCTGCCACCGCTGTCCAGCCCATCCGCGCCGCTTCTGCCCGCTGCTTGGGAAGTAGTTCGCCCATTGCTGCCTCCTGTCTGTAGGAACAATTCCCCCGAATCGCAATCTTGGCTCGGGCAACGCCACCCGCTGGGCTTGGGGGTACGGAAAATGACCCAGCAGCGCAACCCAAAGCCAGTGAACAAGAACCGGTTGCCACCCCGCTTGGGCGGCCGGCCTTGGGCAATTGCGCGACCGCAGCCCCCAGCCCACAGCCACCAAGGATAGTCTGCCCGGCGCCGCAGCGCCAACCTTCAGTTGGGGGCCACGCTAACCCGCCAGTGGCCGGGATAGCCCGGGGGCGGCGGATCGCGGCGCAGCATCGCCCGCAAGCACGCCAGGCTGGGCGCCTTGACCTTGGGGTTGCCTACCGCCTGCAGGTCAAGCACCTCGCCGCTGGCCGCCAGCTCCACGTCAAGGTCAAGCGCCGAGTCGGGCAGCTTCAGGGGCCTGAGGCACAGCTTGAGGCGCTTGGCCGACCGATCAAACGCCGCGCTGACGGCCAGCGGCGCCGCTTGCGCCGGCGCCGGTCCCTCCGGCTGGGCGTTGTCTGCCTGCTGGCGGGCCTCAGCGGCCTGGCTGCGCAGCGCCTGCTCCTGAGCACGGGCCTTGGCGATGACTTGCTTGGCTTGATCCTGGACAGCTTGCTGCTCCGCAAGCTGTCTCTGCCGCACGGCTTCTTGGGCGGCGCGGTCAGTGCGGCTCTGGCCTTGCGCAACCTCGTCGATCTTGGCAGACCACCAGCTGGGGTCAGCTAGTTGACGCCACGGCAGCTCGCCAAAGTAGTTCATGCTGATGCCCACCACGACCAGCAACCAAAAGCAGCCGCCGCCGCTTGCCTTGGGCTGGCCCACTTGCTTGGCCGCTGCTGCGGTCTTGTCGCGACGCAGGTCGGTGGTCCGCGCCACCGCGGTCCGCTCGGCCAGGATCTCGGCGACGATGTCGTAGCCGCCGGTGCCCAACATCACCGCCCCGCAATTGTGGCAGTTGGAGCGGGCGCGCTCGTTCATTTGCTTGCAGCGGGGGCAGGGCCGCTGGCCCAGAGGTGCGGTGCTCAAATTCAGGGCCCTCCGCTAGGAGCCTGTCGAGGGAGTCCCCACCAGGCGCCTCGCCCAATTTGCGTTTCCTGGGCGAGCAGTCAACATTATTGCAGAATTCAGCCATTTCGCCTGCCACTACGGCGATCCTAGCACAGCTGCCAAGAACCGGTCAGCGATTGCCCCAAGCGACGGCTAGAAGGACCCAGCAGTAGGACCCAAGACCCGTGAACAAGAACCGGGTGCAACCCGGATCGAATTGACGGTCTTGGGTACTAGGGCTTGGTGCCCACCGACCTTGCGCAGCGGAAGCCCAGCCCCGCCTTGGAATCCGAGCCCAGGGCGTTCTGACGGGCGCTCGAGCGCAGCGCCTTGAAGTCGCTCAGGTAGCTGCCGCCGCGCAGCACCTGATTGCCGCCGGCTGGACCCTTGGGATCCTTGGCCTCGACGTTGCTGTAGGCGGTCGCCGAATACCCATCGGCTACCCACTCGGCGACATTGCCGGCCAGGCTGGCGATGCCCCACTCAGAGTTCTGGCCGGCGCCGATGGTCCACGTGCCCCCCGAGCCGCAGCCGGGGCCGCCGCTGTTGAATACGGCGTAGTCGCAGGTCGGGATGTCGTTGCCCCAGGGATAGAACTTGGCCGCCGCAAGACAGGCACTGTCAGAGAGAGAGCCGCAATCGCCGCGACCGGCGCGCTCCCACTCGTGCTCGGTGGGCAGCCGCATGCCCTGCCACGCGCAGTACTTGGCGGCCTGGTCGGCGTTGACGCAATCCATTGGGTGGTCCAACTTGCCCAGCTTGAGCGCGCACTGCGTGGCCAGGCTCTGCACCCCGGTACAGGCGCCGGCCTGGATGCATGCCTGGTACTGCTTGGCAGAGACCTCAAACAAGTGCATGTAGAAGCTAGAGATTTCTGAGACGTGCGCCGGACTTTCATCGGCCGAGCAGAAGTAGTCTTTGGCAGCGCAGCCAAAGGCACTGCGGCCCTTGGGGATGACAACGGCCGCCTTGGCCAGCACAGACAGGCCGCAGGTCGAGCTACCAGTGCAGATGTACTCTGAGTCGTTCTTGCAGGGCGTCCACGCCGGCATCGCAGAGTGCTTGCAGCCTACCGCCGGGTCGCAAAAGTCGCCGGTGCACTCGTTGGCATCGTCGCAGTTGACCTGGCCAGTTCCCAGGCACTTGCCGCCGCTGCACACGTCATTGGCCGTGCAGGGGTTGCCGTCGCTGCACAGCCCCACCACAAATTCACTAGTAAACACGCAGCCCTGTTTGGCATTGCAGCTGTCGGCGGTGCAGGGATTGCCATCGTTGCAGGTCTTGGCCAAGCCCTGGCAGACCGCACCGGCGCTGCACTTGTCGCTGTCGGTGCACTTGTTGCCGTCGTCGCAGGCCAGGCCCGCCTCAATCTGGTGGGCGCAGCCGACCTTCCAGTCGCACGTGTCGGTGGTGCAAGGCTTGCCGTCGTCGCAGATGTCGGGCGCAAAGGCCGTGTTGCTGCAAACGCCAGCATTGCACGTGTCTTTGGTGCAGGCGTCGCCGTCGCTGCAGTTCTTGCCCGCGCCGGCACAGGCCCCGCCGCTGCCGCAGACGTCGCCGCTGGTGCAGCTGTTGCCGTCGTCGCACGCCAGCCCGGGCAATTCGGCGTGCATGCAGTCGCCCGTCGCCGGGTCGCAGCTGTCTGAAGTACAGGCATTCTTGTCATTGCACAGGGCTGACAGGCCCGACTTGCAGCCAAAGCTAGAACAGCTGTCGCCCTTGGTGCACAGGTTGCCGTCGTCGCAGGGGGCGCCATTGGCGCTGTGTTGGCAGCCGGTGACAGCCTCACAGCTGTCATCGCTGCAGGGATTGCTGTCGTTGCAGCCAAGGGGCGCGCCGGCGTTGCATTTGCCACCGCCGCAGAGGTCGCCCAAGGTGCAGGCGTCGCCGTCGGTGCACGCCACTGTCAGGTCGGTGTGGGTGCAGCCGGTGGCCAGGTCGCAGGCATCGCCGGTGCAGGCCGAGCCATCGTCGCAATTGGCCTGCTGGCCGCCCTGGCAGTGGGCGGTGGCGGTGCAGGCGTCGCTCAGGGTGCAGGCATTGGCGTCGTCACACGCGCTGCCAAGGGCGACCTGATGCGTGCAACCCACATCGCCGCTGCAGCCATCGGCAGTGCAAGGGTTGCCGTCATCACAGCTGACCGCAGTGCCGGCCGCACAGCTTCCTTTCTCACAGCTATCGCCCGCCGTGCAGGCATTGCCGTCGCTGCAGGTCGCGTCTAGCGGCAAGTGGGTGCAGCCACTGGCGGCGTCGCAGCTGTCTTGGGTGCAGCTGTTGTCATCCTGGCAGGCCAGCAGGGTCTGAAACCCACAGCTGCCTTTGGCGCAGGCATCGCCCAGGGTGCAGGGGTTGCCGTCGCTGCACGGGCCCTCGACCGGGCTGAATACACAGCCTTTGAGCGGGTCGCAGCTGTCACCGGTGCAGGGATTGCCGTCTTCGCAGGCCAGCGCGCCGCCAGCGGTGCAGGTGCCAGCTTTGCAGAGATCGACGGCGGTACACGGGTTGCCATCGCTGCAGGTGCCGGCATCCAGGGCGGTGTGCTTGCAGCCACTGCTGGGCTCGCAGCGATCTTCGGTGCACGGGTTGCCGTCATTGCAGCCCTTGGCCTCGCAGTAGATAGGCGTCTCGCCAGCGCAGCCCCAGGCTGCCAGCATCGCGGCTACAACCACCAGCCGGCGCGCCAGCGCCCCTGCCCCGCGGCGGCAACTGAGCGAAAACGCGCTGACCCCTAGCGCCACGGCCCCCCAAACTAGCTCTGCCCCCTTGACCATCGCCCCCTCCCCCCGGTGTGTGTCTAGGCTGGTAGCCAAGACCGTTGATTCGATCCGGGTTGCACCCGGTCTTGCTCACAGGCCTTGGGTATTTCTGCTGGGCCTTTGAGGTACCCCAACCAAAGCCCGTTTCGCGTTGCGCAACGAACGTAGGATTTGAGGCCCTAGCTTGCCCGGAACTGCCACCGAGTCAAAGGGGGACCCACGGCACTCCGACAATGCTGTGACACGCTGAGGGTGGGCTGCTGCCCCGACTACTGGCAGTCGTCGCAGACGCCTTTGATCTGCACCTCTACCTGCTGGCGCTGGATGGCCCGCGGCGCCGGCTCAGAGGGCTGCAGCTGCAGGTCGGGCAGGCACTGGGTGTTGCCGCATTCTGTACAGGTAAAGTGCGGGTGGTGGCTGTCGTCGTGTTCGCGCTTGGGCTCAAAACGCCAGATGTGGTCGCCGATATCGACGCGCCGCGCCAGGCCCGCCCTCACCAGCTCCACCAGGTTGCGGTAGACCGTGGCCGGGTCCCAAGGGCCTTGGGCCAATCGCTCGACCAAATCCGCATGAGACAGCGCCGTTTCGCCGCCATCCAACGCAGCCAAAACGGCCAAGCGCGCCGGCGTCGCCCGCAAACCCGCAGCACGCAAGCGAGCTTTGCCCTGCTCAGGGGCGGTGGCGGGGGCAGGGGCAGAAGCAGCTGGCTGCGCAGAAGATCGGTTCATCCTTGCCAGTTTAGCGCGCTCAGGCGCAGGTGCAACCGCCACGGGCGCTCACGGGGTCAGGGCCACAAAGCGCGCCTGGCCGTCGCGCCAAATCAGCAGCGTCAGCGGGCGATTGCTGCGCAGCAACTGCTGCAATTCGGCCGGCTGCAGCACCGCGTGCCGATCGGCCTCTAGGATCACGTCGCCTGGTTCAAAGCCGGCCTTGTCCGCCAGGCTCTGAGGCTCTACCGCCGTCACCAGAAGGCCGCGCAGCTTGGTGGGTAGCTGCTGCTGGCGCGCCAATTGAGCCGTCAATGCAGCCACCTGCAAGCCCTTGGCCGCGCCACCGGGCGGCACGGGCGGGTTGGCCGCCTGGCGGGGATCGGGCGCCTCGGCCAGCTGGGCGGTCAGCTCGATGCGCTGGGCTTGGCGCTGCACGACCATCGGCAGCGGCACGTCCGCGCCGGCCTGAGCCACGCTGTTGCGAAAGCGCTGGGGCGAATCGATGGGCTTTCCAGAAATTTCCAGCACCACGTCGCCCCGCTGCAGGCCGGCGCGCTCAGCGGGCGAGTCAGGCTGGACTTCGGTCACCAGCACTCCCCCCGCCACGTTGGCCGCAAAGGCTTCGCGCAGCTCTGGCGTCATCGCCTGGATGCCCACCCCCAGGTAGCCGCGCACCACCCTGCCGGTTTCCAGCAAGCTCTTGATGATCGGTCGCAGCATGTTGGCGGGGATCGCAAAGCCAATGCCCTGGCTGCCCCCCGACGAAGAGGCAATGGCGGTGTTGATGCCGACCAGCTCGCCGCGCAAATTGACCAAGGCGCCGCCCGAATTGCCCGGATTGATCGCGGCGTCGGTCTGGATAAAGTCCTCATAGTCGGCAATGTGGACATCGGCGCGGCCCTTGGCGCTCACAATGCCCATCGACACCGACTGCGCCAGGCCAAAGGGACTGCCGATGGCCAGCACCACCTCGCCCAGGCGCACCTTGTCAGAGTCGGCCAGGGCGATGGGCTTGATTTGCGCGGGCTTGCCCTGCAGGCGCAGCACCGCCAGGTCGGCGCGCGGGTCGGCCCCCACCAGCTTGGCAGCCAGCTCACGGCCATCGGCCAGCTTGACCTGGATGGCGGTCGCGCCGTCGACCACATGGTTGTTGGTCAGTACGATGCCATCGGCGCTGACGATGACCCCAGAACCCAGCGAGGTCGAGCGGGTCTCATCGCGATCTCCGCCGCGCAGCCCCCAGAAGCGCCGGAACATGCGCTCTTCGTCGCTCAGCAGCCGCTGCACCACCTTGGTGGTAGAGATGTTGACAACAGATTGTACCGCACTTTCAGCCACATCTGACAGCACCGTCAAGTTGCCGCCCACCTGCTGAAGGGCCGGCGACCCTGCCACCCCGGCTAGGGCGCTTGCCTGCGGTGCTTGGCCTGGCCCTGTTGGGGCTGCAACCGCAGAACCCATCGACGCGCCTGGCGAAAGCCAAGGCTCTGCCCGCACCGGCTCGGTCAAGCCCCACCGCCAGGCGGCAAACGCGGCCAACACCATCGCTGCCGCCGCGAGCACCGACGCAGCGCGCAACGCCGCCTGTTCTCTTGCCATGGCCCACCTACTCTTTCGCCCCGCCCTCTGTGCCGACGCGCCATCTCCTGCAACGCCGGGGCAGGCCGCGCTATTCCGCGGCGAGTCCATCGCTTCTGGGGTGGCAGCGGCCACGGCGCAGCACAAAGGCGCACGCCCAAGAGCCTGGGGGGCCCCTCGCCCACCGGCTCCGCGCCGATGGGGCTGCTCCAGGCGGCTACCAGGCAGTCAAACCAAAGTGAAAGATTTTGAGTGCCTAGGGATCAGGGCTGGCTCTGGGCCACGGTCCGCATCGCCTCTACAATGTCTGCCAGCTGCGGAATGCTGTTCTTCTCGTAGCCCCAGGCCAGCCCGACACCGGGCACGTCCAGCCCGGCGACCAGCTTGGGCGGCGCCTGCAGATCGTAGAAGCACTCGTCCAGGACGCGGCGAATGACGTGCTCGCCGAAGTTGGTCACTTCGGTGTCCTCGTTGACTACCAGCAGCCGCCCGGTCTTGCGCACCGAGGCAAAGACACTCTGCTCGTCAAAGGGATACAGCGTGCGCAAGTCGATCACTTCAGCGCTAATCCCTTGCTCTTGCAGCTGATCTGCTGCCTGGGTGCACAGGTGCAGCAGCCGGCCGTAGCCGACGACCGTCACATCGCTGCCCTTTCTGCAGGTTCGAGCTTGGCCGATCGGCACGCGGTAGTCCTGCACCGCCGGCCAGCGTGGCTGCCAATCCTGGCGGTCTCCTACAGGGGCGTCGATCATCTGGTGCAGCTGGCGCTCGTCTTCCGGTTCGCCGGGGATGTGCTCTTCGCCTTTGGCGCGCATCAGGCCCTTGGGCGCCAGAAACAACACCGGGTTGGGATCCGCAATCGCCGAAAGCATCAGTCCGTACGCGTCTTTGGCGTTAGACGGCATCACGACCTTCCAGCCCTGGATGTGGGTGGCCATGCTCTCAAAGCTGTGCGAGTGGTACATCGAGCCGTGGATGCCTGCCCCGACCGGGGTCATCAACACCATTGGCACGTGGTACTCGCCGGCGCTAGACCAGTGGGCGTTGCCGCACAGCTTGAGCAGGTCGATGACGTTGTAGATGTAGTCGCAGAATTGGATCTCGGCTACGGGCTTGCCGCCGGCGTAGGCGATGCCCAGGGCCGTGGCGACAATGCCGCGCTCATCCAGCGGCGAATTCCATGCTGTCTTAAGGCCTTGGGTGCAGGTGAACACTCCGCCCAGCGGCGCGCCGACATCCTCGCCGAAGATGTCCGTCACCCCCAGGTGTTCCTCGCCGTAGTGCAGGGCCAGCCGGATTGCTTGGGCCAGAGTCGCCATGGGTGCTCACCTTTTCAGTGCCAACAAGCGCTGAATTCATGAATTTTGCAGGCACGTCCGCAGCTTGCGGCGGGTGCTTGGCTGCAGCTGCCTGGGGTCGACGGCGGCAAGAGCCAGGAGAAGGGGGCAGCGCCACATCGCGCTCAGTTGCCGGCCGGGCCGTCCCAAAAGACGTGCTGCAACACATGCTGGCGGTCGGGCATGGGCTCTTCAATGACCTGGTGAAGGGCATCGTTGAGCGCGTCGTGCCAGCGATCCCAGACGGCCTTGAGCTCGGCCGCAGTGGCCAGCCCTTCGCGCAGCAGCCGCGCTTCGTACAGGCTCAGGCAGTCCGGCTCGTCCAGCAGGCTGGCGCCAGAGGAAGACGAGTGGCCATACAAGCGGCTGACGTTGCCCTGCAGGATGTAGGGCTTGCGCTCGTGGCGCACATAGTCCATCGCCTCGACCAGCGCGTTCCAGGTGGCGATCGGGTCATTGCCGTCGACCATGGCGTTGCGGATGCCAAAGCCGTCGCCGCGGCGGTTGAGCTCGCGAGTGTTCTGCACCCTCTCAGCGCGGGTCGAGATGCCATAGCCGTTGTGGGCGATCAGCATCAGCACCGGCAGCTCTTGGTCCGGGCGGGTCGACCAGTTCATGGCGCTGTAGAAGTCGCCTTCGGCCGAGCCCGCATCGCCGCCCGTCACAATCGAGATGCCCACGCCGCCGTGGCGCCGCTGCACCAGCGCGGTACCCGGCGCTACGGCGTACTGCGTCTCAATGGTCGGCGTCACCGGCACGATGTTCCAGGGCTTGATCGCAAAATGGTTAACGAAGTTTCGGCCCTTGCTGTAGGGGTCGGTGACTGTCGAGCGCATCTGGCGCAGCAGGTCGATGGGCTGCGAGCCCATGGCCAGCACCGTCGGTGCGCTGCGGTAGTGCAGATGCAAGTAGTCAAACGCCGGCCCATGGCCTTTGTGGACCAACATGCCCAGCGGCACGCCAAAACCCTCTTCGCCCGGCGAGCCGATCCAGAAGTAGCCATGGCCCGTGCGAACCATGCGGATCAACGCCTCTTCACAAGCCCGCGACTTGACCATCAAGTTGTGGATGGCGAGCTTGCACGCCTCGTCCAAGACGGGCGGGGTCCAGCGGGTCAGTTCGGGCGAGCCTGAAAGGGCCATCGGCGAGTCCTGCGAGCGGGTGGCCCCGCAATGGGGCGCAGGATCTTAGCACAGCCGGCCCGGGCGGAAAACCGCGATTTGGCCGCCCGGCAGGGCTCTGGCACCTGTCCGCTGGCGCGCCCGTCAGGGCCATTGCTCGAGAAGCGCGCCCAGCAAACGACTTCCTGGCCGGTGAAAGCGCGCGCTTGCATCCAAGGCGGCGATTCCGGGCCCAGCCGCCCGGTTGCGGGTTCAGGCCAGCCGATGCAAGCTTGCCACCGTCCCCCTGCCCGCCCCAAAGCCGCCCCTGGGCTCCCAGACGCCCCCCTTGCCGACCCGAGCACGCCTGTGTTCGCTGGAGCCGCGGATGCCGCAAGCCCCCCTGACAGTGCCGTCTACGGCCTTGCCCAATCGCCGCGTGGCCATGACGGTGCTGGTGGCGGCGCTAGGCTACTTTGTTGATATCTATGACCTCATCCTGTTTGCCGTGGTCCGCAAGCCCAGTCTGACCGCCATTGGGGTAGGCCCCGCAGACCTCGAGTCGGTCGGCGGCAACCTGATTGCGCTGCAGATGGCGGGGATGCTGCTGGGTGGGGTGCTGTGGGGGGTGATGGGCGACCGCCTGGGGCGCAAGAGCACGCTGTTCGGCTCAATCCTGGTGTATTCGCTAGCCAATCTGCTCAACGCCTTTGTCACGACGGTGCCGCAGTACCAGGCCTTGCGGCTCATCGCCGGTCTGGGTCTGGCTGGCGAGCTGGGGGCAGCTGTGACCCTGGTCAGTGAGTCCATGCCGGCCCAACACCGCGGCTACGGCACCACGCTGGTGGCCGGCGTTGGGGTCTGCGGTGCTTTGCTGGCGGCCTGGGTGGGCAAGAATTTTGCTTGGCAGACAGCGTACTTGGTGGGCGGTGTGCTTGGCCTGCTGCTGCTACTGCTGCGCTTTGGCACCTTTGAGTCGGGGCTGTTTGAGGCTTCCAAGGCCAGCCAAGCGGCCCGCGGCGACCTGCGGATGTTGCTGTGGCCTCTCAAGCGCTTTCGCCGCTACGCCACGGTCATTTTGACGGGCGTGCCCATCTGGTTCTCTGTGGGGATCTTGGTGGTGTTTGCCAGCGAATTGGCCAAAGAACTTCATGTGCAGGGCGAAATCAGCGGTGGGCAGGCCGTCTTCTGGGCCTACCTGGGCCTGGGCATTGGCGACTTGGCCGCGGGGCTGGTATCCCAGGGGCTGCGCTCGCGGCGCAAAGCCCTGCTGCTGTTTCTGCTGGCCGACGCGCTGGCCATTACGGCCTACCTGAACGCCCACGGGGCCACGGTGGGCCAATTTGAGCTGCTGCTGCTGGCGATTGGCTTGGCCAACGGCTACTGGGCGGTCTTTGCCACCACAGCGGCCGAGCAGTTCGGCACCAACTTGCGGGCCACGGTGGCCACGACTGCCCCCAATTTTGTGCGCGGCTCCCTGGTGGTCATAGAGCCCGTCTACAAGGCGCTGCGCGTGGACCACGGCCGGGTAGGCGCTGCCGCAGCCGTGGGGGCGGTGTGCATGCTGGTGGCGCTGCTGGCGGTGTGGCGGCTCGACGAGAGCTATGGCGCCGACCTCGACTTCACCGAGACCTAGAGATCGGTCACAGAAAAGGCCGAAAGGTGCAGGTAGCCGCCCCAAACATAGCCGCGACTGCGAACCACCCCCAGCCACCTAGCGCCGACTCCCCACCTGCCGCCAATTTGCGCCGCAAAGCTGGAAGTCGCATCCTACCGCCCGGCCGCCCCGACCCGCCGTGCCCCGGGCGAGCCAGGAGATTGCATGAGCCCCTTGACCGCCAGCACCACCGCTCCCAGCCTTGCCGTTGTCATCCTCGCTGCCGGTCTGGGCAAGCGCATGCAAAGTCAGCTGCCCAAAGTGCTGCACCCGGTGCTGGGTCAGGCCATGCTGGGTCATGTGCTTGACGTGGCCGTGCAGCTCAAGCCGGCCAAGCTGGCGGTGGTCACCGGCCACGGTCGCGAGCAGGTAGAGGCCTACGTCGCCCAGTGGGCAAGCCGCCATGCCGACGAGCTGGCCGGCAAGCTGGAGCCGCAGTGCTTTGAGCAGCCGTTTCAGGGCGGCACCGGCCACGCGGTCGAGTGCGCCAAGCCCGGCTGGGAAGGCGCCAGCGAGGTGCTGGTGCTCTACGGCGACACCCCGCTGCTGACGGTGGCGACTCTTCAGGACCTGCGGAACAGCCGCGCCGGGCGGCCGCTGTCGATGCTGGTGGGCGAGCTGCCCGATCCCACCGGCTACGGGCGGGTGATCCTCAACGAAGACAAGACAATCGCCTGCGTGGTCGAGCACAAAGACGCCACAGAAGCCCAGCGCCAGGTCCGCGTCATCAATGCCGGGATGATGGCGCTGGACGCCGCTTTCTTGGCCCGCAGCCTGCCGCGCATCGACACCAACAACGCCCAAAAAGAGCGCTACCTGCCCGATCTGGTGGCCATGGCCGCGGCGGCAGGCGAACCCGGGATGGCCCACCTGCTGCCCGACCAGCGCGAGATCCAAGGCGTCAACAACCGCGCTGAGCTGGCGCTGGCTACCCAGATCCTGCGCGACCGGGTCAACACCCAGTGGATGCTGGCGGGCGCCACGCTGGACGACCCGGCGACCACCCTGATCGAGACCAGCGCCGTCCTGGACGCCGACGTCCGTCTGGGTGCCGGCGTGGAGCTGCGCGGCAAGACGACGGTGGCCCGTGGCGCCCTCATCGAGCGCGGCTGTGTGCTGACCGATGTGCAGGTGGGCCGCGACGCTCACCTGTTGCCCTACTGCGTAGCCACAGAAGCCGTGATCGGCGCCGGCGCTCATGTGGGCCCGTTTGCCCATCTGCGCGCGGGCACCGAGCTGGGTGCCAAAGTCAAGATCGGCAATTTCGTCGAGACCAAGAAGGCCCGCTTGGGCGAGGGCGCCAAGGCCAGCCACCTGTCTTACCTGGGCGACGCCGACATCGGAGCCGACTGCAACATCGGCGCCGGGACCATCACCTGCAACTACGATGGGGTCAACAAGTTCAAGACCGTGCTTGGCCGCGGGGTGTTCATCGGCTCGGACTCGCAGCTGGTGGCGCCGGTGACCCTGGGCGATGAGGCGTATGTGGGTGCCGGCACTACGGTAACCCAAGACGTGCCAGCCGGTGCTCTGATCGTCTCGCGCAGCCCTGCCGTCATCAAAGAAGGCTGGACCGCCAAAAAGCGCCAACGCCAGCTGGCCGTCAAAGCCAACAAGGCCTAAAGCCGCCGTCCTTGAGAGCCGGTCGCAACATCCTTGCGAGAAGCTTCTAGCGCCGGTCGCGGTCGTCAGCGCTCGACGGCGTCAGGGGCACCAGCAATTCGGCCGAGTCCACGTCGGGGCGGGCGTTGGCCCTGCCCAGCCACAGCAGCAACCCCACCGCCAGCGTCATTGCGACCACGGCAATTGCAAAAACCCACGGTTGTACAGCGGCTTGCGCCAGGGTCTGCTGCTGCTGCCAAGCCTGGGCGTCTTCTGGGCTTAGGCCCAACGCCATGTCCGGGTGGCCGTCTAGGTCGGCCAACGCAGAACGAACCTGGGTAGAGCGAACTTGGGCAGAGCGAAATTGCGGAGCAGGCAGAGCATCCATGGGTGTCTCCCAGCACGGGTTCACACACAGGACGCGCCAGCGCCGCCGTCGATCTGCGGTGCTGAGAAAACGGCGATTTCCCCGGTTTTTCGGGCGTCTCCCTAGGGAGGCGTTGTGGTGCAGTAGGGAATGGCCCCCGGGTAAGACTGCGCGCAGTACTGCGCAGAAGTGCAGGTCTTGTAGGTAGTCCACCCGCCCCAGACGTAGTTGCTGCTGCTGTAACTGCAGCCCGTCCCAGTGCCTGAGCAGCCGTAATTGGCCACTTTCTTTTGGATCAAAGCGCCTTTGCCGGTACCAGAGCATTGGTAGTCGTCATCGGCTGTAGTTGTGCTGCAGGCAGTGGTGGTCGGCGCGTACTGACCATCGGCGGTGCAGCACTGCGAGCCGGGGGTGCACTTGTAGGCGCTGACGCAGCTGGCGCCGCCCCAGCTGTCGGCTTTGCACACCTGGGTCGCCGTGCAAGTCTTGAACGTGGTCAAGGGGCTCCACACATAGTCTGCGCTGGCATAGCTGCAGCTCGTCGACGAGCCTGAGCAGCCATATTCGGCGGTTTTCTTAAGGACTTTTCCGCCATTCTCAGGGCCAGAGCAGCTGTATTGGGTGTCCGAGGCCGAGCTGCCGCAAGAAGTCGTCTTGGGCGCGTACAGACCGTCGGCGGTACAGCAGGTCTGGCCGGGGGTGCACTTGGTGGCGCTGACGCAGCTGGCATCGCCCCAGCTATTCAGCTCGCACACCTGGGTAGAAGAACAGGTCTTGATCGCCTTCCAGTCGCTCCAGGCAAAGTCACTGGAAGAACAAGAGCACGATGCCTTGACCCCGGTGCAGCCGCAGTAGGCCTTGCGCTCTAGGATCTGCGCGCCCTTGCCGGTGCCCGAGCACTTGGTCTCGCTGTCCCAGGCGGTGGTGCCGCACGCCGTGCCCTTGGTGGCAAAGTTGCCCTCGGCGGTGCAGCAGGTGGTCCCGGCCGAACAAGCGGCCTTGCATACCGGCTGGATGCTGTTGTCGTAGCTCTCAGTGCAGACCTGGCTGGCCGGACAGGTGCTGACCACGGACCAGGCGCCCCAGACTTGGTTGTAGCTGGCGCAGGTGGCGTTGTAGCCGTTGCAGCCGGCGACGGCGGTGCGCTTCTCGATCTTGCCGCCAGCCGCGCCGCTGCACTGGTACTCCATGTCGACAGCGGCAGTGCCGCAAGCGGTCCCGGTCGGTGCCCACTCGCCCTTGACGGTACAGCAGGTCGATCCGGGCTTGCAGTCGGGGGCACCCACGCAGGTGCCGGCCTTGGCAGCATCCACGACTTCGCACACTTCGCTGAACCCGCAGTTCACTGCGACCTTCCAGGCGCCCCAGACCGTCTCTGTGCTGGAGCAGGCGCCGGCGCCATCGCAGCCGGCCAACGCCTGGCGCACCATGACGTCGCCGCCGGCAGCGGTGCTGCTGCACTTGTACTCGCTCTTGAGGACCTGACTGCCGCAAGCGGTGCCCTTGGCGGCCGGGGCGCTGATGCACTTCTCTGCCGAACAAGTGTTCTTGGTGCAAGCGTTGCCGTCTTCGCAGGCCAGATTCTCCAGGCACTGCGCCGGCTCGCCGGACGAACACACGGGCTTGAGCGTCGACGCCCCCTGCTTGCAGGTGGACCCGGCGGCGCAAGTCGATACGGTGGCCCACGGCCCCCAGATCGCAAGGTCGGGGCTGGTCGGACAGACGTCGGTCAGCTTGCCGTCGCAGCCAGGCACCGCTTGGCGCTGCTGAATATCCGCGCCCTTGCAGGCCCACTCGGTGGCCACCGGCTGGTCGCCGCAGGGGGTCTGCACCGGCAGAGCCACGTGCTTGACCGGGTCGCAGCAGGGCCCGCTCACACAGCAGCCGTACATGGCCACTTGGGTGCAGGTGCCATTGTCGCAAACGCCCGCCAGGCAGACATCGTCACCGGGGCATTGCTCGTCTTTGCTGCAGCCGCCGCTGCCGTCGGGCTGCCCTGCGTCAGGCGTCGGCACATCGGCGGCCGCACTGTCAGCGCCCTGCCCGTCTGCGCCAGTGAGGTCGGTCTTGCCAGCGTCGATCTTGGCGGCATCGGCGGTGTCGCCGCCAGCGGAGTCAGGCGCAACACTGTCCTTGGCGGCATCGGCCAGGGTGTCGGCGGCGCCATCTGCCGATGCTTGGTCCTGGCTGGCCCCATCGCCCGTGGCCGCGGCGTCGGGTTTACCCCCGCTGTCCAGGCCCACGCTGGTATCCATGGCGATTGTCTTTACCGTGCAGCGGCCCTGGGCCAGATCGCAGGTCTCGCCCTGGCCGCTGCAGTCGTCATCAAGGACACACGGCTTGGACTGCGCTGGAGCCGCCGACTCCTCCGCCCCGCACCCCGCCAGACCTACGGCGGCTAGGGCCGCGGCGGCGATCACGGCCGCCCTGCCACGCCGGCCCTCTCCCAATCTCCACCAGCGCATCGCCTGATCCTTTGCGCGACTGCCGCCGCCTCCCTACGGTAGGCAATTGTCAGCGGCGTGCGCAAGACCTTTCGGCAAAAACCGCGACGCCATCGGCCGGAACAGGGCCTCTGCGCCAAAGGTGTGCGGCAAGGCCCTGCGGGCCGCAGCGATCGCCCGGCTGTGAGGTCCGGCGGACCGCGGCCCCTCGCGCCAGGCGCGCGGCCAGTTGTGGTTTCAGCCAAGCCTGACGCAACGGCAGAGGCACGCATCGCTCTCTGGGCTGCAGTTGGCAAGCGCTCGGCGGCGCCGCTGCCCGGGGGCAAGCTCGGCTCCCCTGAGCCCGGTTCAGGCCATGCCGCCCTCTTGGCCAACGTTTGCTCTTGACGCAACAGCGGGAATCCCTACAATTCGCCCGATCACGACCCCCTGGCTCCCTCTAGTGTCGCTCAGTTCGTGCATTTCTGCTGCTAATGC
The DNA here is from genome assembly GCA_903919145.1 of uncultured Myxococcales bacterium. Taxonomy (GTDB): domain Bacteria; phylum Myxococcota_A; class UBA9042; order UBA9042; family UBA9042; genus SXRM01. The sequence continues at coordinate 40,378 of CAIXGW010000018.1, forward strand.
GCCATCTTGACGCATGCAGCACCCGCGGTTCGCTCTTGCGACGCGGTCCGTCAGTCTACTCGCAGGAGACGTAACCATGACCCTCGCCCAGAACCGCTGGCGCGCCCTCGCCGTAGTCGCCATTTTGGCATCTGCTGGCTGTGGCGCCGACCCACAACCTGTAAACACCAACACCGGCGTCGATGTTCCCAGCTCGACTGACGACACGTCGATGAAGACCGACGTGCAGATCGACACCGGCAAAGACGCCGCTGGCACCGATCAGGACACCGCCTCGACCGATCAGGACACGGCCAGCACCGACAAGGACACCGCCAGCACCGATCAGGACACCGCCAGCACCGATCAGGACACTGCCAGCACCGATCAGGACACTGGCGGCACCGATCAAGACACGGTTGTGACCAGCTGCAAGCAAGACAAGGACTGCCCCGCGGCGACCACGCCGTGCAAGGTTGCTACCTGCAATGCTTCTACCGGCGCCTGCGGAGAGAAAGACGCCGCCGACGGCGAGGCCTGTACCGACACCAACGCCTGCGTCGAAGGGGCCAAGTGCGCCAGCGGCGCCTGCGCCGGCACCCTGAAGACCTGCGACGACAAGAACCCCTGCACTGACGACACCTGCGACAGCAAGACCGGCTGCGTGTTCACCAACAACACCGTGCAGTGCAACGACAATGACGCTTGCACCCTGGCCGACGCCTGCGCCGAGGGCAAGTGCGTTCCCGGCAAGGCCGACACCTGCGACGACGGCAACCCCTGCACCACCAACGCCTGCGACAAGGAGAAGGGCTGCTCGGCGACCAACAACACCGGCACCTGCGAAGACGGCAACGCCTGCACCGCCGGCGACGTCTGCGCCGATGGCTCTTGCACCCCCGGCAAGCTGGCCGACTGCGACGACAAGAACGCCTGCACGGTCGACACCTGCGACGCCAAGGCCGGCTGCCAGCACGCCGCTGCCGCCGACGGCGCGACCTGCGAAGACGGTAACGCCTGCACCAGCGGCGACGCCTGCAAGGCCGGCGCCTGCACCGGCGCCGCCGTGGTCTGCGACGACAAGAACCCCTGCACCGCCGATACCTGCGATAAGGTCACCGGCTGCGCCAACAAGGCCGATGACACCTTGACCTGCGACGACGACAACTCCTGCACCACGGGCGACAAGTGCGCCGCTGGCGTGTGCAAGGGCGCCGGCAAAGACTGCAACGACAACAACCCGTGCACCGACGACGATTGCGCCAACAACGTCTGCGCCAACAAGGCCAACGCCGCCCCCTGCGACGACGGCAGCGCCTGCACCCAGAAGGACACCTGCAAGGACAGCAAGTGCGGCGCTGGCGAGCCGATCGCCTGCGACGACAAGAATCCCTGCACGACGGACACCTGCGACGCCGCCACCGGCCTGTGCAAGTTTGCTGACAACACCGCCACCTGCGACGACGGCACCAAGTGCACCACCGAAGACAAGTGCCAAGGCGGCGTCTGCGTCGGCGTGCAGAAGAAGTGCGACGACGGCAAGCCCTGCACCCTTGACAGCTGCGACGACGCCAGCGGCGACTGCAAAGTGGCCAACTACGCCGACGGCACGCTGTGCGACGATGGCACGGTCTGCACCCAGAATGACGCCTGCAAGGCCGGCGCCTGCGCTGGTAGCAAGGTCGACTGCGACGACAGCAACCCCTGCACCACCGACAGTTGCGACACCGTGGCCGGCTGCAAGAGCGCTGCCAACACCGCGGCTTGCGAAGATGGCAACAAGTGCACGCTAAACGACGTCTGCAAAGACAAAGCCTGTGATGCTGGCGCCACCCTGGACAAGTGCGACGATGCCAACCCCTGCACCACCGATAGCTGCGACGCCGCCGTCGGCTGCAAGCACGACAACAACGCGGCCCAGTGCAGCGACAGCAATGCCTGCACCGACAAGGACACCTGCAAGGATGGCGCTTGTGCCGGTGCCAACATCGTCTGCGACGACAAGAACTCGTGCACCGATGACAGCTGCGACAAGGTCAAGGGCTGCGTGTACACCAACAACACCGCCCTGTGCTCGGACGGCAGCGTCTGCACCAGCGACGACAAGTGCACCGGCGGCAAGTGCGTCGGCCCCACGGTGATCAAGTGCAATGACAATAACGTCTGCACCACCGACAGCTGCGACCCCAAGACCGGCTGCACCTATAAGCCGGTGACCGCTGGCTCTGTCTGCGACGACGGCAACGGCTGCACCACCGGCGACAAGTGCGACGCGGGCGGCAAGTGCACCGGCGCCGGCAAGAACTGCGACGACAACAACGTCTGCACGTCTGACACCTGCGCCAAGGATGTCTGCACCAACACGCCCAACACCGCTCCGTGCAATGACGGCACCGTCTGCACCCTGTCTGACGCCTGCGACGGCAAGGGCAAGTGCCTGGGCTCCATGCCGCTCAAGTGCGACGACGGCAAGGTCTGCACCACCGACAGCTGCGATCCGCTCAAGGGCTGCTTGAACGTCAACAACACCGCCCCCTGCGATGACGGACTGTTCTGCACCATCAAAGACACCTGCAAAGACGGAACCTGCTCCAATGTAGCGCCCAACACCTGCGATGACGCCAACGTCTGCACCAATGACGCGTGTGACGCAGTGGGCAAGAAGTGCGTCTCGACCAACAACACCGCCACCTGCGACGACGGCGACAAGTGCACCCCGGCCGACAAGTGCGCCCTGGGCAAGTGCGTCGCTGGCACCGCGATCAACTGCGACGACGGCAACCCCTGCACGCTGGACAGCTGCGACAAGACCAAGGGGACCTGCGTCTACACGCTGACCACCGATGTCAACGTCTGCAAGGTGTTTGGCATTCCGGCGACTTCGCCGATTGACCAGAATGACCCACTGTGGGTCAACGTCGGCACCGGCACGGTCAAGTGGGCCACCGACGCCACGCCGGTTCCGGGCAAGCTGACGGGAGCCGCGTCGCTGAACTTCAACAACGGCACCAACTACGCCGAGCCCAACAAGCCGGCTCAGGGCAGCGGCTTGGGCAAGTTCTTTGTCGACGCGACCGCCTTCAAGGGCACGCAGATGACGGCAGCCTTCTATTCCTGGTCCGACGTCGAGGCCACCAACAACTTTGACAAGCGCTACATCGAGTTCTCGATCGACGGCTTCCAGACCGTCGCTCTGTCCTACCAACTGGACAACGGGGCGGCGCAGAAGGCTTGGAAGATCGAGGCATTTGACATCAAGGCCCTGATCGGAAAGAAGTTCCAAGTGCGCTTCCGCTTTGACTCCGGCGACACCACCAACAACGTTGGCGCCGGCTGGTTCGTCGACCAGGCCAACATCTACGGCGGGCCGATCGTCAAGGTCGCCAACGGCGGCGTGTACACCGAGGCCTTCAATGACAACGGCAACGGCTGGCAGTTCAGCGATCCCAACACCAGCAAGACCGGCTGGGCCATCGACGCTACCGCCGACGTGGGTCTGGCTTCGCTGGCCGACACGTCCAAGAGCTACCTGAACTTCAACAACGGCGTGGACTTTGCTGGCGTGGCCCAGGGCTCCAGCGTCTCGCCCGTGCTCGACCTCACCGGTATCACCGCTGGCCCCGTCACGCTGATGTTTGACGAGTGGTTCGAGGTAGAGAACAGCAATAGCTGGGACTTGCGCTATGTGGAAGTGTCCGGAGACGCCTTTGTGACCCTGCCCATCTCTACCCAGCGCGACAACACGGCGACGCTGCAGAAGGGCTGGCGCAAGGGTTGGATCGACCTGTCGGCCTTGAAGGGCAAGAAGGTCATCCTGCGGTTCCGCTTTGACTCCAAGGACACCAACAGCAACAACTTCAAGGGCTGGTTCCTGGACAACCTCAAGCTCGACAACGTGCCCGTGCCCTCGTACGGCGAGAGCATCACCTGCGCCAACCCCAACGCCTTCACGCTGTCCAACTTCAACGCAGTGGGCTGGGCGGTCGACAACAACGCCGGCTCGTCGTTCTACAGCAGCGACTGCTCGCTGAACCTCAGCTTCAAGCAGACCAGCGGCGCCTACAACTTTGCCTGCCCCACCAGCACCGCCAAGGTCGGCGGCACCGCCAAGACGGTGGCCTTCAAGATCAACGCGTCGCCAACCGTGGGCGCCAAGACCTTCTTGAAGTTCAAGGGTTACTTTGACGGCGAAACCGGCGGCTCCTACGATGTGGCCTCGGTCAACATCAAGGACGTCCTTTCCACCGCCCAGGTCAACCAGGTGCTCGACAAGAACCTGATCCTCAAGAAGTGGGGCGAGATCACGGTGGACGTCACGCCGCTGGTCGGCAAGATCGTCATTGTGACCTTTGGCTTCGACTCGGGTGACTGCACCGCCAACGAGGGCGCCGGCATCTTCATTGACGACATCTTGGTCCGCGCTGACAAGTAAGGGAAACGCTGCTCTTCGCCGCGATCGCCGCGGCGCGGGGCATTGAATCAAGGGGACGGCGGTTGTAGGCTTCGCGGCCTGCAACCGCCGTCTGCTTTTTTGGCCCCCTCCGCAAGCGGCTGCCCAGTGCCTGACCTCCCAAGGAGAACTGTGAGCCCCATTCCCACCATGGACAGCCGTGCGCAACGGCAGCGCCTGCGCGAGCTGCGCGAACGCGCCGACTATCTGGACAGCACCGGTGCGGCCCTGTTGCGCAAGTACGGAAAGACTTTGCGAGAAGACGTACGGCTGCTGATGCAGGACCAGCTGGCGACCCTGCGCAGCGCGCGCACGGCTGCAGGTGCTGAAGCCCAGCCCGAGGCCATCGAGCGGCTCGATCGCGCCGTCACAGCCCTTGACGAGTCGCTGCACTTGCACCTAGGGGCGTTCCGCAAGTCGCCGACCCGCGAATACGTAGAGGCCATTGTGTGGGCCGCGGTGCTGACCATTGGCATTCGCGCGTTTGTCTTTGAGGCTTTCAAGATCCCAACCGGATCGATGATTCCGACGCTGCAGATCCACGACCACCTGTTTGTCAACAAGTTTCTGTATGGGCTGAAGATTCCCTTTACCCGCATCAAGTTCTTGGCGCTGCGCGACCCCGCGCCGGGCGAAGTGGTGGTCTTTGAGTACCCCTACGACGATGACGCCGACTCGACCGGCAAGGATCTGATCAAGCGCGTCGTTGCCGGGCCGGGAGACAAGGTGCGGATGGCCGACAATGTCTTGCATCTGAACGGTAAACCCGTCAAGCGGTGGATCCTGAATCCGGCGGGCTCGTGTGGGCAAGAAAGCTCTAGTGGCCGCAGCTGCCGCATCGCCCGCGAGTGCATCGGCGGCCAGATCTTTACCACCCAGCACCACGTGGCCACCCAGCCCGAGCAATTTGAGGTCGACAACACCTCTGACTGGCCCTGGGCCGACCGCTGCTCTCACAAGCAGTGGCACCAGTGCTACGGGCCGCACGCCCTGCTATACGGGCTGCCAGAGAATCGCGCCTTCCCCGACTTTGAAGTCCCCCCCGGTCACCTGCTGGTCATGGGAGACAACCGCGACAATTCCAAAGACGGGCGCTTCTTTGGCCTGGTGCCGATGGATACCGTCAAGGGCAAGGCGGGCATCCGCTGGTGGGCCTTTACCGACGACTGGTTCAAGCCCAATGTCGAGCGAATGTTCACCTTTGTCCATGACGAGCAAGCCCCTGACGGCGACTGCAGCAAGTGGGAGCCCAAGCCGTGAACCTCGACCGCAGCAACTTGGAACAGATCCTGCGCCAACTGGCTGACGAAGTCCTGGCCTTGCGCTGGACCGGCGCCGCACCTGACGAAAGGGTGATGCCTTGGCTGATCGGAATCCGCAGCGGTGGCGCGGTGGTGGCCCAGGAGCTGGCCGCTGTGCTGGCCCTGACAGAGGGCGAGCGGCCGCTGGTGGGTGCCTTGGACTGCTCGCTGTACCGCGACGACACTTGGCTGCGCGGCCCGCGGCTGGTCGAAGGCCAGACTTCGCTGCCCGGCGACCCCACGGGCCAAAGAATCCTGTTGGTTGACGACGTGTTGGCTAGCGGTCGCACGGTGCGGGCGGCCATGGCGGTCCTGGCTGACCTGGGGCGGCCCAAGGCGGTGGCCCTGGCGGTGCTGCTGGACCGCGGCGGCCGCGAGCTGCCTATTCAGCCCGACGCGGTGGGGCTGCGGGTGCAGGTCGAGCCCCACCAGAGCTTGCGGCTGCTGACCGACGGCCATGGCCGCATGGAGCGCGTGGTCACCCAGCCCAACTAGGGAAGATCAAGCCATCCGCTCTTGACTGCCCATCCCCGCCGCGGTGGCGGCGCCCAGGAGGCCCCCAGATGCTGCCCCAGCCGTCGGCGACCGTGCCGCCCCTGCAATTGCGCCACCTGCTGGCGCTAGAGACGCTCAGCGCCGAGCAGATCACTGCCCTCTTGGACCTGGCGGCGGAGATGAAGTCCGTCAACCAGCGGACGGTCAAGAAGCTGCCAACCCTGCGCGGGATCACGGTTCTGTCTTTCTTTGTCGAGTCGTCTACCCGCACCCGCATGAGCTTTGAGCTGGCGGCCAAGCGGCTGTCGGCCGACACGATGACCTTTACGGCTTCCAGCTCTTCCCTGTCCAAAGGCGAGACGCTGCTGGACACCGCCTTGAACTTGCAGGCGATGGGGCCTGACATTGTGGTGCTGCGCCACAACCGCTCCGGCGCTGCGCAATTCCTGGCCGAGTGCATTGGCTGCAGCATCGTCAACGCCGGCGATGGCGCCCACGAACACCCGACCCAGGGCCTGCTGGATGCCTTTACCCTGCGAGACAAGCTGGGCGACCTGCGCGGGCGAAAAATCGCCATCATCGGCGACATTGCCCACAGCCGGGTGGCCCGCTCTAACCTGTGGTGCCTGACCAAGCTCGGCGCAGAGGTGCACCTGGCAGGCCCCGCGACGATGATCCCTCCTGGAATCGAAGAGCTGGGCTGTGTGGCCCACCGCCGCGTCGAGCCCGCCCTAGAAGGGGCCGACGCCGTGATGATGCTGCGCATCCAGCGCGAGCGGCAGGGCAATGACCTGTTTCCCAATGCCCATGAATACCACCGGTTCTTTGGTCTAGATGCCGAGCGCCTGCAGCTGGCCCAGCCGGGCGCATGGGTGCTGCACCCCGGGCCGATGAACCGCGGCGTTGAAATCAGTGCGGACGTGGCCGACGGACCGCAGTCGGTGATCCTGGAGCAGGTCGAAAACGGCGTGGCGGTGCGGATGGCGGTGCTCTACGCCGTGGCCGCGACGCGCGGGCTGAACCCAGCGTGAGGAAATCATGAGCCATACCCCTGACCTGCTGATCGTCGGTGGCCAGATCTACCAGCCCGGCATCGGCCTTGGCCCGGTGAGCGACCTGCGGGTGCGCGGCGGCAAGATCGTCGAGCTCGGCTCCGGCCTTGCACCCGCCGGCGAGCAGGTGGTGGACGCCAGCGGCTGCCTGGTCTGCGGCGGCCTGGTCGACCTGCGGGCCACCAGCGGCGAGCCCGGCAACGAGCCAGACGAAGACCTGTGCAGCCTGTCAGAGACTGCGGCGGCCGGTGGCTTTGTGGCGGTGGTCGTTGGCCCCGAGACCCTGCCCGCCAATGACGACCACGCCGTCACCGAGCTGGTGGTGCGCCGCACCCGCGAGTACGGCATCTGCGAAGTGCTGCCGATGGGCGCCCTGTCTGAGCGGCTGCGCGGCGAATCCTTGGCGCCTATGGGCGAAATGGCCGAGGCGGGCGCGGTGATGTTTGGCGACGGCGACCGCCCGGTGGGCAATTCGCGGCTGCTGCGCCGGGCCATGGAGTACGCGCGCAGCTTTGACCGGCCGATCTGCACCCAGCCCCTGGACGCGGTGCTCGCCGCCGGCGGCGTCATGCACGAAGGGGTCTGGTCGACCCGCTTGGGTCTGGCAGGCAGCGCCGCAGCCGCCGAACACATTGCGGTGGCGCGCGACATTGCCATCGCCCAGCTGACGGGCGGCCGCCTGCACCTGGCGCGGATCAGCAGCCGCCGATCCGTAGAGCTGGTCCGGCAGGCCAAGCAGGCCGGGGTGGCGGTGACGTGCGCCGTGACTCAGTGGCACTTGCGGCTGACGGCCGCTGCGCTGGCGCAGTACGACAGCAACCTCAAGCTGGTGGCGCCCTTGCGCGACGAAGAGGACCGCCGCGCCCTGCTGGCCGGCCTGCGCGACGGCACCATCGACGCCATCTGCAGCGATCACATGCCGGTCGGAACGGCCGACAAGCAGGTGGAATTTGACGAGGCCAAGCCTGGGGCCATTGGCCTGCAGACGGCGTGGAGTCTAGTGCAGCAGTGCGTCGACGCCGGAGAGCTGCCGGTCGCGGTGGCGTTGGCGGCGCTGGTCGACGCGCCGCGGGCCATCCTGAGGCTGCCGGCCGCCGATCTGGTGCCGGGCCGCAGCGCCACGCTGGTGATTCTGGATCCCGCCGCTACCTGGACGCTGGACCAGCGCAGCAGCCGCAGCAAGAGCCAGAACTCGGTGCTGTGGGGCACCCAGCTGCGCGGACAGGCCCGCTTGACCCTATTGCGCGGGCGCATTACCTGGCACGCTGACGGGCCGCGCTAAGTAGCGGTCGCCAAACCTGCCGGTCGCATGGCCGCACCTCCGACCGACCCAGCGTAGGCGACCCTAGCGGTGTTTCTGCGGAATGGCCCCAACGATCAGGTGCATGGTCAACCCCGCGGTCGCCAGCGCCAGCCCTACTCCTGCCCCGATCGTCCCAATGAGGATTGCTACTTCCATGACGCCCTCCGATCCAGCCTAGCCCGTTTCAACCTGGGGCCAGCGTAGATCGGCGTCGCGGACGCGCAAGAAAATAACCGATCGCAATCAACGACCTGCAAGATGTGGCTGGGATTGCCGGTGCCAACCAAGCCCCAGGTGCGACAGACGCTAGAGGTCGCGCTGGGCCATCTGCGGATCCGCATAGTTTCCGCGCAGGACGAGGGCGATGGCGAGGTTCAGGTCCGCGAGTGCCTCGCGATCCACCCCAGGTGCGCTGTGGCGCAAACACGGCCGCCAGCGACCGGCTGCGTCGCGCTCAGTCACCACATCGACGCTGACCCGCAACTCGCCCTGCCGCCAGATCAAGCTGGCGTGCGGCCCTGCCCGCTCCGGCAGCCATGAGCCGAGCTGCCGCCCACCGAGCAACTGCCGCCACTGCGCAGCCGTGCCTTCGGCCTGGAGTCGTTGCTGGGCTTGCTTGCGCTCCTGCGCCTGCTGGGACTGCGCTTGCCGAAAGGCGGCCCCAAGGTCGGAGCCTGCCGGCTGCGCCGTTCCTAGAGCCTTGGCGATAGCTCTAAGACCTTGCCACAGGGGCTCTGGGCTGGGCGCGACGGCTGGCAGCGGTCCCAGCAGCTCCACTTCCCAGCGGTCGGCGCGCGCAACCCACCATCCCGACCTTCGCGGCGGTCGCCCGGCCCTGCGCAAGGCGGCGCGCCATGGGCCGATCTGCACCTCGACCTCGCCGCCGCGGTCATCCACCTGGAGGACCCTTACTTCGCTCAGGCCGCTCAGCGGGCCTGCCGCCAGCAGGGCAAAGTGGTGGCCCGCGCGGTCCGACTCCCAAAGCTGCGCGGCCGTCACCGGTGCAAACTCGCCATCTCCATAGAATTGCCGATACTTGTCAAACACGCCTGAGCACTGGCTGTCAAACACGCAGCTCGCGCAGGCCGCGGGCTTGCCCTTGTCGGTGCGCTTGTCTAGATACTTGTCAAATCCCTGCTGGGTATTGCCCTGGCCGTCGGCGGCAACCGTCACCGTGTCCTGGCCGTCGTGGTGGATCCGGTGGCTGACGGGCAGAGCCGTGCAATAGGGCACGTTGCCAAAGTTGAGGTCCCAGTGCGGGCCGAGCTGGGCATCGACCTGCTGGGACAATCCTTGAAAAAACGGGGCCATCTCGGTGTAGCGCGCCATCATGGCCCGTAGCTCGGCATCGCTGCGGTCGCCGGCGTCGCGCGGCCTGACCATGTCCAGGTGCAGATTTTCCAAGCCAAACTGCTGACACACGCTGGCCAAGGCCGGCACCGAGCGATAATTGCTCTCTACCACACACATATTGCCCGACAGGCGACTGCCCACCCGCTGCAGCTCGGCCATGCTGTCAAGAATCCGCTTCCACGAACCGCTGTTGAGCGTGGTCGCGTCGTGGCAAGCCTCGTCACCGCCCTGTAGCGAAAACCGCCACAGCACGCGCTTGCGGTGGGCCGGCCCCAGCCGCTGCAGCAGCTCCATGACCCGCTGGCGGAAGCTGGCTCGCGGGGTCATCACGCCGTTGGTAAAGATCACCACCTCGTCAAAGCCAAGCGCCACCGCTTCCGCCAAGACCTCGGCAAAGGACCGTTGAATGGTCGGCTCGCCCCCCAGCAAGGTAATGCGCTGGGCGCCAGTGGCGCGAGCTGCGCGGATCTCAGCAAGAATCGGCTCGGCCGCCAGCTGCGGTGCCCGCCCCTGCTCGGAAAGCTGGCCGGATACGCAGAAGACGCAGCGGTTGTTGCACAGGTGGCCGAGCTGGACCTCGACCTGGCGCTGAGGCTGGGATGGCGGCAAGTCGTGCAATTGGAGGCCCCCGTTCAGCTGACAGCATAGCGTGCGGGCGGAGCATCCAAAAGACACTCCTTCAAACCACCTCAAGAACAAAGGTTTTATCTAGACTGCCAGGACCGTCTCGGCCGCTACCGGCGTGCAGCCTGCCACGCCTCAATCGCCGAGCGGTGCGGGGCGCTGGGTCGCCGGGTGGTGACCTGCTCCCACGCCTCCTCCAAGGTCATCTGATAGTGGGCCATCAGGAAAGCGATCGCCACGCTGGGCGAGCGGTTGACGCCAGCCGAGCAGTGCAGATAGACCCGGTGCCCACCGCGGTGCAGCTCCTGAACAGCGGCCACGGCTCCATCGAGCCCCGCGGCCAGGGCCTTGAGGTCAAAGTCGCGGATGGGCACGCGCTGGCAAGACAAGCCTTGGCCAACCAAGAACTTCCACAGCAGCGGCCATGACATGCCCAGGCTGGTCAGATCCTCATCGGTCTGAACGCTGATCACCGCCGTGAAGCCGGCGACCTTGAGCGCGCGGATCCTCTCTGGCGTGTTGGGGCACGGACCGACACTCAGCCGGTCAAACACTTCGTGAAAGTCAAAATCGCTGGCGGCCATGGCGCTCAGAACCGCAGGCCCAAGCTCGCCACCGCGCCGCCCTGCAGCCGGGCGATCTTGACGTCGTAGCGCACGTCCTTGATCGGCGCCGCCTCATCCAAGGTGTGCTTGAGCATAATGGTGCCGCCCACAAAACCCGCGGCGCCAAGGCCTAGCAGCGACCAGCGGGTGACGTCGCCGCCAAACTCGTCATAGCTGCCAAGGGCGTCCAGGGCGATCGCCGCCACGACCAGCGCGCCGCCACCCAGGATCGCCGCATAGGCGTAGGTCTTCTTGCCGCCGTAGTCGTAGGACTCCAGCTGGGGAGCCACCGTGGCAGTCTTGCCGGCGATCACGGTGACGTCGCCCTTCTGGCCAAAGTGACCAGGGCGCTGTACCACCAGGCTGTGCGCACCCGGCTCAAGCTCTACGGTGAACTTGCCTTCCTGGCCCTCCACATCCTTGCCGCCCACCGTCACGTCGGCGTCCGCTGGCACCTGAATGACCACTGTGCCGCGGCTGCGCACCGCCAGCTTGGCCTCGCCACCGGGAGCCACATCGACGGTGGAGTCAGAGACCTTTTTGCCGCCCTTGGTCTGCACGCTGACCTGCACCGAGCCGCTGGCCACTTCAACGCTGTTGTCGCCCTTCTTGAGGCCGATCATCCGCGGCTCGCTGCCCGGCGCCCGCACTTCGGCGACCAGGTCATCGGCGTCGGCCTGGATGATGAGCTTGCCTGGCGCAGCCACCACCGGTGGAGCCGGCGCCGCCGGCGGGGTCTCTGCGGCCGGCGGGCGATCGGCGGGGGGGGCAGCCTCACCGGCGGGAGCCGCCTCTGCGGCGGGGGTTGCCGGCGGCGGGCGGTCGGCGGGAGCCTGGGCCCAAGCGCCCATCGGCGTCACGGCCAGGGCGGTCGCCACCGCAGTGCTGAGGGCCAGACGGAAGGGCGGCAGCGAAGAAAAGGAAACGCGCATGGTGGTCAGGCCTTTGGCGCCACAAACTGGCGGCTAAAGCAGAGGAAAGGGGCACACGGGCGCGGCGACCTGCAGATCAGGCGGCCGGGCAGAAGATAGCGTGCTCAAGACGCTGGGCAGGGAGCTGCAGGTGTGGACCTGGATCTCGGGCCTCCAGGCCGGGCGGCTCGCCTGGCACCTCTCTATGCAAGATCATGCAGTTGGCGAGGCTTGCGACCCCGGAGGGCGCCGCGCTGCAATGATCGATCCGCGCTTGGACAATCGCTCGGCCAAGTCAGCCAACCCCGGCTGAGCCGAGAGATCCAACCCGAATCGCTCCAGGATTGTCAACGGCTGGGTCAGCGCCAGGTCGGCTGGACTGAGCGCATCGCCCACCAACCACTGCCGACCGCCCAGCAACTGCTCAAAAACTTCAAGCATGGCCTGGATCTTGGCCGTCTCCTGGCGGTACACCTTCAGATCCCATTGATCGGCGGTCTTGCCGCCAACCTCGCGATCAAGGCGAATCAGGGCCGGCAGCAACGCCTCGTCGATCAGATCCTCGGTCATCGACACCCGGGCCGCCTGCAGCGGATCGGCAGGCACCAGCGGGGTGCCGGGGGCAATCGCATCGACAAAGCGGATGATCGTGCGCGAGCCAAAGATCGGCCGGCCCTTGTCTGTAACCCAGATCGGCAGCTTGCCAAGGGGGTTGAGGCTGAAAAGCTCTGGCGGCGGCGCGCCGCGGTCGACCAGATTGCTGCTGTAGGCAACCTCGCGCTCTACCAGGAAGGCGCGAACGCGAAAGCAATAAGGGCAGTCAAAGTAGTGGTACAAAGTTGGCATGGCAGCTCCGGCGCCCGCTCGGTGGCGGCCCAAGCATGCCAGCATCCTTGCAGGTCGCCAACCGGGGGGGTAGCCGGCAACAGCAAATGCCCAGCCACAGCGGCTGACGCGCTACCTGCGCTTCTCGCGTGAAGAAATGCGGCTTGGCCCGTGCTTTGGGTTGCTCCCCACTCGCGCGCCTCGTAATCTGTGCGATTGGGCGGGGCGAGCGCTGCTGCAAATTGGAGGCTGTGCATGGGTTTTGGGGCCAGAGGCTGGTTTGACAGGGCGGTCATCGCCGCATGGTTGCTTGGGGCCCTTGCAGGGTTGGCCGGCTGCCAGGAGCCCGAGTCGACGGCGGCCAGCCTGAGCTCGGCCGGCGACGCCTCTGCGGCGAACGGTGACGCTGGCGTTGGCGACGCCAAGTCCGATGTCGTTGCCGCCAGCGGGGTCGGGAAAGTCTGCGTAGTTCCCAACGATTGCGCAGCACTGAGCCTGACGTGCTTTGAGATCGACATATCGACCGGCGCTGGAATCTGCAGCAAGACCTGCGCCTCTTCTGCCGACTGCCCCAGCGGCACCTACTGCAACCCACAGTCTGGAAAGCTGATCTGCACGCCTCCGCGCTTCTGCAACCCTTGCCAGGTGGCGGAAGACTGCGGCAAGGGCGCCTTGTGCCTGCAGGGCAGCAGCGGCCAAAAGTTCTGCACCAAAGCCTGCTCGCAGGGCAAGCCGTCCTGCGCAGCCGCCAGCTCCTGCAAGCAATACGGCAGCGGTGTAGACGAATTTGCCTGCCAGCCCGATTACGGCGCCTGCAGCGGCGACGGCAACCAGTGCTCGCCCTGCGCCGGCCAGGCCGATTGCGCAGCTGGCCTGGAGTGCCACTACGCCTCTTCTACCGGCGAGCGCTTCTGCGCCAAGATCTGCACCCCAGGCGCCACAGGCAATTGCCCCAGCGGCTATGCTTGCTCGACCCCCAAGGGCGGCAAGACCTCTTATTGCTTCAAAAGTGTTGGCAAAGAGACCGTTCCGACCTGCTCCAAGGGCGACAAGGGCTATTGCGAGCCGTGCAACGCCGACTACGACTGCGCTTCGGGCCGCTGCGCCTCCAAGAACGGCGAGAAATTTTGCGTGGCACCTACCGCTTGCAGCGGCGCCAAGGACTGCCCGTACGGCGGCTCGGCCACCTTCTGCGTGCCCAGCGACAAGGGCATGATCTGCGCGCCACCGCTGTCTTGGGGCTGCCAAGGCTACCTGACCTGCCTTGCCCAGTCCTGCGAGAGCGGTGAGGTCTGTGTGGCAGGTCAGTGCAAAGCCGACTGAGCGCGGCCGAGCCCCAGCGGCAATCGCGGATCCACCACAGCTCCTTTGGGTTCCGCCGCGGGCCGGCCAACTTTCGCCCCGTCGACGCAGCTGGCCGAGGCGCCAGGGGAGGCTTGCCTGCCGGCACGGCTCAAGCGTTGACAGTGAACCCACCCTTCTCCTATCCTACTCCGCACTTTTGCCCGGTGTTCGCCCTGCGAGCCCACCGAGCATCCCCAAACGGCCTGCGCACTTCGCGGTGGAGCGAAGCGCCTCCTGGCCGAATCAAGTCAGGCCCGGGTGCAAGGCTTTGCAGCCTACCCGCCAGCCCCTTGGCACTGCTGATCGACTTAGCTCGATCGCCTTGAGGACCCATGAGCGACCCGATCAACGCCCCCGCCGCCGACGCCGCCGCGGTTGCGCGTTACCAGAAATTCAACTTCCAGCCCGTGGCCGAGCGCTGCATTGGCTGCAACCACGTCCGCTTGGCTGACGGCGTTGCCTACTGCAACAGCTACGCCATCCCAGAGGCCAAGTGGGCCGGCGGCATGTGCAATTTTGCCACCCACGCCAAGATCGAGAAGAAGGTCGATGGCAAGATGGTCAATCCGATCAAGGCCAGCAAGCGCGGCGGCAAGTAGCCCGTGCCCTTCTGACAGGGCTCGTCAGCCTTACCGGGCTTGGCCAGCTGTCAAAGCCGCGATGTCGAGAGGACTTCGGACCGGCTGTGGGGCAACCTGCAGCCGGTTCGTTCTTTTGGCGCCGTCAAAACACCTTGGCCCCCCTGTGGGAGCCTGCCGGACAAAAGCCTGAATTCCTGGCCGCGTCCTGGAAACCATGGAGTCGGCTGAGAGCACCCACAGGCTCTTGGAGCGATCGTCTCGCGAGCGCCCAGGCAGGCGAAGTGTCCGAATAGAATTCTGATATCGCCGGCCCAGCTGAAATCGTCCCCATCGGCAGGGAGCCAGGTCGGGACTATCCCGGCGGGCCCCAAGCGAGGTCTGACATGTCCAGTTCCGCTGCCCCCTCTGACCCAGTCGTTCTGCTGGAGCGCCGCGGCGCCGTCGCGCTGCTGCAGATCGCCCGCCCCAAAGCGCTCAATGCGATCAACCAGCAGGTGCTGACTGAGCTGAGCGCATGGGTAACCGAGATCGCCGCCGATCCCAGCCTGCGCGCGGTGGTCCTGACCGGTGCCGGCGATCGCGCATTTGTGGCTGGGGCGGACATCGCCGCCATGCAGCACATGAATTCCGCGCAAGCCCAGGCATTCTCAGAGTACGGCAGTGCGGTGATGCAACAGCTGGCCGACCTGCCCAAGCCGGTCATTGCCGCAGTCAACGGCTTTGCCTTGGGCGGCGGCTGCGAGCTGGCCCTCTCCTGCGACATGATCTTGGCATCGACCAGGGCCAAATTTGGCCTGCCAGAAGTGACCCTGGGCGTGGTGCCAGGCTTTGGCGGCACCCAGAAGCTGACGCGGCAGATCGGCCGCATGGCCGCCAACCGCTGGATCCTCAGCGGCGACGTGTTCTCTGCCGAGGATGCGCTGCGGGTCGGCGTGGCTCAAGAGCTGTTCCCGCCAGAAGAATTGCTAGACAAGGCGCTGGCCCTGGCAGAGAGAATGGCCAGCCGCGGCCCTCTGGCGCTGGCGGCGGTCAAGCACCTGGTCGATCGCGGCGGCGATGTCCCCATGCCAGCAGCGATGGCCATGGAAGCCAAGGCCTTTGGCGACATTTTTGCCACCGCCGACCAAAAAGAAGGCATGGCAGCGTTCCTGGCCAAGCGTCCGGCGGAATTCCGCGGCGAATAGGCTGTAGACAAAGCCCACAGCAGAAAATGCCACCCGGTGAGCCCCAGCAAACTGAGCCCCGGGTACCAGTGGGCGGCAGGGCTGGCTGGCTAGTTTTCCTTGGGCGCCGCCGGGGCCCGCAGTTCGATCGCCAGGGCGGCTTTGCGGCCGTGGACCGCCACCAGGGCCCGCGCCTGGCGGCCGCGATCGACCACAATCAGCACGTGGTCGCCGCGTTCAAGCTCGCCCGCCTTCCACAATTCGCCGGGGGCCAGCGTCCGCAGCGCCGCGCCATCCCAGCTGACCTGAAGGTCGCGATCGGCCTGGCTGGAGACCGTGACCTTGACCCTGGCATGGGGCGGCGCCTGGGCCTGGACCTGCTGGGTCGGCGTCAGCCGCTGCTGGCGCTGCTGCACACCGTCGGCGCCAGCCACCCGCACCGCCACGCGCCCCGCCGCAACCGCCACCGCCACGCGCGCCCCTGGGGCCACAGAGGCCGCGGGCTCGCCGTCGAGCAACAGCTCCAATTGGCCTGCGCCTTCTTGATTGTCCAAGTGCAATGCGGCACCCGGCGGCTCAAAGTGGATGGTGCGGCGATCGCCGTCGCGCAGGGTCAGCTGCGCCGTTTCGCGCCAGCCGATCCGGGCGATCACCAGCTCCGCCTTGTGCTGGCCGGGAGAGAGCGGCACCCGGAAGTCCAGCCGCGCCGCCACGATCCCCACCAGGCGGCCATCGACCAGCAGCTCCGCCGGCTCTGACCAGCCGTTGGCCGCGACCAGCGCCGTCTCTTGCGCGGCAATGCGCCAGGAAGCCTCTTCGCCGCCGCGCAGGAACATCGCCACGCGCAGGGGCTGTTCGCGGTGAGGCTGATGGGCCGCCAGGGCCACGCGCCCCGCAGGCACGCGCAGCAGAGCCGACTTGCCGGCCGCAATCGGCAGCGGCCCCAACGCCGGCACCTCGACCTTGACGGCATCGCCGGACTGATTGTGCAAGCGCAGCAAGGCGGTCGGCCGCCGCAGCGTCCAGGTCAGCACGGCCGGGCCTTTGGCCAAAACGTCAAGCTTGTAGGGCAGCCCTGAGGTCAAGCCGGTCGCCACCACGCCGTAGTCGCCGCGCGGCAGCTGCCAGGTGGCGGTGGCGTGCGCAGGCAGCTGTAGACCCACATCGCGCAATCCCTCGGGAAGGGTCAGATCTTCTCCGGTGCGATTGGCCACGCGGACCTCGACGGTCGGCGATCGCCGGTCCAGGGCGTCGTCGGTGGACGCCACCTGCCGAACCACCGCGCCGCTGGCGACGCCCACCCAGCGCACCTGGTGCGCCCCGGGCCCCAGGCCTATCGCCGCCAACCGCGCGCCACGCGCCACCTCGCCCAGGGCCTTGCCATCTACGGCTACCTGCGCGGCTTCGGCCAGCGGGTTGAGCAAGCGCACCACCCCAGAGGGGCTGGGCAATTCGACGGTGAGGCGCGCGCCGTTGGCCAGGCGCAGCTGCGTCCCCCACAGC
Organism: uncultured Myxococcales bacterium; assembly: GCA_903919145.1. Taxonomy (GTDB): domain Bacteria; phylum Myxococcota_A; class UBA9042; order UBA9042; family UBA9042; genus SXRM01. Next base: position 57,867 of record CAIXGW010000018.1, read on the forward strand.
CAAGATGAGCGCAGCGAGTGGGCCGTCAGGTGGCGATCGCCAATCGCAACGGGACCAAAGGACTTGGACTCGCCAGCGACCACTTCGCCAAGAGTATCGCCGTCTAGCGCGATGGACTGGGCTTCGGCCGTGCGGTTGACAACGTAGACCGAGGCGCCCGGGGCGGTCAGCTCGACCTGGCGGCTCTCTCCGGCGGTCACCACGACCTGGCCGCGATACAGCCAGTCGCCGCCGCGCACGCCATAGCCCACGACCGCAGTTGGGGCACACCAGCGCGCCACCTGCCGGCTGGCGATCTTGCGAGGAGAGAGGCCGGCGATGTGCAGGGTGAGCGCTGTGGAAGTACGGTTATGCCAGCGGATCTCGCGCTCGCAGCCACCGTCTCCCGCTGGGCGGTCCGCAGCACTGGCGCCCGCCGGCAGGTCTACGGGCCGGTCTGCCGCCGCGTGCCCCACCGCTGCGGCGCCCAGCCCGCTCGCCAGCACTGCGCCCCGTAGCCATCGGGCGACCGCTGCCCCGCCTGCCGATCCGCTCATGCTTTCCTCGCTCGGCTGCGGGCCGATGACGCCGCGCGTGACCACCACAGGCCTAACGCTCGCTGGGATCAAAAAGTTCCTGAACAAACAGCTGGCTGTCAAAGTCGCGCAGATCCTGCATCTTCTCGCCCACGCCAATGAGCTTGACCGGCAGCCGCAGCGCCTCGGCGATGGCCAAGACCACTCCGCCCTTGGCCGTGCCGTCCAGCTTGGTCAGGGCGATGCCAGTGACCTGCACAGCCTGCTGAAACTGCTCGGCCTGCTTGACGGCATTCTGACCCATGGTGGCATCCAGCACCAGCAACACTTCATGGGGGGCCCCGGGCATGCCCTTGGCACAGACACGCGCAACTTTCTTCAGCTCTTCCATCAAGTTCTGGTTGGTGTGCAGCCGGCCTGCGGTGTCGACAATCACCAGGTCGAAGCCTTCTGCTCGCCCGCGCTCAATCGCCGCAAAGGCTACGCTGGCCGGGTCGGCGTTGTCCTTGCCGCGGTGCAGCGGCACGCCGGCGCGCTCGCACCACACCTCCAGCTGGTCGACGGCCGCCGCCCGAAAAGTGTCGCCCGCCGCCACCAACACTTTTTTGCCCTCGCCAGCGTAGCGGTGAGCCAGCTTGCCAATGGTGGTGGTCTTGCCCGAGCCGTTGACCCCCACCACCATCAGCACTGCAGGCCCCGGATCGGCCTGCACGCACAAGGGCTGATGCCCCACGCTGGCCAGCAACTCCTCGGCCTGACCGCGCAGCTTCTTCCACACTTGCGCCGGATCGGCCAGCTCATGGCGGGTGGAGGCCTGCTTGAGATCCTCTAGCAAGCGCCGCGTAGTCTGCACGCCCAGATCGGCGCGAAACAGGACTTCTTCAATCTGGTCGAGAAGTTCTGCATCCAGTTGCTTGCCGGCAAACAGCTGGGTCAAGCGCGCCACAAAGCCTTCTTGACGGGTCTTGGCCAGTCCGGCGTGCAGATAGGCCTTTTCCTGATCCTTGCGCGACGGCGCGGGCTTGAGGGTCGCCTGGTCCAGCGGCTCGCGGCGGGTCGCCCCATCCAGCAGATCGGCCGACGGCGGCAGCGGCTTGGCACTGCGCAACAGCCGGTAGGCCACGTAGCCCACCAACGCGATCATGGCGACAACAGCCAGCGCCCCCAAGCCCAACACCACCGGGGGGGGAGCGGCATCGGCAAGAAGGGGCAACATCAGATAGCGCATGGCAAACTCTCAGCGGAAAAGGGGCGGGATCGGCAGAGGCCGCAACCTGCAGTAGGCCTGGGCGGCCCCGCGGCCCAGCGAGCGCGGCAAGGTAGGTCGGGCGCGCCGCAGAATCAAGCGCATGCACCCCTGTTTGGCCGGGTGGCGCGGCTGATTTCCGCCGGCGTGCGCCAAATTCCGCCTTGCGGAGGACATCGGACCGTCCAGCTGGGACACGCAAAGGCGACTGCCCAGTGCCGCTCGACAAGGCGGAACAGCGCAGGGCCCTGGCGACTCAGGCGAAAAAAACCTCCAGCGAACGAGCTTGCTGGGAAGCGACGGCGCGGAGCTGCACCCACGCCGGCGAATGCGGGGCTCCCGCGTCCCTTGTTTGCGGCCGGCGAACGATACACAATCCGCGCGCTTGGCCCTGCCGGTCCTCTTGCGCGGCCGTGCTTTGCCGCCCTGCCCTTTGGAGAGCCCATGACCGCCGTTCACAAAGTCCTGGTCGCCAACCGCGGCGAGATAGCGCTGCGGGTGATGCGCGCCTGCCGCGAGCTGGGCTATGCCACCGTCGCGGTGTACTCGGACGCCGACGCCAATTCGCGCCACGTGGCGTTTGCCGACCAAGCCGTGCGCCTGGGGCCAGCGCCGTCCGCCGAGTCGTATTTGCGCGGCGAATTGGTGCTAGAGGCCGCCCAAGCCACCGGCGCCACCATGATCCACCCGGGCTATGGCTTCCTTTCGGAGAATGCCGAGTTTCGCAACCAGTGCGACGCGGCTGGCATTGTGTTTGTTGGCCCGGGCGCCTACGCCATGACGCAGATGGGCATCAAGACACTGGCGCGCCAGGTCATGCACGCAGCCGGCGTTCCGGTTGTGCCTGGGTCGCTTGAGCCCCTAAAGAATGTGCAAGAGGCTTTGGATATCGCCAATGAAATCGGCTATCCGGTCATGCTCAAGGCTGCAGCGGGCGGCGGCGGCAAAGGCATCCGCTTGATCCGCGAAGCGCAGGAACTGCCAGCCGCTTTTGAGGGCGCTGTGCGCGAGGCGGTGGCCTACTTCAAGGATCCCACGGTCTACATGGAGAAGGCCATTGAGAGGCCGCGCCATGTCGAGATCCAAGTGATGGCCGACCGCCACGGCGCCGCTGTCCACCTGTTTGAGCGCGAGTGTTCGGTCCAGCGGCGCAACCAAAAGATCATCGAGGAGTCGCCGGCGGCTCACCTGTCAGACACCACCCGCCTTGCCATGGGCGAGGTAGCTGTGCGAGCCGCACGGGCGGTGCAGTATGAGGGCGCGGGCACCATCGAATTCCTGGTGGATCCCAAGGAAAACTTCTACTTTATGGAGATGAATACCCGCTTGCAGGTCGAGCATCCGGTCACAGAGCTGGTCACCGGCACCGACCTGGTGATCGAGCAGCTGCGGGTGGCCCAAGGCCTGCCCCTGTCTTGGACCCAGGCCCAGCTCAGCCAGCGCGGCCACGCCATTGAGTGCCGTCTCTATGCAGAGGATGTGGCGCGAGGCTTTCTGCCCTCGCCCGGCCCGCTGCACGTCTACCGGCCGCCGACCGGCCCCGGCATCCGCCTGGACGACGGCTTCTGCGAAGGCGACGTCATCTCAAGCTTCTACGACCCGATGATCGCCAAGCTAAGCGCCTGGGCGCCGACCCGCGAACTGGCCGTTCGGCGCATGTGCGCGGCGCTGCGCGCCTTTGAGCTCGGCGGCATCCGCCACAACATCGAGCATCTGCTGCAGATCCTGGAGTCAGACGCCTTTGTCACCGGGCCCTACGACACCGGCATCGTCAAGACCCTGGCCCCCCTGGCTGAGGAGCCCGAGGCCAGCGAATTGGTCACTGCTTTTGCCGCCCTGCTGACCCACCGGCTCGCAGCTTCTGCCAGTGCTGCAACGGCAGAACCCCAAGCCGAGGGCGCTTGGGCCTTGGCCGCGCGCAGCGCCGGCATGCGCTCGCACTGAATCGCCGGTCTTGCCCCTTGCCCCCATGCCCCTGAGGCCCCATGAGCACCGACTACCTGGTCAAATCCGCCCACCTCACAGCGACCGTCACCCTGCTGCAGGACCTGGGAGACCGGGCCAGGGTGCGGGTCGGCGATCGCGAGTTCGAGCTGCACCTGCAGGCGCTGCCAGACGGGCGCTGGGCGGTGCAGGACGGCCAAACCCGCCAGCTGCTGCGTACTTTTACCGAGCGCGGCGAGTTGGTGGTCGTCGATCACTCGACCCAGCACCGGCTGGAAGTGGTAGAGGCGCGCAGCCAGTGGTTGCGCGGAGCCGCTGGCGCCAAGGGCCACGGAGGCGGAGCCATCAAAGCGTCGATGCCGGGCCGGGTGGTGCGGCTGCCGGTGCAGGTGGGCGATGAAGTCGCGCCCGGCGGCGTGGTGGCCGTCCTAGAAGCCATGAAGATGGAGAACGACGTGCGCTCGCCGGGCGGCGGCATCGTCAAGGCGGTCGCGGTACAGCAGGGCCAGGCGGTTGAAGCCGGCCAGCTGCTGGTGACCCTGGAGGCGATCTCGTGAGCGCAACTCCAATTGTGAACCCAACGGCCACAGCCGCCGCCCCAGCTCCAGGTCCCATCAGCGAAGACGAATTGGACTGCGTGGCCCTGACCATCGCCCTGCCAGAGGACGTCTTGCACCAGCTGGAAGGGGTGCTGTGGCTGCTGTCGCCAAACGGCGTTTTGCTAGAGGACGCGCTGTGTCTGCAGGGCGGCGATCTGGCTCCTGGCATCGTGCGCGCCACCGTGTATGTGGCCCCGCAGCAAGCTCCCCTGGCCGTGCAAACCCTCAAGCAGCAAGCTGAAAACCTGGGAGTCCAGGTCAATGTGGTCGCCACCGGGGTAGAGCGCCAGGACTGGAACAAGGTCTGGAAGAAGTTCTACCAGCCGCTGACCGTTGGCGACCGGGTGCGCGTAGAGCCGGCTTGGCAGCAGGGCCCCGACGTTGCCGGAATGGTCCGCATCGCCATCGATCCCGGCATGGCCTTTGGCACCGGTACCCACGAAACCACCCAGCTGTGCATGGGCGCCGTGGTCCGCTGGATGGATGATCAGCAGGCGGTGGGGCAAGACGTGGGCGCCCTGCGCATGCTCGACGCCGGCACTGGCTCGGCGATCCTGGCGATCCTGGCCATCAAGATGGGCCTTGGCGGCGCTGTGGGCACCGAGATCGACGCCGCCGCCTTGCGAACCGCCCAGGTCAACCTGGCGCTCAACGCCACCGAGGCACAGGTTCGCCTGCACCACACCGGCGATCCGGCAAGCGTCGGGCCAGAGCAGTTTCCGCTGATTACTGCCAACATCCTGGCCAGCGTGCTGATTCCCCTTCGCGACGCCATCGTCGATCGGCTGGCCCCGGGCGGCACGCTGGTGCTGTCTGGCATCCTAGGCCGCGACGGCGAGGAGGTCGCCGGCCACTATGCCGAGCGCGGACTGACGCTAGAGCGCCGCGATGACCAAGGCAGCTGGGTCGCCCTGACCCTGCGCGCCCCAGGCTGACCGACCATGCGCCAGCTGCTGCTTGAAATTCCTCAGCCTTTGCCCAGCGGTTGGGGCATCGCCCTGCCCCTGCGCCACCGTCTGGAGCGGGTGCTGCGGCTGCCGGCCGCCGCCGAGTTGATGGCCGCCAATGGCCGCGGCCGCAGCGTAGCGATCCGCTGGATGGGCGCCGAAGTCCAGGTCAGTGGCCGCGTACAAACGGCCCAACCCCCCGCCTTTTCGCTGGTGCTGGCCGCCGGCCTAATCAAGGGCGAGCGGTGGGATTGGCTGGTAGAGAAGGCCGCCGAGCTGGGCGTCGACCAGCTGCAGCCTCTGACCTGCGACCACTGCGTGGTGCGGATCGATCCTTCCAAGGCCGCCGATAAGACCGCTCGCTGGCAGGCCATTGCCCAGGAGGCGTTTGAGCAGTGCGGGCGGCCGTGGCTGTGCCAGGTAACCCAGCCGCAGTCACTGGCTGCCTGGCTGCAGAGCCTAGGCCCCGGCGATGCAGTGCTGGCCTGCGACGAAAAGCTGCCGCCGCAGACCCTGGGCGCGGCTGTGCAGGCGCTGACAGCCACCGGCCGCATCCAGCGGGTGGCGGTGGTGGTGGGTCCCGAAGGCGGGCTGTCAGCGGGAGAATGGCAAGCGCTTGACCGCGCCGGCGCTGTGCGCGTCCAGCTCTCTCAGCAGGTGCTGCGCGCCGAAACTGCCGGGCTGGCGGCTGCCGTGATCGTCGCGGGCTTGCGCGACCTCTCCTGAGCTGCCAGATCACAATAACAGCATACTATACATAGACTTTTTATACAGGCAGCCGGCGATGACCACCAAAACGTGGCAAGGGGCGCCGCAGAGCTGCCGGGGGACTGCAACGGCCGCACTTACTAGTTGTTTCAGCTAGTTATCCGATGGCCCGCCGGACAGTGGCAGGCTGTGGACAACTTTGGGCAACAACCTGTTTGGTAAGTAATAATTCATGGATGCTTGACTTTGCTGCGGCCGTTTGCACGATTGTGGTTGTCGCATCGCGCCTCGTCGCGTAAGGTTTGGCCTTGCGCAGATGTCGTCCTGCCCAATTTTGGGCCCTACGGCACGCACGGGGACCGCATGAGGCTAATCAAGCGCCTGGCATTACGGACGATCCGCCCCTTCAGTCTGGCGATTTCCGTGCCCTTGGTCCTTGCCGCCTCGCTTGCCAGTGCCCCCACCGCCTTCGCCGCACCGGCCGATCCCGCCAGCGCAGAAGCCAGCGCCAGCGCCGACGGGCCGGGCGAAGACCCGCCGCTGGTCTCTCCTGAAGCCGTTCGCGACCTGGGCGTCTCGCCCGAGGCCTCGGAGCCCGAAGAAGTGGGCAGCCCCACCAGTTTCGCCCCGCGCGCCAGCCGCAACACCATCCGCTTGGCCAAATACATTGCGCGCAGCGGCGACACTCTGCGCGCCGTCGCCTACCGCTACTTCACCTCGCCGTCGCTGCTGGCCGCGGTCAACAAGCTGGCCTTTGGCCCAGAAGCCGACCCAGTGCTGCCGGCCGGAGAAACCATCCAGGTGCCCATCGCCCGCGGCTCGCCCAGCGGGTTTGACCAGGGCGAGCAATTGCTGCCGGGCCCAGGCATGCACATGTCGCCCAATCTAGAGCGCAAGTGGGGCCGGCCGCAGGTGGTTCGCTTGTTCCGCCAGGCATTCACAGAGACTTTCAAGCGCTGGCCGCAGCGCCACCCTGCCCTCATCGGCTCGCTCTCCAAGGCCGGCGGCGGCAAGCTGGGTCGCCACAAGTCGCACCGCTCTGGCCAGGACATCGACGTCGGCTACTTCACTCGCGAGGGCAACCGCAAGGAGTGGGGCCGGCCAAGCGTCAAAGACATGGACATGGAGCGGACTTGGTTCTTGGTCGACTACTTGGAGCAAACTGGCCACGTAGCGGCGATCTTCATGGCCCCTGACGTGCAAAAAGGCCTGTACACCTATGCCGCCGGCCGCGGCGTCAAGGCAGAGCGGCTGCGTGCGCTGTTTCAGTACGGTCCCCCGGGCCGGGCCAACGGCTCGCTGATTCGCCACTCGCCCGGCCACCGCGATCACATGCACATTCGCCTGTGGGTTCCAGAAGATATGCCGGAAATCCGCGCGGACCGCGCTACCTAAGAGCCGGGTTGCTAGCCGGTACGCTAGCGGCGAGGGCCAAACGGCTGATGAATAAACTGTAGCACTTGGGCGACTCTGTCGGCGCCGCCGGGCTCGGTCAGCAGCATGTGGCCCGCGCCAGCGATGCGCTGAACCTGCAGCGAGGCGCCCATGTGCGCCTGCGCCCTGGCCACCGACCTCTCGGCCGGGATAGAGCGATCGGCGAGCCCGTGCAGCAGCAGCGCAGCCTCGACGTCGGGCGGCCGCCGCGCCAGCACATCGGCCTGGAAATCGATGAGTTCAAAGACCGACCGCATGGGCAAAACATCGTAGCGCGGCGGGCGTTGCGCCGGGGCAACCCCTGCATTTGGCGTGCCCAGCAGCGGCGCCAGCCCGACCCTCCGCAGCCCTTCCACCACCTTGGCCTGCCACGGCTGCAGCGCCAGCGCCGGGGCCAGCAGCACCAGCTTGCCGCGCTGAACCGGTGCCAATTCCGCGGCCAGCCGCAGCGCCACCAGGCCGCCCATGCTAAACCCCACCACATCGATGCGCCGGCAGTGACGCTCTAGCCAGTGCAAGCCAGACCGCCCGCTGGCCAGCCAGTCACCCCAGCGGGTGCACTCCAAGGCCCGCGGCGCCGTGCCATGACCGGCCAACAACGGCACCGCCACCGACCGCCCCTCTGCCGCCAGCGCCCGGGCTAGGGGCGCGACTTCCCATGGGGATCCGGTCAGGCCGTGCAGCACCAGCACACCATGGCGATCGCCGCGCACCGCCCACGGCTCGGCGCCCACCGGACAATCCACCGGTGTGCGCAGCGATTGAGGCAGACGGCCAGTGTTCATGCGGTTCTCCCCGGCACTACGCCTTTGACCAGCCACACGGCACGGCCGCCGCTGCGCGTGCCCAGCACCTCACTGTGCACAAGCCCCAGGTCGGCGACAAGTTGCGGCTCGGCCACCACCACAGCCGCCCGCCACCCGGGCACCCGCCGCTTCACCACCGCCGCCCAGCGCTGCACCAGCCTCCGCGCTTCGGCCCGGCTCCCGAGGCGCCCTCCCCAAGGTAGGTTGGACACGACCAAGCCCTGCGGCGGCAGCGGCGGATCGCGCCACTCGCCCATCTCTGCTTGGCGAATCAACAGACCGGCCAAGACGCCCGCTCGCTGGGCATTGGCGCGCGTGCACTCGACGGCCAGGGCGGAAAGATCGCCGGCTTCGACCAGCACGGGTCGGTCGGGCTGCGGCGGCGGCCCGGGCAGCTGCTTGTCCAACCCCGGCCACTCCTGGCAGGCCCAGCTCCTGGCCAGCGGCTGGCCCCACAGCGCCGCCTCAATGGCCAGCGTGCCGCTGCCGCACAAGGGATCCCACACCGCCAGGCCTTGGGCCATGCCCGCCCAGCGCAGTAGCAGCGCCGCGGTGGTCTCGCGCAGCGGCGCCTCGCCAGGGTCCAGGCGATAGCCGCGCTGCGACAGCGGCGTCCCGGCCGGATCCAGCGCCACTTCAATGTGCCGGCGATCGCAGCGTACATGCAGCACCTGGCGCAGCGCTGGCGTGTCCATGCCCGCCAGGACCACCTCGGCCGGCTGCAGTTCCGCCGCGGCATGGCATTGATGTTGCCACCACGCCGCCTTGTCGGTCGCGCCGGCCAGCGCGTGGATCTTGAATTCCACAGGGCTGGCCGCTGACAGCCAGCCCAGAGACCGCACCAACCGCAGCAGCCGGGCCACCGCATCGGCCGAGTGCAGGTCAAGCTTGCCCAGCTGGACAAGCAGTTGCTCGACCGACCGCAGCCTCTGCAGCAGCTCCACCAACCGCTCAGCCGGCCACGAAAAAGCGATGCCTCGCTGCCGCAGACGCGGCTCGCCGGCCCCCAGGTCGCGCAGCTCTGCCAGGGCCAGCTGCTCGAGGCCGGGCGCCACGGCACCCCACAGCTGCAGCCGACCGCGAGGCGAGGCCAGCAGACCCGCATTTTGGCCCGCCAATGGGCTTGCAGCATCGTTTATCGTTTGACGGTGCCCGGCTTGACGGCTATCCTGCATCGCTTGTCCCGCGGCCGGGGTGGCGCTTTTCGCGCCCCCCTCCAGGCCAGCTTGCGGTGGGGCAGAGTTCTAGCTTCCGTGCCCGCTTTGGCCCTGAGTCCCCACCGCTTTGATTGGGCATTGCCGGTCGCAACCCGCACGCCCGACTCCCAGACTCCCCAACGGAGTTGCCGAGGCCCGCATGTTCCCACGTCACCGCTCTGCCGTCATCTCCCGCCTGCTTGGCCACGCCACCCCACGTCCTTGCGGCGCCACCGCGATGACCGCGCTGGCCCTGTGCCTTGCCGCTGCGGCTGGCTGCGGCAGCACCACGCCCAATGGCGGCGGCAACGTCTACGTGGTCCCCGACGGCAGCAACGGCGGGGTCGACGTCGGTGGTGCCGACGGCAGCGGCAGCGGCAGCAGCGATGACAGCGGCGGCTCCGGCGGTCAGGATGGTTCAGGCGGCACGGGCGGCGACTCCGGCAGCGGTACCGGCGGCAGCGATGGCGGCAGCAGCAAGCCCAAAGCCAACTTTGCCGGATACCCCTCCAAAGAGCTGATGCTGCGCATCGTCGGGCCCTCGGGCCGCGGCCACGCTGTGGTCTCCGGCTCGATTGTCGAGGTGGCAGGCGTGCTTTTTGGCGACGCCGACGAGATCACCTGGGCCACCGACGCTGGCGGCACCGGCTCGGCCCATGGCTCGCCGTTCTTCCAGACCGACCCCATTACCTTGGTTCCTGGCGACAACGTCTTGACCATCACGGCCAAGAACGCCAACGAGACCGTCAAAGACACGCTGGTCGTGACCTACAACCCCACGTTTACCTTCCAGGATCGCCTGCGCGCCGGCCCTCGGGTGGTCAAGGTTGGCAAGGCCACCTCTATCAACGCCACCATCGCCATTGGCAAGGGCACCAACGTAGTCAGCGGCAGCGTCAAGCTATTTCGCGTCGACGACGCTGGCAACACCTTGACCACCTTTGGCGTCATGCAGGACAGCGGCGATCTGGCCGGCCAAGGCGACGAAATCAAAGGCGACGGCATCTACTCTCGCAAGATCAACATCAATGACAGCCAGCCCGGCACGGTCAAGCTGCGCGTCTCCTTGCAGGCCCAGGCCGGCAACCAGACCATCACGGCGTACTCAGACATCTTGCCCCTGGACGTGGTCAAGGACGTCAGCGGCAGCGAGTGCAGCGAGGTGACTCAGGCGCTGAGCCAGGCCAAAGGCGGCGCCGACCAGGCGGCTATCATTGCCACACTCAAGGCCAATCCGGCGGTAGTCGATGCGGGCGGCAATCCCGGCGGTGGCGTGTGGGTGCGCTTCAAGAACGGCTTGTTGGGCGCTGTGGGCGTGCGCAAAGAAGGCAACCGCGGCGGCGAGAGCCAGGGCGATGAAGCGGTGGTTGCCCAGAGCGGCGCCGATGCCAACCTGGCGCTGTCAACCATTCAGGTCCAGTCCAAGCGGGCCGCGCTGCTGGACCCGTTCAACAGCGAGTTTGGCGCCGACGAAGTGGCGGCTCTTGGCACCGCGCTCGGCAAGATCGCCTGCCCTGCCTACACGGTCGACAGCGCTGCGGGCAGCAAGGCCGACCTGCGCTGGTTCCGCCGCCTGTACGACTATGGCGTGGTCGCACTGGCCAGCCACGGCGACGCCCTTTTTGGCGAGATGAGCGCCCAGGACAAAGCCAGCTACGACTGGCGGCACATGGGCAACCAAGAGGTGGTGTGGACTGGTCACCAGGTGTCGTGCGGCTACTTCGGCACCTCCGGCGCCCCGCAGACCAGCTGCAGTGAGACCAAGCCCTGTGGCCCGGAGTCCGAGTGCGTGCTCAACCAGAGCGGAGGCGGCGGCGTCTGCGTCGATCACTTGACTGCCGACCTGCGGCGGGGCCGCCTGATCATTGGCGCCGATGGAACTTATGGCATCACCCCGGCCTTCATCAAGCGCCACGCCGAAGAGCCGTATCCAAAGTCGCTGATCTACCTGGGGACCTGCCGCAGCCTGTGGAACGGCAGCCTGGCCGGCGAGCTGTTTGCCGCAGGCGCCGCCGCCGTCGCTGGCTACACCGGTGCCGTCAGCAACGACTTTGCCAACAAGTGGGGCGCCACGTTCCTGCTCAATGTGATCGAGCAAAAGAAGCTGAGCGGCGTTGCCCACGTAGCTATTGAAGACCAGGCCAACCCCGGCACCGGCTTTAGTCTCGTCGGCGCCCAGAACCTGGACGCGTTCCACAGCGACATCCTCAATCCGTCTTGGGAAACCGGCAGCATCCAGGGCTGGATCAAGAAGGGCGATGGCCGCGTGGTCTCTCGCCTTGGCTCCACCGTGCCCGTGGCCGGCAAATTCATGGGCATTATCTCTACTGGCCTTGGCTACACCGCCCAGACCGGCGAGATCAGCCAGCGCTTCTGCGTGCCGGCCGGCAAGAGCAAGTTCAGCTTTTGGTGGAAGTACTACTCAGAAGAGTTCAAGGAGTACTGCAACTCCACGTACCAAGACGCCTTTACCGCCCGCCTAGAAGGCAAGGTCGGCAACAGCACGGTGGTCGACGTCAAGGTGCTGGACCTGTGCGACGGCGGAAAGCAGTTCAAAGGCCTGACTCCAGCCGACATTGGCTTTGACCAGGGCGGCGTCTTTATGACCCCATGGGTCGAGGGCACCAAGGACATCGCGCCCTTCGCCGGCAACGGCAACACCTTGCTGCGCTTCTTCACCACCGACGTCGGCGACTCCATCTTTGACACCGCCGTGCTGATCGACAAGGTCGAGTTTCTCTAGCAGCCAAAATCGCCAGTTCGGTGCGCAACCCTCGGCAAACTTCAGATTTGCGGTGGTTCTGCGCCAAGCGCTGCTCTTGCGCTAGCCGCGGCTTGCGGCTGGCGCAGCCGCTGCGGCGTGCGCGGCAGGGCGCACTGGCCTTCGGCCGCCGCGGTGCGGGCCTGTCGGCGCTATCGCAGTAGCTGGCCGCCACCGCCTGGCGCCACTGGTAGGCCGTGGCGCCGCGGGTGGCCTACCAACTCCCAGAAACACCAACTGCAAAGCGACCCAGCCCCAGCACGCTGGGCGCGCGCACCGGTTCCGCGGGCCACTCAGCTCGAGGCTCCAGCTTTGGGCGACGCGGTGCAACAGGCAGCGCTCTGCGCGACGGCACCGGCACAGCTCTGCCCGGCCCCAGCGGCGACGCAGCCGTGTTGGGCACAAGAAGCTTGGTTGAGTCAGCTGCGGGTGTCGAGGGCGCGCAAGGTCCGCAGCCCAGCCGGGGCCCTACTCGCCCTGCGCGACCGGTGCGGCTGGCGCGGGCGCGGGCCCAGGAGCGGCCTCGGCGGCCTCAGGAGCCACGGCGACCGGCTCTGCCACCTTCTGCGGGCCTTGCTGAGCAAACTCGTACTTGAGGTGCTGCAGCGCCACGCCGGTGCGAATTTGCGCGACCGAGCGCTGGCCGATGTTCATGGCGCGCTGCGGCAACAGGCCAATCAGCAGCAGGCCGGCAGCGGCGATGCCCATGGCCCACTGCAAGGACGGCTCGGTGAGGTACTGGCGCGGCTGGCGCGCTTCTGGACGCATGTAGACCCACACCGTGATGCGCAAGTAGTAATAGGCGCTGACCACGCTGTTGAGCACCAGGATGATGATGTGCGGCAAGTACTTGGCATCGTCAACGGCCAGCACATCGCGGGCGAGCTGCAGCTTGCCAAAGAAGCCAAGGGTAGGCGGCACGCCGGCCAGCGAGATCATCGCCAGACCCAGCACGGCGCCGGCAAACGGGTACTGGCGACCCATGCCCACCAGCTGCACTTCGCCGGTCTGCTCTTCGCCCCCCTTGCCTACCGAAGCCAGCGCGGCAAAGGCCGCCAGCGACGCCAGGGCGTAGCCCACCAAGTAGAACGGCACCGCGCCGCTGGGCTGGTGATAGCCGGCCAGCGCGGGATCGGCGACCCAGGCCACGCAACCCAGCAGCAGATAACCCGCATGAGCAATGGAAGAATAGGCCAAGGTGCGCTTGGCGCTGCGCTGGCTGAGCGCAATCAGGTTGCCCAGCGTCATCGACAGCACCGCTACGGTGGCCAGGATCTTGGGTAGCGCCGTGTGCAGTTCGTCGACGGCGGGTCCAGACAGGCAGGCGTACAGGAACTTGAGAAATGCCGCAAACCCCGCCACTTTGACGGCCGAAGCCATGTAGCCGGTGATGGGCGTCGGTGCGCCCTCATAGGCGTCTGGGGCCCACATGTGCAGCGGTGCGGCCGCGACCTTGAACAGGAAGGCCGAGGCCGTGAGCGCCACCGCCAGGCCCAGGTAGAGGTCGTCATTGCCGGTGGTCGGCTTGGTCAGCGCGCGCTGGATCTCTACAAAGCTGGTGCCGCCAGACAGGCCATACAGAAACGCCGTGCCGTAGAGCAGCAGGGCCGACGCCACCGAGCCCATGATGAAGTACTTGAGGCCAGCTTCGACCGACGCCGCCGAGGTGCGCTTGAACGCCACCAGGACGTACACCGACATCGACATGATCTCCAGGCCAATGAACAGCGTGATCAGGCTCTCAGCCGAGATCATGGTCGCCATGCCAAAGGTGGCAAAGTGCAGCAGAGCGTAGAATTCGCCATAGGCAATGCCGTGCTCTACCAGATAGCGGGGGCTGGCCAGGTGGGTCAGTGCGGCGCACAGGCCGACCAAGGCCACAAAGAACAGGCTGTAGCCCGTGGCCGACAGGTGGTAGGCAAACGGCGCGGTCTGCATCTCGTGCGGGCCAAACTTCCACAACAGCGCCGCGGCCAACACCGAAGTCAGCGACGCAGCAGCGCCGAAGTACCCCCAGAAGCGCCGGTTGCCCTCTTCGGGCGGCAAGAACGGATCGACCACCAGCGTAAACAGTGCCGCAAACAACAAGATCAGCAGCGGGGTGGTCAGGGCCAAGTCGTGGAGCATGGCGTCATCCTCTGGTCGGGGCTGGGATCGGCGCCCGGCCGGTCAGGGCGCGGGCGGGGGCTGGCCCCTGGAATTCCTGGCGGACAGAACCGATTGGCTAGGGCGCCTTGACGGGCTGGCCGATGCGAATCGTGGCGGTGCGGAGCTCTCGCTGGTAGTCAGCGGGCGAGCGGACTTGCTGAATTTGCGGGCGGATCGGCTGCACCATCGCGTGGACCGTCGCTTCGGAAAGCTTGAGCCAGCCAGCCGGCGCCACGCCAATCCACACAATGAACACGCTGAGGATGCCAACGATGACCCGCTCGCGCAGCGACAGATCCCGCAGCAACTCATTGGCAGACTTGGTGATCCCGCCAAAGAACACCCGGCGCACCATCGACAGCATGTACACGGCGCCCAGCACAATGCCCAGCGTCGAGATGCCAGTGCAGACCAGAACCACGGTGCGCCACGGCACCATGCCATCGGGGCGCGGCAGGATCGACGACTGCACACCTTCTTTGAAGCTGCCGGCAAAGATCAGGAATTCGCCGACAAACCCGTTGGTCAGCGGCAGGGCCACCGAGCTCATGGTCACAAACACAAAGAACGCGGCGTACACGGGCATGCGCTTGGCAATGCCGCCAAACTCGGCGATGTCGCGCGTGTGGCGTCGCTCATAGAGAAAGCCCACCAACAGGAACAGCGCGCCGGTCGACAAGCCGTGGTTGACGCCCTGCAAGATCGCGCCCTGCAGCGCTTCTTCGTTGAAGATGGCAATGCCCAGCAGCACAAAGCCCAAGTGGCTGACCGAGCTGTAGGCGACCAGGCGCTTGACGTCGGTCTGCACGTAGGCCATCAAGGCGCCAAACACGATGCCGATGGTGGCCAAGATCGCCAACAGCGGCGCAGCCTTGCCCATCGCCGCCGGGAACAGCGGAATGGCAAAGCGCAGCAGGCCGTAGGTGCCAAGCTTGAGCATCACGCCAGCCAGGATGACTGACCCCGGCGTCGGAGCTTCGGTGTGGGCATCGGGCAGCCAGGTATGGAAGGGAAACGCCGGCACTTTGATCAAGAAAGCCAGGGCGAAGGCGGCAAACAGCCACAGCTGCTCTTTGTCGGTCAGCTGGGCGCCGGTCAGGGCCGACAGGCTGAACGTGCCCGACCCCTTGTGGTAGAGATACAGGATGGCCACCAGCATCAGCAGAGAGCCAAACATGGTGTACAGAAAGAACTTTACCGTGGCGACGATCCGGTCTTTGCCGCCCCAGATGCCAATGATGAGGTACATCGGCACCAGCATCACTTCCCAGAATACGTAGAACACCAGCAGGTCGGTCGCCAGCAGCGAGCCGATCATGCCCGTCTCCAGCACCAACATGGCGATCGTAAACTCTTTCCAGCGCTTATCGATCGACGTCCAGGCGCCGGCAAACACCAGCGGCACCAGGCCGGCCGTCAGCAGGATGTAGGGCAGAGACAGGCCGTCGATGCCCAGCGTCCAGCGCGCGCCAATCGCCTCGATCCAGGCGTAGTCGTCCACCAGCTGCATGCCGGGCACGGCCACGTTGACGCCGGCGAACACCGCCAGAGCCACCAACAGCACCACAATGCTGCCAGAAAAACCCAAGGCCTTGTGAACCCAGGATTGCTCGCCTGGAATCAGAAAGGAGCCCAGGGCGAACAGCGTCGGCAGCAGCGTCAGCACCGTCAACAGCGGAAATCCACCGCCGGTGACTGTCTGCAGCCAGGTTTGCGAAAGGTTGGCGTCCATCACGTGCCCCGTTCAGGGAGGAAGGTAGACCAGCAGGCCCAAGGGGACCCGCAGGCAGGCCTAAATGAGGTACCAGGTCAGCGCTGCCAGTCCGACGACCACGCCTACCAGATAGGTTTGCACTTCGCCGGTCTGCACCAGCCGTGCGATCTGAGACAAGCCCAGCAGAGCCAGGCCCGGGCCGCGCACCATCAAGCCATCGACCAGAAAGCGGTCGATCAGCTGGAACAGCAGTTGCGCCACCATCCGCAGCGGCTTGATGATCGCCGCGAAGTAGAGCTCGTCTACCCAGTACTTGTTGAGCAGGGTGTTGTAGACCGGCGCAGCGCTGGTAGCCAGGCTGGCCCCCTTCTCTGACGGCCCCTTGGCGTACATGCTGTAGGCCAGTGCCACGCCGGTAGAGGCCACCACCACCGACGCGCCCATCAGGCCGTACTCCATGGCCGGCTCCAGGTGGCCGTGCACCAGCTCCGTGCCGCGGGCCAAGACCGGGTCGAGCCAGTGAAAGAACTTGTTCCAGTGGCCGTGGTTGAACGGCGTGCCCAGCAGGCCCACCACCGCCGACAAGAACGCCAGGATGCCCAGCGCTGCCGCCATGGGCCACGGCGAGTCGTGGGCGTGCTCCCAGGTGTGGTGGTCGCCGCGGTACTCGCCGCTGAAGGTCAGGAAGTACAGGCGGAACATGTAGAATGCCGTCATGAGCGCTGCAAACAAGCCCATGCCAAAGGCGATCTTGCGCCACTTGCCCAGGCCTTCAACGCTTTCCTTGTAGGAGTTCTTGATTTCGGCGGTGTGCTTGCCAATCGCCGCCCGGTCGACGTCGGCCAGGCCCTTGCCGGCGGCAATGGTGGCGCTGACGGCCTTGGTCTCGGCCTCGCGGGCAAAGCCGGACTCGTAGTACTTCTCTAGCTTCTCCACCTGGGGATGGAAGGCCACGGTCTCAGCCAGAATCGCGTCTTTGCTGAAGAAACCGGCAAACGGCGGCAAACCGGCGATGGCGATGCAGCTAATCAGGAAGGTCGCGTGGACCACCGGCAGCTTCTTGCGCAGACCGCCCATCTTGCGGATGTCCTGCTCGTGGTGCAGCGCGTGGATGACCGCACCAGCGCCCAGGAACAGGCAGGCCTTGAAGAACGCGTGGGTAAAGAGGTGGAACACGCCCGCGGCAAAGGCGCCAGAGCCTACGCCAATGAACATGAAGCCGAGCTGAGAAACCGTTGAATACGCAAGCACCTTCTTGATGTCGTTCTGCACCAAGCCAATCGATGCCGCCATCAGCGCCGTGGCCGCGCCGACCATCATCACCACCGTCATGGCGTGCGGAGACAGCGCAAACAGGAAGTTCAGCCGGGCGATCATGTAGACGCCGGCGGTGACCATGGTGGCGGCGTGGATGAGCGCGGAGACCGGAGTCGGGCCGGCCATGGCGTCAGGCAGCCAGACATACAGGGGGATCTGCGCGGACTTGCCGGCGGCGCCCACAAACAGCAGCAGGCAGATCAAGGTGATGGTCGGGGCGTGGGCCAGGGCCTTGACGCCGTCAGAGAACAGCAGCTTGAGGTTGTCGTAGTCGACCGAGCCGTTGCCGTAGGCCAGCAGCAAGAAGATCGCCACCACAAAACCGATGTCGCCGATACGGTTGACCACAAAGGCCTTTTGCCCCGCCTCGGCCTTCTCCATGTCTTTGTACCAAAAGCCAATGAGCAGGTACGAGCACGCGCCCACCCCTTCCCAGCCGATAAACAGCATGGCCAGGTTCTTGCCCAGCACCAGCATCAACATGCTGAAGATGAACAAATTCAAGTAGGCGAAGTAACGGGCATACCCAGGGTCCTCATCCATGTAGGACGTGGAGTACAGGTGCACCAGAAAGCCGACGCCGGTGACGACCAGGATCATCACGCTGGACAGCTGGTCGAGCAAAAAGCTCAGCTCAAAGCTGTAGGTTCCGGCGGCGATCCACCGGTACAGGTCGAAGCGGAAGGCGGCGTCCGGCGTGACATCCATGGCGCTGCGCAGCGACAGAAAGCCCATCACCGCCAGCAGAAAGGACGCCAGCACCGCCGTATTGGCGATGCCGTAGACGACTTGGCGAGAGAAGCGTTTGCCAAACAGGCCGTTGATCACACCACCCACCAGCGGCAGGCCGACGATGACGGGCAGTAGGGCGGATGCATTGAAGTCCACGGTGCGCTCCGGGTGAGGGCGGCGAGCCCAACTGGCTTCGGACTAGGGGCGGCAGCTCAAGGTCAGCGGGCGTCAGGGTGCGGCTGCTGTGCGGTCTTGGGGGCTGCGGGTTCTGGGGCAAAGTAGGGGCCGGTGCAACGGCAACGTCAGCGCTTGAGCAGCTTGAGGTCGTCGATATACACCGTTTGCTTGAGGCGGAATACCGACAGCACCATCGCCAGCCCTACAGCAGCTTCTGCGGCGGCGACGGCGATGATGAAGAAGGCCAGGACGTGCCCCTCTGTCCAGCCGCGGTAGCGCGAGAACGCTACCAGCGTCAAGTTGACGGCGTTGAGCATGACTTCGACAGACATGAGCATGACCAGCATGTTGCGACGCGTCAGCACGCCGACCAGGCCAATCGAAAACAGGATGGCGCCCAGAATCAGCAGGTGCCCAAGGGGAATGGCGGTCATGGGAGCCTCCTTGTACTTTGACCCCGAAGCGGTTGCCGTTGGCCAGCAGATCCTGCGTTCAAAGTACTTCGATAACCTGGCGTTGGTGCTCAATGCCTGAAAGAGACAGCTGGCCTGGCCAGCCACAATGCGCACTTTTGTACCCTAGTGGTGGCCGGGGTCGCCGTGGGTTTCGTCGTGGCCGCCCTGATCGGGGCTGTTGGCCAGCTGATTGAGACCCGCCGGCGGCGGCGCCGGTCGATCGACGTAGCTCAGCGACCGCTTGGCCAGCACGACCGCGCCCACCGCGGCGACCAGCAGCAGCACCGAAGCCAGCTCAAAGGGCACCATGAAGGTGCTGTAGAGCATGCGGCCAATCACCTTAACCGTGCCATAGCCTTGGCCTTCGACCAGCTCGACGGGCACGGCGCCGGCAGCAGCAAGCCCAATTGCCGTGAGCAGCTTGCCAAAGATAAACAGCGCCAGCACGCCGCCTACCACTTTGGTGGTGGTGACCTTGAGCGGCTGTATCTCGTCGGGGGCTAGGTTCAAAAGCATGATGACAAAGGTAAACAGCACCATCACCGCGCCGGCGTAAACGATGATCTGCAGCGCTGCCAAAAGGTGGGCAGAGAGCTGGGCATAGAGCGCAGCCAAGCAGAAGAACGAGCCGATGAGACTCAGGGCTGAGTGGATCGGATTCTTGCCCAAAGGCGGCAGCAGCATGGCGATGGCAAAGCCAACCGCACCTGCGGCCAACACGTAGAAAATCACAAGCTCGCTGGACATCCTGCACACTCCAGCGCCCACCGAGGTAGTGGGCCGGAAGAGGAACTAGGCCGCCGCCAGGCGGGCGCGGATCGCCGCTTCAAGCTGCGGGCGGAACTTCTTGGCAATCGAGCGAATGGGCCACGCGGCTGCTTCACCGTGCGCGCAGATCGTGTTGCCGTCGATCTGGTTGCAGGCATCGATCAGCAGGTCGATGGCTTCTTCGCCAGCGGCGCCCTGGTCGAGCTTTTGGGCAATGGCGTGCAGCCAGCCCGTGCCCTGGCGGCAGGGGGTGCACTGTCCGCAGCTCTCGTGCTGGTAGAACTTGGCCACGCGGCCCATGACTTTGATGAGGTCGGTGCCCTCAGCAATGACGGTGATGCAGGCGGTGCCCAGCATCGAGCCCTTGGTCTTGAGCGCGTCGAAGTCCATGGCGACGTCGATCTCGTCTTTGGTCAGAAACGGGCAAGACGAACCGCCTGGAATCACGGCCAGAATCTCGCGATCGTCCAGGATTCCGCCGCCCAGCTCGTAGATGATCTCGCGCATCGGCGTGCCCATCGGCACCTCAAACAGCCCGGGATTCTTGACGTGGCCGGCGACACCGACCAGCTTGGTGCCGCCATTGCGCGGGCTGCCAAGGTCAGACCAAGCCTGCGCGCCCATCTCAAGAATGACGGGCACTGCCGCCAACGTTTCCGTATTATTGACAATAGTCGGCATGCTGAACACGCCGATGTTGGCAGGAAACGGCGGCTTGAGCCGCGGCATGCCGGGCTTGCCTTCGATCGACTCGATGAGCGCGGTCTCTTCGCCGCAGATGTAGGCGCCAGCGCCCGAGTGGACGTAGACATCGAGGTCAAAGCCCGACCCCTGGATGTTCTTGCCCAGCCAGTTGGCCTTGTACAGCTGCTGAATGGCGTCTTCGGTGACGTTCTTGGAATTCCAGTACTCGCCGCGGATGTAGATGTAGCAGGTGTGGGCGTTGATGGCGTAGGCGCCAAGCAGGATGCCCTCTAGCTGGCGGAACGGGTCTTCTTCCAGAAAGTAGCGGTCCTTGAAGGTGCCGGGCTCGCCCTCGTCGGCGTTGACGACCAAGTAGCGCGGCCGGTTGTCCTTGGGCAGAAAGCCCCACTTCATGCCAGTGGGAAAGCCGGCGCCGCCGCGGCCGCGCAGCCCAGAGGCCTTGACCTCGGCGGTCACGCCGTCGGGGCCGAGCTCCAGCGCCTTGGCCCACATCTTGAAGCCACCGTGCTTGAGGTAGTTCTCTAGCTTGGTGAAGTCGACGCCCAGGTGGCGCCGCAGAAGTAGCCGATGCTCAGGCATGGTGGTGACCTCCGTGCTCGTGGCTGCCGTGGCCGGCCAGCGCCTCATCGACCCAGCCAGGCCGCGGCCCAAGCTTGGCGCCCACGGTCTGCAAATTGGTCAGCAGCTCGCGCAGGCTTTCTGGGGTGACGCGAAAGTAGTCGTCTTGATTGATCTGCAGCGTCGGCGCGCGCTCGCAGGCGCACAGGCACTGCACTTCTTCCAGGGTGAACAGCCCATCGGATGAGGTCTGCCCGGGCTCGATGCCCAACACCTCTCGCGCCATGGCAACAATGTCATCGCTGCCACGCAAATAGCACGAAACATTGGTACAAATCTGCACATGGAACCGACCGTGCGGCTTCTTGTACAGCATGGTGTAGAACATCGCGGTGGCCAGCACTGAAGTCACCGAAAGCTTGAGTTCGGCGGCCACCAGCTCCATGACGGGCGTGCTGAGCCAGCCAAACTGGTCCTGGGCCAGCCACAACACCGGAATCAACGCGCCCTGAGAGCGCGGATAGCGGGTCAGCAGCTCGACGATCTTCTGCTTGTTAGCGGTCGAAAATTGCGGAGTGTCTGGCATGGCTTCGGACATCGGGGCCTCTAGGGGAACTGCCGCAGCGCGTTGGCAACCCGGCGACCACGTTGACTGCGCAAACCGGGCAGCGCGACCCTGGTGGCGCGTTCCTGGCTGCGCGACTTCTGGTTCCTGGCTGCGCGTCGCTGGCTCCTGGCTGCGCATAGGTGGCAGTAGGATCCAAGGACTGGCAAGAGCAAGGCGCCTGACGGACACCGGCCCGCCAGAACGGGGCACTAGTTAGCCTCTGGCGCCGCAAGATGTCAAGGTAGCCCCACGGCAGGCTCCGTTCGGCAGCGGCAGAGACTGGCGAATTGTTGGAGCGTTGCGCCAAAAGAGGCTACCCTTGCCCCTGGTGCCGGGCGGCACGGCGAGGCATGGAATGCGCGGGTTTATCTTGGCAGCAGGGCTAGGAACGCGGCTGCGGCCCCTGACGGACGTGCTGCCCAAGCCGTTGGTGCCGGTAGGGGGCCAGCCGCTGGTAGAGAGGGCGGTCGCCCAGCTGGTCGCGGCGGGGGTGGTCGAAATCGCGGTCAACCTCTTTCACTTGGGCGAGCAGATTGCCGCCCACCTGGGAGATGGCAGCGCCTGGGGCGCCAAGCTGAAGTACTTCCGCGAAGGTCCAGAGGTCCTGGGCACCGGCGGTGGCCTAAAGAACGCAGAAGAATTCCTGCGCGGCGACGGCGACGCCTTCATGCTGGTCAACGGCGACGTCTGGCACAGCTTTGACCTGCGCCAGCTGGCCCACGCCCACCGGCCCTCCAGCTTGGCGACATTGGCCGTCCACCGCGCGCCTCACCGCCCCGAGCTGCACACCCTGGCCGTCTGCCAGGACGAGCCGGGCGGCGGCAGCGTGGCCCATATCCGCGGCCGCCCCAGCCAAGCTCCAAATGATTTCAAAGTGATCTACAGTGGCATTGGCGTGTACTCGACCCGCATCCTCGACCGCCTACCAGCCTCTGGTCCAGCCTGCCTGGTGCAAGACGGCATGATCCCCGCCATGGCCGCCGGCGAGTCCGTGCGCTGGACCGAGCCCCTGGGTGCGTGGTTCGACTGCGGCACCCGCGCCGAGGTCCTGCGCGCCAGCGCCTACGCCCTGCGCCTGCGGGCGCAGGGGCACCCCGCCATCCCCTGACCTGCAGACAGCGGCGCGGGCCCAATGGCGCCAGCGCCGCCAGCCCAGCAGCCCCAGCTTCGGTCAGTCAAAACTGGGCAATATCAAGCACGTCCCCCCGATTAGCAGGGAGCCCCTCTCTCCAGCCCGTTGGAGAGAGGGGCGGCCGCGGCAGCGGCGGGGTGAGAGGCGGCGTGACCGAGGTGATGGCTGAAGCGCGGCGACTGGTTTGACTGCGGTACCCGCGCCGAGGTCCTGCGCGCCAGCGCCTACGCCCTGCGCCTGCGGGCGCAGGGGCACCCCTCCACGCGCTGAGCCCCCAAAGACCAAGGGTCGCCGCGGCAAGCCGCAAGCCGCAGGCGGCAGGCGGCTAGCCGCACGCGGCTAGACCGCCGGCCGCAAACCAACCTCAGTCAGTCAATACCGTGGAAAATCAGCCAGAGCCCGCCGATTACCAGGGAGCCCCTCTCTCCAGCCCGTTGGAGAGAGGGGCGGCCGCGGCAGCGGCGGGGTGAGAGGCGGCGTGACCGAGGTGATGGCTGAAGCGCGGCAAAGCCGCTACTTCAGCCAGAACTGAATCTCGGAATCGCCCAGCTTGATCCGGTCGCCGTCCTTCAAGAAGACCTTGTGGACCTGCTGACCGTTGACCAGCACCTTGTTCTGCGAATTCAGATCGGCAATCTCATAGCGCATCTGGTCGATCTTCAGTGCGGCGTGGCGACTGGACACCGAAGCATCCGGAATCACAATCGTGTTGCCCTTGATGCGGCCAATGGTGGTTACGTCGTCGACCAGGTAGAACTCGGTGCCCGCCATCGGTCCGGCAATCAGCATCAAGCGGCCGCGGTGCGGGCCCTCTGGCTTATTGGAGGTCTCCTGCACCTGGACCGGCTCGTTGCTTCGGCGATTGGCCAGCATCTTGATAATGAAGATCAGCAGGATGAGGCCCAAGATACTGCCAACGACAATGCCCACCCACTTGAGGATGACGCCCCAGTTGGTCGAAGGCTTGGGGATGCGCACGTCGTTGTACACGCCCTCTTCGGTGGCGCCGTCCTTCAGCTTGGCCTTGACCACCAAGTTGTACTTGAGGTCGTCCTTGCCCTTGATCGGCTCGCCGTGGTCGGGCAGCTCGGCCAGTTTCACTCTGATAATAAACTGCTTCTTGATGCGGCGCGCCAGCGCGTCCCACACGCCTGGGATGGCAATGAACTTGTCGGTCTCAATGCGCCGGTAGACGCCGCCCATGGAGTTGGCAGCATTTTGCAGCAGCGGCAAGTACTTGGCATCGTCGGCCGTAAAGCCAATGGCAAAGATGCGGATCTGCTGGTCGCTGTAGCGCTCTAGAATATCCTTGAGCTTGTTCTGCAGCTTGCTGACGTCGGTCTCGCGGTTCTTGCCGTCCGACATGACAATGAGGTACTTGCGGCGGGCCTGGCTGAGCTTCTCGCCGTTTTCAACCATGTAATTAAGGGCTTTATCGATAGCCACCAGCGACTCGGGCGCCAAGCTCTTCTGCTTGGCCTGGGCGCCCTGCAGCTGGTCATTGCCCGTCTCGGCGCCGGCGGGCACCTTGTCTGTCTCCACGGCTTCTTTGGCCTGGTTGAAGTTGGACGCCCAGGCGTAGACCACTTCGTGAACGGCGCCCTCGCGGTAGCGCAACACGGCGACTTTGTCATTGCCAGACAAGGTCTTGACCAAGCGGCCGACGCCTTCCTTCTCCTGGTCGTAGGTCGAGTGCTCTTCGCCTTCTTGCTGCTGATAGGAGGCTGCGGCATTCATCAAGATGCAGATCGCCACCGGCTCGCCGGCTTTGTCAGCGGTCTCAATCTCAACGCTTTCGACTTTGAGCGGCTGGCCCGACAGCAGGATCTCCAAGTCCCCCGACTCGACCTTGGCCATCGGCTCGCCCTGGGGATCCAGGATGTCCGCATTGATGGTCAGGATCTTGGTCGATGGCTCGTAGCCCACAATGTCGAGGAGCACGCGCTTCTCGCTCTCGGCAAACGTGGCTGGCGCCAGCAGTGCGGCCACCATGGTGCCCAAGGTCAGCCACGCGGCAAGGCGCCGGCGAAACCAGGTTTTGCTCATCATCTGTACCCCTTATTCTTGACCCGCGGTTGGCGGCGCCCATTGGCCCAACTCAGCGCACTTGCGTCGGAGCCG
This sequence comes from uncultured Myxococcales bacterium, assembly GCA_903919145.1. GTDB lineage: Bacteria > Myxococcota_A > UBA9042 > UBA9042 > UBA9042 > SXRM01. The sequence goes on from CAIXGW010000018.1 coordinate 82,457, forward strand.
CCCGATTCAGCCCCAATAGTGCGCGCTGGACTCGGACGTAAGGCTCAGCGACACATGGACTTGCCCGCCGAGCGCTATTCCAGCGACTTGAACTTCAGCTCGGTGCGCCCGAGTCGGACCTTGTCGTTGTCGATGATGTCGTAGCGGGTGATGCGCCGCTCGTTGACGAAGGAGCCGTTGGTCGAGTCCAGGTCGCTCAGCGTGAACGTGCCATTTTCGTGGCGTATCACCGCGTGCTTGCTCGACAGGTACGGGTCGGTCAGCACCACATCGCAGTCGGCGGCGGTGCCCATGGTGTTCTTGCCGTCCACAAGGCGAAAGTCGCGGCCGCGCAGCTCGCCCGACAGAACGACCACCCACCCCACAACCGGCTTGAAGGTGCCGCGGTTGATCGCGTTGAGGTCAATGGCAACGGTCTTTTCGGCGCCACCGAATTCCTCTGCTTCCTGCTGCTGCGAAGCCGGCTCTGCCTTCTTCTTGCCGAACCACCCCATATCGCCCCCTTCTTTCTTGGGCTGGTCTTTCTTCTCGCCCTTGACCGCTGATTTGGCTGCCTTGACCGGCGCATCGACGGCTTTGTTGAACTCTTTAGCCGCCTTGGTCTTGGCTTTAGCGATGGCGCCCATTTTTTTGGCGTTGACGCCGCTGACCACGGAATCGACGCGTTGCTGCCCAAGGCTCCTGAAGAAGTCGACGATCGGGTTGCTCACGGCGCCCTCCGCGGCTCTCCACCGCCTCTGTGCAGCCGGCCACGCGTGCCCTAGCGCCCTCCAACTGCTCCCTCAGAATGTCACGGCATCACTAGCCGCGCAAGCAGCCAAGGTCAACGCACCGGTAACTGTAGAGCTGCCCATGGGCCAGTGGCCGGCAGGCGCCGCAGCCCAATGCCAGGGCCCCGTTGCGGCCGCCAGCTGTCGCTGCAAGGGCTGCCAGACCGCCCTTGCCACTGGCGACCCTAGGCGTGGCGCGTCGGCTGGTAGGCCCACATCTTGAACACGTTGATGTCGCGGCCGGCGGTGACCGGCTTGATCTTGATGCGCAGGCTGACCTCGCGAACGTGCTCGGGAGCGACCATGTAGACCCAGTTGCGCCAGCGGGCCTTGCGGTCCGAGCCAGAGCAGATGCAGTTGGGCGCGCGGCGGTCGTTGGCCTCGACCTCGGCTTCCCAGTCGCCGTGCACGTAGTCCATGCGCCAGACGATGTAGACGGCCTTGCCGGGCTCGACATTCTTGATTTCGTACTCGAGCTGGCCACCTTCAAACGCCACGCCGGCGTCTTCGACAATGACGCCGTCGGGGTACTTGAGCTTCTGGCGGGTCTTGTACTTGTCGCGCTCGCCGGTGATGCGCCAGTTGTGGCTGCGCTCGCTGTCGGGGTCGATCGGGTCGATGGTGTCGATAAGCACCATGTCCTGGCCCTCGATGGCCATGCGCTCCTCAAAGGGCGCCGAGCGGACCTTGATGGTCTCGATGACGGCGTTGGTGTCGCTGACGGCCGCCTCGATCTTCTTGGGAGCCTTGAGCTGCTTGGCGAACACGTTCTCCATGAACTTGAAGCACTCGGTCTGGTAGTTCATCAGGCCGCCCAAGAAATCCATAGAGAAATGGCGTTCCTGGTAGCGCTGCAGCGAGATCTCGATCTGCTTTTTGAAGTTCGAGAAGTCGCGCAGGCTCGACACCTGCGGCACATTGGCCTCGATCTCCTGCACCAGGGTCCACTGGGTCTGCAGGATGATGAGGTACAGCGAGAAGACATTGCGCAAGTCGACCAGCTGGGCGTGAATCAACATCTCCAGGCTGATAAAGGCGTGCAGCACGTCGGACGCCGGCAGAATCCGCATCTGGTGAAACATCAGCGCGTAGATGGTCTTGCTGCGGCGGATCATCTCCATGATCTCCCACAGCATCTGCGGGCTCAAGAAGCTACCGACGATGCCGGCCACCGGCACAAAGCGCAGGTCGATCTCGTTGGGCTGAGGATTGAACGGGTCCTTGGCGTCGAGCAAGCGCTTGACGTCCTTGGTCACGTTGATGCGGCCCAGCTCGACTTCAGTGTGCAGGTCAGGCTCGGTGGGGCTCCACTCGATCTTGACCGTCTCGGCGATCTTGCGGTGACCCTTGAAGTCAAGGTTTTCCTTGTAGGAAATGAAGTCAGTGAACTCCTCGATGTAGCGGGCGACCAGGTAGACTGTGGCCGGCAGCTTGAAATCGTTGGGGTTGAACTGCTTGATCTCGGGTTCCCACAGGAACAGGTCGTTGCCCTGCCCGTCCACCGCGTAGCCGGCCTGCACTTCGACCGCCAGCTGGCCTTGCGAGCGCGCCGAGACGCGGAAGCCGCCCAGGGCGTGGGGCACAAGGCCTGGGCCGTGCATCATGCGGTTGTGCAGCCGGCGCTTCTCTACGTGGTAGCGCTCGCCGTCGTTCCAGTCCTTCTCTGTGGTGCGAAAGCCGCGAAAGAAGTTCAGGCGCCGGTAGTTGCGTTCAGTGATTTCTGCCATCTCGTCCTCGCTGGTTGGGTCAAGCCGGTTCAGGCCTGCGCACGTGCGGATTGGCGCGGCGGACCGCGCAGGAGCATCGGGCCAGACAGCTGGGCTGCCTCAGTCCCGGGTCGATCAGGGGGCCTCCGACCAGTCAAAGTCAGAGTCGCCTTCCATAAAGGCTTCGCCAATGACCAGGCCGTGATCTTCTTCGTCCAATTGCCCCTGGTCGGCAAACGTCAAGAAATACATAGTGTGGGCTGGCCGCTCCGCCTGAATCACCCGGTGGATGCGAATGATCTGGTCGTCGCTGAAGTGCGACGCGGGCTGAGGCAGCTTGACCACAAAGCAATGCGCCAAGTTCATGGGCGGCAGCACCACCGAGGTGATGCCGATCTCCGAAGTCACGCCGATGCGAAAGGGCTCAAAAGGCCAAGCGTTCTCAAAGATCTGCGGCTGGATGCCCACGTACATCTCCAGCAGCTGCTCCAGGGCCACCCGGGTGCCGCGGATGCTGTACAGCGCCGGAGCGCGCCGCAACCAGCGCCGCTGCTGCTCCACCGGCCAGTCGGCTTCGATGTGCAGCGCCATCCAGCTGGCCAACCACGGCAGAAAGTGCGCGTCGGTCTCCTGGGGGCGAAACAGGCTGGGCAGGCGGTCGAGGTTGTCGCCGACTTTGTCGTACAGCTGCTGAAATACCCAAAGGAATTCGTGCAGCAGCTGGTTCTCATTGGCCGCCTGCAGCTGAAAAATCTGCGGCAGGTAGCGCATCCAGCTCTGCTTGGCGATCGACAGCTGCATTACCGTGGTCGAATCGACCAGCTGTCCGCGCATTGGCGCTTGCTCGACGACGCTGCCTTCCTCGGCGTAGGCCTCGATATAGCGAGCCACCGGCGGCGGCAAGCCGGCCTGCTGCAAAACGATGCAGGCGTCGCTATAGCGCAACGTCGCCAGGTCCGGAACGATGACCTTGCGCAGGGCGCGATCGAACGGCCGCCCTCCTGGTCGACTGGGACCGGTAGGGCCGCGGGGCGGTCGATCGGTGGAAGGTGTGGCCATAGACTGCTCCGGAACGCCCTAGGCTCAGACGATGCGATCGTGCGCTTTCTCGACAACTTCAACGCGCACAACGTGGACCAGCTCGCCCGACCCGACCTTGAACTGGTCGACCTCAAGCTTGCTGGTCTCATCGATGAGGCGCACGCGGTCGACGAAATCGACCCCCGGAACGTCTTCAATCACGTGGTACAGGTCCACGCGGTAGACTGGGCGCCCAAACGGCCAGCCCTTGCCGTCCTTGCCGCCCTTGAGGGGGTGCAAGAACATCCGGATGCGCCGCTCGATCTCGCGCTTGACCCGGTCCGAGCCGGCGGCCTGCAACACTACCATCTCTACCACCACGCCGAGCTCGCGGAAGGTAGGCCGTTGCACGTTGAGCACCGTCGAGATCAGCTTGCGGTCGGCAAGGTGATTGCGAACCTTGCGCAGCAGCTCGGTCGATGGGATTGGCTTGTCTAGGAAATCCGGATGGGTTTCCGCAACCTTGGGCACAATGACAACGGTGATTTCGCCTTCGCGCTCATGGGTCGGCAGAGCACAGACGCGCGCCACCGAATTGGAGGCCTCGATCGCCAGCCACTCAAAGTCCTCTGCAGTCACCGCGCGGCCCTTGGCCTTGAGAGAGTGCGGCCCGCGGCGCTTGGCTTCCTCAATCGTCTCGAGGTCGCAGCCGCCGGCCGCGGCAAAGACGTTACGCACGCTGTCGATGTAGGGCACGCCCTGCAGCAGCACGGTCACGGCATCTGGGGGCACGTTGCCCTTCTCGCCGTCGCCGACCTGGTAGCGCTTGCACACGATGTTGCGGTCGCCCTTGGGCGGCATCAGACCGTGGATGCCGTCGCCAAACTTGATCTCGCTGGTGACGATGTCTTTGACGTAGTGGCGCGAATTGCTCTTGGATTCGTAGAGACTGTCGACCTCGCGCCAGCGCACCAGCACTCCGCCATCGGCCAGGTCTTCAACAAACCGCTCGCCGAATTCGCGCTCGAGCTCGATCAGGTCCGGGCCGACTGGGCGCTCGCGCTCGCGCACCCACACTTCCTGGCCTGGCAGCACCGGCCCGCGGACAAACTTGAAGCTCTGATTGGGCGTGGCCTTGGAGGAACCAAGGATTTCCTCAGAGTACGTGGTGACATTGGTCGCATAGGCGGCATTGAGCAAGACGTTGCGCAGCATGGGCGGCTCGTCATAGCCGCCAAACTCCAAGCGCGCGCGCAGCCAGTACAGCGGGACGCCAAAGCGCTTGTGGTGGCGGTGGTCGGTGGGCCCGACAAACTCAATAAAGCCAGACTGGGTAAATCCATAGGTCTGGTCGCGGGTAATCAGCGACTGCCAGTCCTTGCCGTTCCAGTACTCCCAGTTGATGACTTGCTCGGCGTGCAGCTGGTTGAGCTGGCGCGAAGTCTGACCTGGACCGGCCTTCATGCGCCGGCCCGGGCCCTCGCTCTCTGCCAGCTCAAAGTACAGCTGGATCCTTTCGTTGGGAAACGGCTGCGGTCCCGGCGGGTTAGGCCCGTCGTAGTTCTGCAGCTTAAAGCCCAGGTACAGCGTCGGGCTCTCTTCGGCGATGGGCATGAACGGCTGAAACGGCTTGCCCGCCTCGCCCTGCCCCGCCAGAGCCGTGTAGTCGCTGTAGAGAAAGTCATTGTAGGCAAGGACTTTGTCAAAGTCGTGCTCCTGCTCGACAAAGCGCAGGGCCAGGCCCTTGAGCTGGGGCGGACGCAGCGGGCGCACGTCTTTCCACACCCAGCGGTCGTTCTCTAGTTCATACGTGCCCGGCACGCCAAAGTCGCCGCGCTCGATGCGCGCCCGCACCCACACAGCCTCTTTGCCGTTGATGTCGACCGGCTTGATGTCTTTGGGCCGCTTGAAAGACACCGAGCCGGACACCGTCAGACACTGGGTGTCGTCGCGGAAGCCAAATCCCGGGTCCTCCATGTCGAAGTCGCCAATGCCATTGCGGCCAATGAGGCGCCAGCGCTTGCCGTTGTAGTACTCCCACACGATGACCAGGTCTGGCGACGGCGACGGCACCGGCACCACCGAAGCGTCTGCCAGCTCCAGGTCGATGCGGACATCGGCGTCGGGGTGGTTCAGCACGCGCTCGCAGGAGATGTACAGGCTGCCGTCGACCGTGGGCTCGCGGCCAAAGGGCTGCATCAGCCGATCGCCCTCCAGCTTGAGGAACAGACCGCCCGACAGGTTGGCCAGGGCCAGATCGGGCTGCTCGCCCTCGCCGGTAAGCTCCAGGCGCATGCTGACGATGTCGAGCAGGGTGTCCGCTGGTGTCGTTGGCACTTCGATGAGCTTGCCGCGCAAGAACAGACCGGTGACTTCGCCAACGGTGGTCTCTGCCATCGAAGGCGGTCCGATCAGCGCGACCTGGTCCGCTTCGGTCTCCAGCGGCGGGTTGGCCAGGGCACGCCAGCGCTCGCCATCGAAGTACTCCCACTCCAGCTGCTTGCACAGCGGGGTCTGGGTGCTGCCGTGCGACGTGGTGCGAATGGTCAGGATCGAGGTCTCGTCAAACGCGTCGAGCCGCTTGTCGCCGACAAACAGGAACCGCTCGACACTGCGCACGCCCGACCACAGCTCCAGCCCTTCGCGCTTGCGCCCGAGCTGCCCGGTATAGTCGGAAAACGTCTCGTGGTACTGGCTCATGCACATGGCCAGCTGAGCATTGGTCACGCACAGGTCGCTCTCAGTCTCAAAGGCAATGGTGCCGCCGTCGGGGCCCGGCTTGGTACCCACACGGGTGCCGTGGGGCACGGTGACCATGTCCGCCTTGGGATTCAGACCAAAGCGCAACACCGTTCGAGCCGGCTGCGGCGGCGCCAGGGTGATCCCCATCAGCTCCAAGAAGGCTAAGAAGTTCTTGTCCGGCACTCGGTTGAGCCGGTACAAGGTCATCTCGGTCATCCACGCAAACAGCTCGATCAGCGTAATGCCGGGGTCCGAGCGGTTGTGGTTGGTCCACTCGGGGCAATACTGCGGGATTAGCCGGATGGCTTCTTGGACGATGTCCTCAAAGCTGCGGTCATCTAGGTTCGGACTTGGGATCATAGATCCTGCTCCCGCCTCAAGTAGAAGGGATAGACAAGGTTGCGGTCGACGTTGGTCGAGCGAATCTTGTATTTGACGTCGACCACCATCAGCGACTCTTCGCCTTGGCTGGGCTTGGCCGACACCCGCACGTCAGTAATGCGCGGCTCGTATTTGTTCAGCGCCTCGGCCGCGTAGAAGGCGACCATACCGGCGGTGGCATTCGAGTTGGGGTGAAACACATAGTCGTGGATGCGGCAGCCGAACAGAGGTCTCATCACTCGCTCGCCAACGGCGGTGCCGATGATCAGGCGAATGCCCTCCTCGATGTTGTCGCCGCCTTCCGAAAGGGCTACGCCGCCTACAGAATTGATCTGAAGCGGAAACTGCATCCCGCATCCGAGGAAGCTCTTGACCATGCGCGGCTACCTCCCAGGTGAGAACTCCGTCCCCAACATGCCCGATCCCCAATCCACTCGACCGGAGCCAATCCTAGCCAGCGGACCCTGCCTGTCAACGGCACCGCCGTCCAAACACGCCATCGCTTGCACAATCCCCCTGCCCGCGGTCAGCGCAATTCCCTTGACACCCTGTAACTACATGCGAAAGCCCAAAACGACGGCGGCCCGCCGCAGATCGCTCTGGGCGGGCCGCGCGATCGCCACAAGCCCCTAGGCGCCTTTGACGTTGCGCGAGAAAGCGATGGTAGTGCGGTAACCTTCCTCGCCGCGGTAGCTGTGGGTGGCGGAGACGATCAGATACTTGCCGCTGAACGCCTTGCCAAAGCCCTCAAACTCAATGGTCTTTCCTGGAATCGCCTTGGGCTCACCGTCGATCGTGATCTCGCCGTTCATGAAGTCCATAGAGAACTGATCAAACAGCGCCTGGGCAAGGGCCTTGGCTTCCTCTTTGGTGTTGACCGGCTGATCGACCACAATGTACTTGCGCCCGGTGGAGCCTGATCCGTACAGACCGGTGCCCGTCTCTGAGTGGCCCTTGGAGCCGTCAAAGCTGTAGGTCGAAGACGTGACCTTGGCCACGATGTTCTTCTTGGTCACAAAGTCCCAGCTGCGCACCTCGACGGCGGCGTACTGCTGCACGGTCGACATGCGGAACTGCAGGTGCAGAAACGGCTTGGCATCGCCTGAGCCGCCTTGGCCACTGCGCTCGCGGGCGATTTTGATGACCGGGGCCGACGCCGGATCGGGCTTGCGAAAGGTGACCTTGGTGGCACCGTCGTCACCGGCCTTCATCTCAAGACTGGCACCAACCGCCTGCAAGAACTCAAAATCGCTCATGTTCAGCTGCGGCACGTAGTGGTGCTTGACCGACGCCGAGTCCAGCGCGCCGGCGCTCATCTTGTCGCTGGTCTTGCCGCCTTCGTTGGCCTTGGAGTTGTTGATGACGTCAGAGATCGGCGTCGTCGGCGAGATGCTGGGCTTTAGACCATCGCCCCAGGTCTTGGAGCGCTGGCCGCGGGTCAAGCGGTGCATCTTGTGGTAGCCAGAGATCGTCGTGTGGTAGCCGGCTTCCACATCAAAGCTGGGCTCTATGTAGGTAATCTCGCCGGTCATCAGCGTCTGGGCGGCGTCCAGACCAAGGCCGATCTCGACCTCGGTGCCCGGCTTGAAGGTGTCGATGAGGTCGAGTTCTTCGAGCTTCATCATGTCGTATTCCACAGAGAACATGTCGGGCTGATCAAGCCGCAAGTCCACCGTGACCGCCACAATGCCTTCGCCAGCGCGCGTCTCTAGCGAATTGCCGGTGTCGGTCTGGATGGCAGTGCTGCCTGCAAGTTTGACGGTCAGGCTGGCGACGTTCTTGTCCATGACGACACTCCCTTGGGGCCCGAGAAGAAATCCCGTGTTCTTTCTCAGTTCCGCTGCGCCTGCTGGGTGGCACGCAAGCTCTCGTCCTAAAAGGCCGGCTCGCCGCTGCTGCTGCCACCCGGGGCGACCGACCTGATTGTACGCGATCGCGGCGCCCTGGGGCCCGTGGCCAGAGGGTCGCTCGATCGGATCAGCTGAAGACCCTTAGCCCTGGGCTGACGGGCCGGTTCCGAAACAGCGTTGCCCTAGCTGACACCGGCGAACGGCCAAAGCCAAGCATGGCTGCGGTTGATCGCGGCGCTCGCGGGGGTGCGTCCCGAGGCGCCGGCCCAACCAATCGGACTACTTGATGATCGGCGGGATCAGCAAGCGCCGGCCGGGCGTGAGCTTGAGCGGGTCGTCAATGCCATTGGCGTAGGCGATGCGCCGCCATTCGCCCGGGTCGTCATACTCACGGCTGGAGATCCCCTGCAGGGTATCGCCGCGGCCTACCAAGTGGACGTGCGCCGTGTCGGGGCTCGACTTGGTCTCGCTTTCCGCCGGCTCTTCGGCCAACGTCAGCTTGCAAGTCGCGCGAACAGGCGTACCGTCCGGCAGGAACATCGTGTAATTGACGTCCAGACCAGTGACAAACCACATGCCCGTGTTGACCTTGTTGGTGCTGGCTTCCGCCGACCAACCTGAGCCCCACAGGAACACCACCCGCGGCGGGCGGTGCAGGTTTTCATTGGCCTTGAGCAGTTGCTCAAACCACTGAACATGCTTGACGTACACGTTCTCGCGCTTGTCAAAGCAGTCAAACAGTAGCTCGCCAAACTCCAGCTGCGCCGGGTTGCCCGTCGTAAACTGGTGCTTGGGAGCGCTGCGTCCCGCTTGCCGCGCCTGCTTCGGTGCCGTCGACTTGGTGACGCGAACCGCTTCAGGGTTGAACATGAACTCGGAAAAACTCGGCTTGAAGCCCCCTTTGGAGGCATCATCCGCGTAAACCTCAATCCGGGCCTTCGTTGGGTCAGACATGGAGCCCCCTTCTCTCGCGCTCGCGCTTGATCCGCACCATCACAGACCTAGCGACCTTCATCGCCAAGGCCTCCAAATCCTGCACGTTGCTGCTGTGTTCTTCTGCAGCCGCGCGCTCTTTTTCACCGCCGCCACCGCCCTTACCGGCTTTGTGGCCACCGACGCCGCTGATCGGCATTCCCACTGTCGGATCTGCACCGCTGGTCACGATGCTTTCCGACAGCGGCTTGGCCGCCGCTGCCGAGACCAGCGCCTGGGCCGCCGGGGCGACCAAGGGCAAGACGTTGGCCGATGGGGCCGCAGTCACTGACAACACCCGAGTCATGGCCGCCGCTTGCGTGCTCTTGATCGCTGCCGTCGCACCGCCGCTGCGGCCCGACGCAGCCATTGCGGCGTGCATGGCGGCGGCCGGGTTGTCACCCGCGCGGAACTCACTGGGCATGACCGGGACGCCGTCAAACGCCGGCATCGCGGCCTGCGGCGCCGCCGAAGCGCCGTGACGACCCTGGCTGCGCCGTGCGAACACGGCCTGGCTGAGCCGATCGGCTCCGCGCACCGCAGACGGAGACGGGGCGCCGTCGCCAAAGAACATCTCGCTGTCCGCCTGGCCAAGACCCAGCAGATCGCCACCGCCTAGAGCCGCCGCACCGTAGCCCACCCGCGATCCGGCCAGCCGAGCCAGCGAGCGAGCTGCCGCCTGCTGGCCGCGCTGGGTGGTGTGCAGCCAGCCGCCGGAGCGGCGCTGCTGTCCCAGCAGATTGCGACCGCGGCGCAAGCCAAGGGGCGAGAACTCATGCAGTTTAACCGCAGCCAACTTGCGCGACGCGGCAGCCGAGCTCGCGGCGCCAGCAGGCTTGGTCGCAGCGACTTTGCCTTGACCCGCAGAGGCCTGAGCAGAGCTGGCGGCCGGGCCGGTGCCGTCGCTGTCCGCCGCGGGAGCCAGCATGGTGCGCTCAACGTCCTGGCTGGCCATCTGGCGCGCTGCAGGCCGCTGCCCAAAGTCACCGGCGGCCAACGCGGCCAGCGCCGCAAAACCGCTCAGTACAACGGAGTCCCCTTGCACTGCCGCGGTGGCTGCACCGGCCAGGTCGCGGGTGGAGCCGGCTTGCGCCGCCCGTCCCGTAGCCCGCGCCGCTGCGCTCGCCGCCGCCGGCTGAGCCTCACCAGCGCCATCGCGCATCGCCAGCAGCTCGCCGGCAGGCGTAGCATCGGCAGCCATCCGCCGCAGCACCTTGCCGGCCACATCGACACGACCGAGCCATTTGGCGGTAAACGCCGAAGCTACATCGCGCTCTGCCGGCACTGTGCTCTCGCCCAAGGCCTGCAGAATCGTCCGCAGCGCCTGCGGCGTCATGCTGTCTACCGCAGCCGATGCCGACTTGGTTCCCGCAGCTGCGCGGAGATCCGCTAGCCCACCGGCGCGGTTGCGACCGGCCTGGGAGCCGGCGCTGCTCTTGGCTGCGGCAGCCACGGCTGCAGTGCCTTGAACAGGGCTGCGGGCAGCCCGGCCGGACAGCTGGCTTGGCGAGTCACCGGTCGCCAATTGCGCGGCATCGGCTTCTCCCAAGGACAGCAGCTCGCCGGCCCCGGCGTCGCTGGCGCTGGCCAAGCTCTGCTGGGGCGCCAAGCGCTTGCTCAACCACGGCGTCAGAGCATCCGACCGGCCGCCAGGGGCGGGCGCCAGGACTCCAAGTTCGCCAAGACCAGCCAGGGACTGCAGGAGCGAAGGCCCGCGGCCACTGGCAGCTGTTGCACTGCGAATCCCCGCCACAGCTTGGCGCTGGGCGCGCTTGACGGCCGCTACAGCGGCAGCTGCGGCAGCTGCGGCCGGCGCGGCGCCCAGGCGCTGGCCCGAGCGAGCCGAGGCACTGCCAGCTGCGCGGCCCTGATCGGCGGCACCGGCCAGACCCGACGCACCCTGACCCGACGCACCCTGACCCGACGCACCCTGACCCGAAGCACCTTGACCCGAAGCCCGTGCCGGCGCTCCGCGATCCGCTGTTGTTTCGATCTCTTCGCCGGCCACCAACCACTCGCCCGGCGCTTCGCGACCCGCAGCGGCGGTGCGACCCGCAGCCACCCGGGCGCCGCCGCCAAGGGCAAAGCGCTGGTCTGAGGAAAGAAGGCCCTCGGCGCCGGTAGACAAGCCGGCCTCCGCCCGCATGATCTGCCGAATTCCAAGTCCCTGAGGGGCCCGCGATCCCTGGCGCAGCTCGGCGCTCTGCAGCGAACCGGCACCAGACGTCTGGGCGAAGGCCTGAGCCATTGCCAGAGCCTGACCGGGCTCTTGACCGAGCATACTGCGGTTCACAAAGCGCTCTGCCAAACCCGCCACCGCCGCACCAGACAGGCCGGGCACTCCGCCGACGGCTCTGGCCCACAGCGAAGCGCCGGCATCCGCCAGCGACCGACCTGCCGTAGCACCTTGGCCTGCAGAAGCGCCCTGGCCCACAGCTGTCGCTGCTGAAGCCCGCTGCGCAGCGCTGCGCGAAGCCTGAGGCGCGATCCAAGAGGGCAGCTGCGTCAACGACGCCTGCCGCGCCGCCTGGGCAAGGCTGCCCCGCACCACCGCATCGGTCGCTCGGGCAGCGGCCTGAGCGGCCTGGGCCGAGCCGCTAGCGGCCTGACCCGCGACCTTGGCGGCCCCTGCGCCGACCGAAGTGCTGGCTGGCTGGCGACCTGGAGCCGCCACTGCCCCGGCGCCTTGCTGCTTGCCGACAGCCACTGCCTCAGCGGCGGCAGCCAATTCCTGCATCAGGGCCAAGGACTCGCGATCGTCGCCACCCTGGGCCAGCGCGCCGCGGTAGGGACGGCTAGCTGCCAAGCCGCTGAAGGCCGCCGAAGTCTGGTCGGACCAGGTCTGCCAGCGCGGCAGCAGAGCCTGCGAGCGATCCTCCACCGCAGCAAAATCACCCGGCTGGCCGATGGCGGCCGAGAGCTGGGCCGGAGAAGAGCCCCTACCACTAGCCAAGCCCTGACCGCTAGCCAAGCCCTGACCACTAGCCAAGCCCTGACCGCTAGCCAAGCCCTGCCCGACCGCAGCGCTGCGGCTGGCCAGCTTGGCAATGCCGCGCTCAAGGCGCTGCAGGTGGGCGCGGGCATAGCCCACTGCCGAAGCCATGCCGGAAAACTGTGGCGTTCCGGAAGCCTGCGAGAACTGGCGGTCCGCCGCTGAGGCTGCCGGTAGCGCAGCCGAGCTCAACCGCGTCGCCGCGGCCGTCGGAGCTGCCCCTACCTGAGAAGCGCGGGCTGGCCCGGCAGTTGCCGGCGCCTGCTGCTGTTGCGCAACCGTCTGCAAGCTGGCGGCTTGCTGAACTGCCGCCTGGCGAGTCAGGGCCTGCTGAGAGGCAACCTGCTGCGCCGCCGTTTGCTGCGACATCCACTGCTGGCGCACTGCCGCAAAGGCCTGGGCCTGGGCTGCTACCGACCGGCGAGCGGCGGCAGAACCGGCAGCAGGGACGTTGACCTGACCACCAGAGGCTTGCACGGAACCGGCGGCCAGCGCGGAGTTGGCACCACGCACAGAACTGGCGCCAAGTACAGAGCTTGTGCCCTGCCCAGCGCCCTGGGCAGCCAAGGATCCTGCCTGCTGGGCTGCGCCGGCACCGGCCTGTGAAGGGCTGCGAGCCGGTACCGTCGCGCTGGCGGTGTCCAGGGGCCCCATGTCGGCGTGGGCGAGATCCAGCAGGGCCAGGTCGGCGGCCTGCTCAGCCATCCGCAGAGCTCGGGGCGCCGAGGCGGCCACATGCGCAGACCCCACCGATTGCCAGGGGCTAGCCCACTGATTCTGGGTTTTAGCGGGATTGCGTGCAGCGGCGGCGAGGCGCTGCAGCGGGGTCTTGTCGGCTTGAGCGGCGGCCGCGGCGGTTGCAGAACCGATCGGCTGCTGGGGGCTGTCGCGCCCCACGTCCCCAGCCACCTGGGGCATCAAGACCCCACTCTGATCGGGGCTGGCCAGGTCGGCCCGGCGCAGGTCTGCAAGGACGCGCCGCAACTCTTTGAGGTTGTGCTGGAGGTGCGGTGGAGCGCGGCGCGCCGACGTCTTGGCAGACTTGGCTCTGGCCGTCTTGCCTGCTGTACCCTGGGCAGCCGCAGACTTGGCCTTGCTGGCAGAGCTGCTGGCAGGGTCGCGCTGACGGGCAGTCTGGGCGGCAATAGCGGCGGTCAAAGCCTGAGCTTCTTCCTGCCCCTCTTCTTCTTCCAGGACGAGCTGAACAAGGTCGGCGAGTTCGCCAACCTGCAGCGTCCGCAGGTCTGCACCCATTCGCGACAACAGCGTCGGCTCGGCCACCATTTGGGCGGCCAAGTTCCAGGCAGCGGGGCCAAAGCCACCGCCAAGCGTACTGAGGCCGGCGAGTTGGCCAAGCCAGCGGTCGTGCCCATGCACCAGCGCGGCTCCTGCCGAACTGTGCGCAGCTCCGAGCCCCTTGCCGCCATCCCAGCGGGACAACACCGCATGGTGCAAAGTAAACACATCTGTCGCGGCTGCGACGTCCGTGCTGCTTTGCTGCTTTTCTGGTGTGTGCTCAGCCACGGGGTACCTCCCAATCGCGGTCAACGGTGCAATTCAGCTGGGCCGATGCCCAATCGCCAGGGTCTACAGAACACCAGTGGGGCTAGGCCGGCTGGTACTCAAAGTAGTCATAGGCCACGCGGATCTGCTCAAAGCCGACCTGGCCGGCCATGGCGTTGAACGCGGGGCCGGTGTATTCGACAAAGAAGCACTCGTGGAAGTCGTAGTTGCCAATAGTCTGGTACTTGCGGTCCAGCACTTGGATGGTCAGCTGGAATCGCCCGGCCGCACCGGTCGGCACCTTGGCGCCCTGCAGGCCCAGCTCCAGAAGCTTGTAGAACTCGCCGGAGGCGGCAAAGAAGCCGCGCTTCATGGTGAGGGGCTCAAACTTGCCTGGCCCGCGCAGGTTGTGCATGTACGAGTTGTTGCCGCCCGAGCGCACCGGCACAGGCTCGGCCTTCCAGGAGATGCCGCCGATCTCGCTGAACATGCCGTAGGTCACGCCTTCAATCTTGATGTTGAAGGCGTAAGCCACGTCGGGGCTGCCCGCTTCGTAGGTGCTGTGCGAAGTCTCATTGCCGCCCTTGCCCGGCGAAACCGCGCCCAGAACGGGTGGCGTCCACACTTTGGGCTCTTTGGTCGGCACCAGCTTGCCCGGCGTGGCCGCAGGCGGCTTGGGCTTGGTCGGGGCCTTGGGCTTGGTCGTGGCCTTGGGCTTGGCAGCCGCCTTGGTCGGCGCCTTGGGCTTGGGCGCATCCATCGCAGCCAGGGCCACGTGGTCATCTTGCGCCCACTCCACCAACTGCGGCGCGCTGGCCGGCAGGGACACCATGGAACCTAGCGTTTTGCTAGGCTCTTGTGCTACCTGGCGCGCAGCACGACCCGCCGATCTGACGCCGGTGGAAGGCGCAGAGTGGGCTTGTGTTGCGGATTTGGTCGGTGCGGGGAGGGTCGCTGCCATGATGTCCTCCGAAGGTCCGTTCTGCTGAGTTTCAAGCCCTAGAAAGAGGCGGGCCGGAAGTGGTTGGTCGTTCTTTGCCCAGCCAGAGGCTGTCAGTCCGGGATAGGTCAGTGCCGGGTTGGTCAGTGCCGGGTTGGTCAGTGCCGAGTTGGTCAGTGCCGAGTTGGTCAGTGCCG